>NZ_CP011402.1:917343-1223125 GCF_001643775.1 Denitrobacterium detoxificans | reverse complement strand
GCCAGCCTGCCAGAACAGACGAGCCTCGGTGTCCTGCCACAGGTCGAAGTCCTCCTGCGTGAAGGGGCTTACCGTGGGAACGCCCGTGGATCCAGAGGAAGTAGCCATGAAGACGACGTCGTCTTCGGGAACGGAGCACATCTCGCCGAAGAAGGTGCCAACATGCTGGGTATCGCGCTCCGTCTGCTTGTTGATGAAGGGAAGCTTCTGAATGTCGCTAAGCGTCTTGATGTCCTCGGGGGCAACGCCGGCCTCGTCGAAGCTACGATGGTAATACACGGTATTGTCGTAGGCGTACTTCACCATCTCCTGAAGACGCTCGAGCTGAAGCTTCTCAAGCTCGGGGCGCGGCATGCACTCGATTTCGGGATCGTAGTATTTCTGATCGTACGGGATGTTCTTTTTCGCCATGCCTAGCTCCTTATCGATATTGCATAACACGCCAAAGCGTTTTGTCTGACGCATATGAATGATTTCATGAGTTAAATGCCGATGCAATAGATAACGTATTGAGTATAAGCGAGTTCTCGTTATCGCTATTCTAGATAGCAAATTCGCCATCAAGCGGTTACACTTCTAACAAAGCGATTCACGCCAAAAGGAGTGCGAAGATGACGCTGCAGCAACTGCGTTACATACTGGCCGTAGCAGAATACGGCTCCATCAACGCCGCGGCCACGCGGCTCTATTCGTCGCAGAGCAATCTATCCACGGCCATCAAGGACCTTGAAAGCGAACTGGGCATTTCCATCTTTCGTCGTAGCAACCGCGGCGTAACGCTCACCAACGAGGGCACCGAGCTTTTAGGCTACGCACGGCAGGTCATCACGCAAGCAGACCTCTTGGAAGCGCGCTACAGCCACGACGATTCCGACCAGGCCCGCTTGGCAGTGTCTACGCAGCATTACTCGTTTTCCGTGGAAGCATTCGTACGCACGCTGGAAGAATGCGGTGGCGACGAATACGAGTTCGTCCTCCGCGAAACGGGCACCTTGCAGATCATCGAGGATGTAAAAGAGTTCCGTAGCGAAATCGGCATCCTATACACCGATAACTACAATCAGCGCGTGCTCTGGAAGGCGTTCGATGACGCGCATCTCATGTTCTACCCGCTCTTTGAGGCGCCCGTGCACGTGTTCGTGGGGGAACATCACCCGTTAGCAAAACGGAAGACGATTCAGCCTGGCGACTTGGCTGAATATCCTCGTTATTCGTTCCTGCAGGACGAGCGAAACTCCTTCTATTATTCCGAGGAGCCCTTCGCCTACCTGCCCCACGCGAAGAACGTGCGCATCACCGATCGCGGAACGCTCGCTAACCTGCTTGCAAGTTGCAACGGCTACACCATTTCCACGGGTCTGCTTTCCAGCGAAATGTACACGGGCATTGCGAGCATCCCACTGGAAACGAAGGAGACCATGAAGGTAGGCTACGTAATCCACCAGGGCCGCGATACGGGCTGGTTGCTCCATTCGTATATAGCGAACCTGAAGAAGCTCATCGCCGCCTGCCCCGACGTAACGAGCTACGTAAGCTAGAGCAGCGACTGAGGGTCCACGTCAATCGCGACGCTCACCGTGCTCTGGGCCTTGCGAGCGCGAAAGACGGGAGCCAGCACCGTGGCGATATCAGACCCAAGCGGCGCCTTCACGCTAATGTGATAGCGATAGTTGCCACGCAAACGCGAAAGCACGCATGGCACCGGAGGCAATATGAGCCAATCGCCCACGGCTACCTTCGATAGCTGATCGCGTAGCTGCTCGTACAGTTGAATGGCGTGATCGCGCACTTCCCCTTCGTTCTTGCCCCAAATGCGCACGTCGGCCAAGCGCACGTACGGAGGATATTGCAGGGCCTTTCGCTTGGGGAGCTCATCCTTCAGGAATGCCGCGCGGTCGTAACGGGCGGCGGCGCGTATGGCGGCAGACGACGCGTTATACGTTTGCACGATGACGCGGCCCGGCAAATCGGCGCGACCCGCACGCCCCGCAACCTGCTGAATCAAATCGAACGTACGCTCGCCCGAACGAAAATCGGGAAGACGCAACTGCGTATCGGCATTGATGACGCCCACGAGCGTCACGTCGTCGAAGTCGAGGCCCTTTGCGATCATCTGGGTACCCAGCAAAACGGCGGCATCGGCCGACGCAAAGCGCTCGAGCAACGCACGATGAGCACCCTTGTGCGACGTCGTGTCAGCGTCCATACGAATGAGGTCGACGACGATGTCGCCTTCGGAAATGGGCATGGACGAAGGCGCTTCCGCATCGGAAGAGCACGTGACGTGGTAGCGGGATCCAAACGCCTCGATCGTTCCCCGCAGTTCGGCTTCCACGCGCTGCGTGCCCGCGCCAAACTTCTTCAGGTAGGGGCTACCGCATTCGGGGCACAGCGCTGGTGCCGCCATGGTATAGCCGCAATGATGGCACACCAGGGAAGCGCCGCGCTCATGGTAGGTAAGCGACGTAGAGCAGCTGGGGCACGTGGGCACGAACCCGCATTCGCGACAAAGCAGAAACGAGGCGAAGCCACGCTGGTTGAGCATGAGGACGGCCTTGCGACCTTGGTCTATGGTCTCCTTCAGGGCGTTCTGCAACTTGCGAGAGAACATGGAACGACTGCCGCTGCCAAATTCATTCGCCATGTCCACGACATCGACGCGCGGCATGGGCTTGCCGTTCGCGCGTTCAGGCAGCTCGACGCAAGACCACGCTTCATCGAAATGAACACGATGGAGCGTTTCGATGGAAGGCGTGGCACTACCCAAAACGAGCGCACCGCCCACATGCTGAGCCATCCACGCAGCTACGTCACGCGAGACGTAGCGCGGGGCCTGGTCTTGCTTATACGAACCTTCGTGCTCCTCGTCGATGACGATGAGGCCAAGATTTGCAAGCGGAGAGAAGAGCGCACTTCGGGCGCCCACAACGACGCGCGCATCACCCGAGCGAATGAAATCCCACTGGTCGTAGCGCTCCCCCACGCTCATACGAGAATGAAGTACAGCGACCATGTCGCCGAATCTACCCCTGAAGCGAGCAACCGTCTGCGGCGTAAGGGAAATCTCAGGCACGAGGACGATAGCCGTCTGACCCGCCTTGATAACACGCTCGATGGCCTGCAGGTAGACTTCCGTCTTGCCCGAGCCCGTAACGCCATCCAAGAGCACGACGCGCCCGCAATGGGCGTTGTAAGCCTGCTCGATTTCGGCAAGCGCGCGTTCTTGTCCCTCGGTAAGCTGCGGTTTGGCGGTGGGCTCGAAGCCGACGGAACGATAGTCCATCTGCGTGCCCGCGCCGTCAACGCGCTCCATGCCACGCATGCGACGACGCGATTCCACCGCAAGCACGCCCCGTTTCTCAAGGGACTTCAGCACGCTCGAAACCGAGCCGTATTCCGCAGTGAGTTCGGCAACGCGCAACTCGCCCGCGGAAAGCGCCTGAAGAATGGCCTCTTGTTTGACCGCTCCCTTGCGTGGGGTAAATTCAGCCGCTGCCGGCAGAAGCCGCACCCAACGGTCATCGACCTCTCCAACCGTAGGCTGCTCCAAGCGCCAGCCATGAGCACCCCGCACCATACGAGGAACGCCACCAGGCGGCGTGAACAGGCGAACGCAGCTGGAAAGCGGTGCGACATAGCGATTAGCAAGGAATTCCGCACATGCGGCGCCGTTCTCATCGAAGAAGGGCTTGCTGAGCACGGACGCAATAGGCTTAAGCTTTGACGCCTTGCAACCAGCATCGGCCTCGAGCGAAGCAAGGTCGTCTTCCGCATATTCGCTCACGCACATAACGAAGCCAACGGCCTGCCGGCCGCCAAACGGCACCAGAACAGAGCACCCGACCTGGAAATCATCCAGATGATCGGGTGCAATGTAGGTGTAAGCGCTATCGAGCGCCTGAGTTGGTATGTCGAGGACTACCTGCGCAGTGCGCATGGACTACAGCCCGCAAGCAGCGCGCAATTCGTCGACCTTGTTCGTGGCTTCCCACGTAAACTCGGGAAGCTCGCGGCCAAAGTGGCCATATGCGGACGTCTTGCGGAAGATGGGACGGCGCAGATCGAGGGCATCGATGATGGCAGCCGGACGCAAGTCGAAGACCTGGCTGACGGCAGCTTCGATCTTTTCGATTTCCACCGTGTTGGTACCAAACGTTTCCACCAGGATGGAAAGGGGACGTGCCACGCCAATGGCGTAAGCGAGCTCGATTTCGCACTTGCTTGCCAAGCCCGCAGCCACGATGTTCTTGGCAACCCAACGAGCCGCATACGCAGCGGAACGGTCGACCTTGGTGGCATCCTTGCCGCTGAACGCGCCGCCGCCGTGGCGACCCATGCCACCGTAGGTGTCGACAATGATCTTGCGGCCGGTGAGGCCCGTATCGCCCATGGGGCCACCCACGACGAACCTACCCGTGGGGTTCACGAAGACCTCGGCTCCTTCCCAAGCGACGCCCTCGCGCTCGAATACGGGAGCAATGACATGCTCGATAAGGTCGGCCTTGATCTGCGGCGTTTCCACTTCGGGAGCATGCTGCGTAGAGATGAGCACCTTTTCGACGCCCACCGGCTTGTCGTCGACATAGCGAACGGTGACCTGCGTCTTTCCGTCGGGACGCAGGTACGGCAGCTCGCCGTTCTTGCGCACCTCGGTAAGACGTTCGGAAAGACGATGCGCCAGGAAGATGGGCATGGGCATAAGCGTGCTGGTTTCGTTGCACGCGTAGCCAAACATCACGCCCTGGTCGCCAGCGCCAATGGTGTCGTACGGATCGTTTTCGGCGGCTTCGCCATGCTGCGCCTCGTAGCTTTCGTCGACGCCCGCAGCGATATCGGCAGACTGCGCGTGCATGTAGTTGGCAACAGCGCACGTTTCAGCGTCGAAGCCCATGTCGGAACCCGTGTAACCAATTTCGCGCACGACATCACGCACGATGGTGTCCACGTCGACGTAGGCCTGGGTGCGAACTTCGCCCATAACGGTAATGATGCCCGTGGTGGTGAACGTCTCGATGGCGGTGCGCACCTCGTTGATATCGGCAGCGGTACCACTGTTGGGCGAAACGTAACCAGCTTCCTGAAGGGCGGCTTCGCGCTCGAGGATGGCATCGAGGATGGCATCGGAGACCTGGTCGCAAATCTTGTCGGGATGCCCCTCTGTGACCGATTCGCTCGTAAACAGGTAGGAACGACCCTGGGTTTCATTCGCCATGGAACTATCTCCTTCGTAAGTAGCGGCGGATGGGCTCTACGCCCGTATTTTTTCTTGCGTGCAATGATACACTTTTACGGAAAAAACCATTCGAACTTTTCGGAGAGAACCCATGACGCTGAACAAACAGTACACCAATGAGTTTACGAGGATAATCGAGCAGCTCGATGGCGATATTGACAGCCGTCGCGCTGCATTCGCATATATGGAGAATTCCACGGCCATCGTGCACTACGAGCTCGCCGAGTCCTCGTTCGTGCCGCGCCTGTTCGATCGCGCCACCTACGACGAAATGAAGCACGTAGCAGAAACAACACATACCATCTGCGAAAAGGTCATGCGCCATTACCTGGACGACGCAGACTATCGCCAGATCTTCGAATACGACGAGCGCCTGGCGGATCTCATTATGATTCCCCAGCGCTATGATGCACTGCTTCCCTTCGCCCGCTTCGACATTTTCCTGAACGAAGACGACCTGACCAGCGGATTTTGCGAGCTAAATGCCGACGGATCCTCGGGCATGAACGAAGACCGCGAGCTAAACATCTCGCTTGCGAACAGCAAGACCATGCAGGAATTCAAGAAGAACCATACTGTGCAGACAAGCGATCTGTTCTACCCTTGGGTCGACGAGTTCATCCGCATCTACAACACGTTCGAGAACCGCGTCGAGCATCCCACGTTCGCAATCGTGGACTTCATGGAAAACGCCGTGGTCGACGAATTCAAGGTGTACTGCACCTACTTCGCGCAGCGCGGATACCCTTGCATCGTTGCCGATGTGCGCGACCTGGTCTTCGAAGACGGCGTGCTCCGCACGAAATCTGGTCGCCGCGTCGATGCCATCTGGCGTCGCAGCGTCACCAACGACATCCTGAACCACTGGGACGAAAGCCAGCCGCTCATCGAAGCCACCCGTGCGGGAGCCGTGGCGCTCATCGGAAGCTTCGCGGGCCACATCGTTCATGACAAGCAGATCTTCGACGCGCTCTTTCATCCGAAGACGCGCGCGTTCCTTACGCAAGAGGAATGCGATTTCGTTGACGCCCACGTTCCGCAGACGAAGTTCCTCGACGACGCTCACATCAATTTGGACGAGGTGCGCGCGAACAAGGACAGCTGGATTATCAAGCCCACCGACCAGTATGGCGCCGCCGACGTCTACGCAGGCCAGATGCATACCCAAGAGGAATGGGAAGCCATCGTGAGCAAATTCGCAAATGGCGCCGCTGGCGCACCCTTCCTGGTGCAGACGTACCTCACGCCCTACGAGACCGACGTGCTGCCCATCGTTCCCGACATGCTGGAACGCGATGCCGCCGACATTCCGCGTCAGCTGAGGCCCTACAAGAACCTGAATGGCCTCTACGTGTTCAACGGAACCTTCGCGGGCGTGTTCAGCCGCCTGGGGCCAAATGCCATCATCAGTAATCCCATGGGCGACCTTACGAGCGCAACCATCTGGGTCGACTGCGACCTGTAAGCGAAACGAGCAATTCACTAACATGAGCAAACCAAACGAGTCTTCCCCGCTATCCACGTTCGTCGCGAACGTGGCGTCCATTCTATGCTGCGTTTGCCTTGCGGCAACATACCTGTTCACAGGCTATGCTGCCTGCGCAGCACAACCCACAACACGACTGCTGGCCCAAAACACGTGTAGCGCCGACGCTTCGCCCTACACCTACGACCAGCTCGTGCAGCTTGCCGTTGCCACGCGTGACTACACGGTCGAAGGCCACGACGGTCTGCTTTCCGATGCCAAGGAGCTGCTCGCCTCGCGCGTGGTGAGCGCCGCACAAGAAGCAAGCAGCGAGGGGTCGCAGAAGGCGTCCGCATGGACGCGGGTGACGAACTCCGTCAACCTGAACAGCGAAGACGATAGCCTGCAAACCATGTACGCCATGGCAAGCGTATCCGACGCGTACGGGCTCGACGAAGACGCCATGAGCCATCTGGAAGATTGCAACGCGCTCATCACCAAGGCGGTACCCGTATTCATGGGCATAGCCATCGTTGCGCTCATCCTTGCCGTCATGCTGCGCAACAACAAGAAACTGCTAGGACGTGCGCTCAGCTGGGGCGGAACTCTCGTGCTCACGCCTCTGTTCTTCTGCGGCATCTGGTCCATCTACAATTTCGACGCCTTCTTCGCCTTCTTCCACGAAGTGCTCTTTCCCCAAGGGAATTGGACGTTCTCGGCAAATAGCTTGCTTATCAGCATGCTTCCCGAGGGATTTTGGATGGGCATGGGCGCCCTGTGGTTGGCTGTCACGGCAACCGCATGTATCATTTCGATTGTTCTCGGCGGCCGCATGAAGAGGCATGCCGCATAACTCCGTTATATCGCCGCGCCATTCGCGGCATAGCATATGAAGGAAGGCACTATGACAGCATCAGAAGTACGCGTACGTTTCGCACCAAGCCCCACCGGCAAGCTCCACATCGGTGGCGCCCGCACGGCCATCTACAACTGGGCCTTTGCGCGTGCGATGGGCGGAACGTTCGTGCTTCGCATCGAAGACACCGACCCCACGCGCTCCACCGAGGAAAACACCCAGATCATCCTGCGCGCCATGCGCTGGCTGGGCCTGGATTGGGACGAAGGCCCCGAAGCGGGCGGTGAATATGGCCCCTACACGCAAACGGAACGCCTGGACACGTATCGCGAAGCGCTCGAGAAGCTGAAGGCGGAAGGCAAAGTCTACCCCTGCTTCTGCTCGAAGGAAGAGCTCGACGCCAAGCGCGCTGCCGCAGAGCAGAACGGCCAGGCGTACTGCGGATACGACCGCACCTGCCGCGATATCGACCCCGAAGAGGCTCAGCGCCGTATCGATGCAGGCGAAGAGCACGTATGGCGCCTGAAGGTCCCCGCCGACCACGGCCCCATCGAATTCGAGGATGCCGTATACGGCCCCATGCAGTTCCCCGCCGACGTCATGGACGATCTCATCCTGGTGCGCTCCGACGGTAGCCCCACGTACAACTTCGCCGTAGTTTGCGACGATGCCAACATGCGCATCACGCACGTCATCCGCGGCGACGATCACCTGTCGAACACCCCGCGTCAGATTCTCATCTACGAAGCCCTGGGCTATCCCACGCCCACCTTCGCGCATCTGTCGATGATCCTGGGCGGCGACGGCAAGAAGCTCTCGAAGCGCCATGGCGCAACGAGCGTGGAAGAATACCGCGACCGCGGCTACCTGCCCGACACCATGGTGAACTTCCTGGCGCTTCTGGGCTGGAGCCTCGACGGCGAAACCACCATCATTCCGCGCGACGTGCTCTGCCGCGAGTTCTCGCTCGAACGCATCACGAAGAAGGATGCCGTATTCGACGAGACGAAGCTGAACTGGATGAACGGCCAGTACATCCAGCATATGGGCGCAAGCGAATGGCTGAAGGCAGCCCGCTCCTGGCTGGTGCAGGCTGGTGCCACCGAAGCCGATATCGACGCCGACCCCGAGCGCTTCATGAAGATGTACGCGCTTGTCGCCGAGCGCCTGCAGCGCTTCGACGAACTGCCCGAAAAGCTTGCCTACCTGTTCTGGGGCCCCGAAGTCACGCTCAACGAAAAGAGCGTGAAGAAGGTGCTGCTGAAGGAAGGCGCTCGCGCCGAGGAAGCGCTGCGCGCCGCTCGCGACATAATTGCCGACGAGTCCATCGCCTGGGAATGTGACCCGCTGCAGGATACCGTTCGCGGCCTGTGCGAGAAGCTCGACATGAAGGCGAAGTTCGTCTTCCAGCCCATCCGCGTTGCCGTCTGCGGCAACATGGTTTCGCCCCCGCTCTTCGAAAGCGTGGAGCTCATGGACCGCGCCGACGTGGTCGCCCGTATCGACACAACCTTGAAAGAAGTCTTCGGTGCATAAGCTCGTTGTCGTAAACGAATACTGCACGCGCCAGGCAGGCTCAGATTGCGCACGCTGCGGGCATGCATGCCCGCATGGAGCAATCAGCCTGCCCGAAGGCAACGCCGCGCCCGTCGTAGACCACGACGTCTGCAATGGATGCGGCATTTGCTTTGGCGTATGCGACGCGTTCGCCAGCACGCATCTCACCATGAACGACTTGCACGCACGCATTCGCCGCATCGCCACGAGCGGACGCAGGGCATACCTTACGTGCAAGGAGAATATCTTTCCCGACCTGCACATCGACACGAACGTCGTGGTGCTTCCCTGCCTTTCCATGGTTCCACCCGAGCTATGGACGCTACTCATGGCCGAAAAGATTAGGCTCACCATCGCCTGCGACCTGAAGTACTGCGAAGACTGCGATCGCGCAGGCGAAATAGGCGGCGAGCTCTTCCCCCGCGCCATCGAGATTGCCGAACAGCGCACGGGAGAAAACGTCCTGTTCAGCTATAGGATTCCCGAAAGCCAGAAGCTAATCGAGAAGTACACCGACGAGGAAGACCCCACAGACCGCCGCGCCGCGTTCACCGGCCTGCTTTCCGATGTAGGGGAAATCGCCAGCGGCAAACGTCGCCTGCGAAACTCCGAGGTGCTGCAAGACTATTACGCAAAGCGGGAACGTGCCCGCGCCGTGGCACGCCTGAACCTCTCCGAGAATAGCCCCTTTGCGGATTTCACGCCCGAAGGACGCCAGAAGCATACGCTCTTCCCACGTCAGAAGATGCTGTTGGAAGCAGTGGAGCGTCGGCACGATATCGCCGCCGAGATTCCCGTGGGCATATCAAAGACCGACTTCGAATACTGCACGGGTGCCGGAGCATGCGTTGCCGCCTGCCCCACGGGCGCTCGGTCGCTCGACCAGGAAACGGGCAAGCCCGAAGTCGACCCCATGTACTGCGTAGGGTGCGGCGCATGCATGAACGCATGCGAGCAAGGCGCGGTGTTCATCGACGAAGCCACGGCGGAAATCTACCTCGACGAGCTCGAGAAGGCATCCGAAGAATCCGCTGAAGCGAAAGCGAAGAAGGAAAAGCACAAGCACGGCCTACGCCTAGGACACAAGGAGTAGCAATGGAACACGATGCGTATCTGGAAACCGTCCGCTCCTACTTCGCAGACGACCTGTTCGCGATGAAAACGTCGGGGATACGCATCGTAGATGCAGAGCCGGGAAGCTCGGTTGTAGCGGTAACGGTAGACGAGCGACATCACAACGCCAAGGGCGGCGTCATGGGCGGTCTTTACCTCACGATGGCCGATTTCGCGAGTGCCATTGCCGATTGGGACGAGAACGAGATCAACATGACCGTGTCCAGTTCGATGCAATTCACTGATATGCCAAGGGGAAACGAGCTCATTGCCACATGCTCGGCGAAACGCCGCGGTCGCACGATGGGCTTCTACGATATCGATATTTGCGACAGCGAAGGACGCCTGGTGGCACACGGATCGTACTCGCTCATGCATCGGCCGCTGCCTGCCAATTAAGCGCTCATCAACGCATACGTAAAAAGGGCTCCCATGGCTGGGAGCCCTTTGCTATGGAACGTAACTAGCGACCAGCTAAATGCGAAATAACCTCAGCTTCGGGCTTCGTCGCGAAGAACGATGTGGGATGATCGGTGGAAACCGACTTGGCAATGCTCAGCCGATCGCCCGTGCGATACAACTCGCCAATGCAATAGACGGGCGAATTGAGTGGGATGACATCCTCTACCAGGCGATAACCGGAAATGGAACTCTGCTGTTGCTGAGGCTGAGCGTATTGCGGCAGCTTATCCTGCCCCATCTGTGACAAGACAGTACCCAGGGCAATGCCCCCAATAAGCGTGCCAATGTCAGAGCCGTAGTCGTGATGGCCATGCGGCATGGACGCGCCGCCCAGAAAGTCATTGAAGCCGCTGGACAAATCGCTGAATGACAAATCGAGATCGATATCGCCCAGATCGAAATCGAAGCCCGGAGGGGTAAGCCCGAAGACAGCCGACGAAGGCGCAACGGAGCCACCGTGGTCTGCCTGGCCAAACGTGCGGGAGAATTCCGAATCGGGGCGCTCCACGTGGTCCTTCGAATTCACCAGGAGGACGTTCTCGCCGAAGGAAGCGACGTCGATGTAGACCCGATCGTCGCTGCTGCCATCGGAAAACCAGACGGGGTCGATGGATCGTTCGTGCGCAACGAGCGTTTCGTAGTGCTGACCAGCGCGATTCTCGAGTCGATAGCAACGAACGTCGTAATAGGCGACCTTGCGCTTGCTATACGGGGCAATGACCCCACCTTCCGACTGAGACGAACCAACGAGCTCGCAGTAATGACGATACGAAGGCGAAGCGATGCGCAGCTCGTCGAGCACGGAAACGGCATCGACGACGCGCGACGTCTGCATGCTCTTCATGTCCTGCGACATGGTGCTATGGGTTTGGTGCACGCTGGTGGGCGAAACGCTAGGCGTCTCCTTCTTCCCCGCCGTGGATTGCCGGATGTAGCCAAACGAAACGACGAAACCGGCAACGATGAGGAAGATGAGGGCGATGGCGATCGTAGATAGGCTCATGCTACATGCCCAGCTTGGCCTTGAGCGCGGCCATTTCGGCATCGACATCGGCAGCATGCTGCAGCTTGGCGAACTCGTCTTCCGTAGGGTCGACGTTCATGCCATTGAGCTCGGTAAAGGCCTCGGCGGTAGCTTCCTTCTGCGCAACCTTCTGCTCGAGCTTATCGAGCTTGGAGAATGCGGAGGTAGAAGAAGCTGCGCCAACGGCCGTGGCAACGCCCTGCTGAGCGTCGGCCATGCGCGAGCGAGCAATGAGAATATCCTGACGAGCACGAGCCTCGTCGAGCTTCTGCTTGAGGACCTTCACCTGATCCTTCAGCTTGTCAACCTGAGCAGAGAGTGCATCGTACTGCTGCTGCATTTCGGCGATCTGACGATCGACGCCAACCTTGGAATCGAGGGCGCGACGCGCAAGTTCCTCGTTGCCACTCTTCAGAGCAAGCTCGGCCTTCTGCTGCCAATCGGCGGAAGCACGCTTCGCTTCTTCAAGCTGGCGAGCGGCAAGCTTCTGTGAACCCATGGCCTGGCCAAGCGCCTCGGTAGCAGAATCGACCTGTTCGCTCATTTCGATGATGATCTGCTTGACCATCTTCTCGGGGTCCTCTGCCTTGTCGAGCATATCGTTGATGTTCGCCTTCAAGATGTCGGTAATGCGCTGGAAGATGGCCATGATAATCCTTTCGATAGAATTAAGGGGCGCGTTTTCGCGTGGGGACATTGTAGCATTTCCCCAGGCAACAGGCTTGTTCGTAACCGACCCGAAATGGAAAAGCCCAGCGGGAGCCGGCACAATAAACCAGCGGGTGTACTAAGCGCGACGCTGACCTCTCAAATCACGCAAAAGCGCATACACAGCATCAAGCAAGGCAACGTCATCGGAAAGCGCGAAGTACTTCATGGGAACCTGGAGCTTGCTCGTCTGCGTAACGTAGCGCGCCTTCGCGCGACGAAGCGAAAGCCACAGATCGCCTTCGGGCTTGGGGACCGGTTCCACGTTGAGCTTGCCGCCCACCACCGAGACCGTCTTCACGTGCATGTCGTTCGCTAGCGCCTTCACGCGCGCCTTCATGAAGAAGTTGATGGTCGCTTGCGGCATGTCGGGGTGACGCTTGCGCGTCTGCTCCTCGAGCTCGTCGACGACTTCCACTTCCTCGGCAAACGCCGCCTTGCGATACAGCATCACGCGTTCGTCGGCATCGGGGATGTATTCCTCGGGAATATACGTATGAGCGGGCACGTTGACGGTGATGTCAGAAAGGGCGGCCGGCAGAAGATCGCTCTTCTCCACCCTGCCTTCGCGCGTGGCGTTCACCGCCTCGGCAAGCATCTGGGCAAACAAGTCGAAGCCGACGGCGCTCATATTGCCGCTCTGTTCGGCGCCAAGCAAACTACCCGCACCGCGAATCTCAAGGTCGCGCATGGCGACGCGCATGCCACTGCCAAGCTCCTGATGCTCGTTAATCGCCTCGAGGCGCGCCGTGGCCTCTTCGGTAAGCGTCATATGCTCGGGGAACATGAAGTAGGCATAGGCTTGGAGGTTGCTACGCCCAACCCTGCCCTTGAGCTGGTACATCTGAGCCAAGCCAAGACGCTGAGAATCCTCGATGACGAGGGTGTTCGTATGAGGGTTGTCAATGCCGCTCTCGATGATGGTCGTAGCCACGAGAACATCGATTTCCGCGGCAGCGAAATCCTCCATGACGCTTTCGAGCTGCTCCTTGGTAAGCTTGCCGTGGGCAACTCCCACGCGCGCCTCGGGAGCGGCCTGAGCTACGCGTGCCACGGCATCATCGAGGCCGCGCACGCGGTTGCTCACGTAATACACCTGGCCACCGCGGGCCATTTCACGTCGAATGGCGTCGCTGACCACATCGGGGTCCCACTCGCCCACATGCACCTCAACGGGGCGACGATCGTCAGGCGGCGTAAGAATGAGGCTCATGTCGCGCACGCCGGAAAGCGACATCTGCATGGTGCGCGGAATCGGCGTAGCCGAGAGCGTGAGCACGTCGATGCTCTCGCGAAGGTTCTTCAGCTGCTCCTTGTGCCCCACGCCAAAACGCTGCTCCTCGTCGATGATGACCAAGCCCAGATCGTAAGGGTTCACGTCGCGAGAGAGCAGACGATGCGTGCCCACGAGCACCTGCACCGAGCCATCGGCGAATCCTGCGAGAGCCGCCTTCTGCTGTGCGGGCGTGCGGAATCGAGAAAGCACTTCTACCGTAACGCCATATGCGTCGAAGCGGTCTTTGAACGTGGTGTAATGCTGCTGTGCCAAAATGGTTGTGGGGCAAAGCACCATTACCTGCTTTTTGTCCTGCGTCGCCTTGAATGCGGCACGTAGGGCGACTTCCGTCTTGCCAAAGCCCACGTCGCCACACACGAGCCTATCCATGGGGCGCGCCGACTGCATATCCGCCTTCACGTCGGCGATAGCCGCAAGCTGATCAGGCGTTTCCTGATACGGGAAATCGCTCTCCATCTCGCGCATCCAAGGAGTATCGGCAGAATAGCGATATCCCTGCGTAGCCGCACGACGCGTATAGACATCCACCAGATCGAAGGCAAGCTTCTTGCTCGCCTTGCGCGCGCGATTGAGCGCCCGCGACCAATCGCTCGTGTTCAGACGCGTCAAGCGCGGGCTGCTACCCTCGGGGCCCACGTAGCGGGTAACGCGGTCGAGCTGCTCCACGGGAACGTAGAGCTTGTCGTCTTCAGCGTATTCCAACAGCAGGTAGTCGCGCAGGACGCCACCGACCTCCTGACGCACGAGCTCCTTGAACAAGGCGACGCCATGCGCCGAATGCACGACATAATCGCCCGGCTTAAAGGGAAACGTGACTTCGGTGATGTCGATGCGCCTATGCGTACGCAACGAACCAGCGCCCTGAGTATCGGCAATGCTCACCAGGGCAAGCTTCGCCTTGGGGATAATCAGCCCCAGCGGGATGTCCACGTCCACCACGTTCACCACGCCACGCTTCAGGCGCTCGACGTTGGCATCATCGGCATCAAGCGTCTCCACGATGGGAATGCCCCTATCCACCAGGGCAAGTTTCATATCCTGCCTGGCCCGGAAATTGGGCACGCTAAAAACGACCGTGAAATCGGCATTCGACAAGCTCATGAGCTTGCCAAAGAGCTTTTCCGAATTCCCCGCCACATCGGTTCGCTTCACGGGAAGCTGTGCATCAAGCTCTTGGCCAATACGCATGATTGACTGATACGTGCATCGCTGGTTTGAGCCGAAATCGAGCTTTGCTGCAGGGCAATACAACCCATCAGGGGAAATAGACGAACCTTGCGCACGGGCGAGAATATCGTCATAGGCATGCAGGGCGTCATCGATAAGCGAACGCGGTTCAATGAGCACCGTCAGGCACGTCGCATCGAGAAACGCACCGAGCGTATCGGTCCGATCATAGAGGTACGGCAGCAACGCCGCCGATTGGGCGTCGGTAACACCACCCTCGAGCTTGTCGAGCAATTCGCGCAGCACCGGGTTGGTCTTCGCGGGATTCAGAAGCGCCTTCCGGGCTCGAGCAATGGCACGATTGCTGGGAGCATATTCGCGAATGGGGAAAATGCGAACATCCTCCAACGTGGCAATGGTCTGCCCCGTAGATGGCACGATACGACGAATCTCGTCTATCTCATCACCAAAGAAGTCGATTCGAACAGGAAAGGAGAGATTCCCCGGATACACGTCAATGGTGCCACCATGCACGGCATACGTGCCAGGCCCCTCCAAATCGCCTGTATTAACATAGCCAGCCGTTTCCAACGCGAGCGGGAAGCTCTCAAACGTCGCAGACTCGTCACGCAGAAATGCCGAAGCCTCGGCACCCACCGAAAGCTCGATGGGCTCGTAAAAGGGATTTCCCGCCGGAGGCATCTTTCGAAGAAGCGAACGCGCGGAGGCGACAACGATGCATTCGCGTCCATGCGCAAGCGACCAGAGCGATTCCATCCGCTGGGCCACTTTGCGCGCATCCGCCTCCTTTTCGCCGAAGGGATAATCGTCGCGCTCGCGAAAGCGAAGCACGCGTTCTTCCCCGACGTATGCGCCAAGGTTGCGAGCGAAGTCGTCGGCAGCCTCCTCCCCGGCAATGATGACGAGCGTTGGCTGTGGCGTGCGCGCGAAGCGGGAAGCCACCATGAAGGGCCTGGCAGAAGAGGCTATGCCCAGAGCCGCATCTTCGCCCGAATCGAGCTTGCCCCAGAACTGCTGCATATCTTCGCAACGGGAAAGCGGATGTACGAGTGCGTCAATGAGCATAGATGCGCCTTTCGACTAACCTGAAAAAGCCGCATATGCGGCAAGCCCATTATATCGTGGACGGCGATTAATGCCCGACACCCCGCAAAGCCCATAGAGCCGTCGTACAATAAACCTATGGAACTGCGGAAAGGATGGCCATGCCACGCGAGACAATGGCAGCGAAACGCGAACGCGCAAAGCTCATCGAGGAGCGCATGCATGAGCGCTACGGCGACGGAGAATGTTCACTCGATTACGAAACCCCATTTCAACTGGTTGTCGCCGTGGTGCTTTCCGCCCAATGCACCGATGCGGCCGTGAATAGGGTAACGCCCGCCCTCTTCGAGAAATACCCCACACCTGCAGCCCTTGGAGCCGCTTCCATCGAAAGCGTCGAGGAAATCATTCACTCGCTGGGGTTCTTCCGCTCCAAAGCGAAGCACCTCGTGCAACTGGGAAGGATTCTAGCCTCCGAATTCGACAGCATCGTGCCCAACGACATGGACCAACTGCAGAAGCTCCCCGGCGTCGGACGAAAAACGGCCAACGTGGTCATGTGCGAGGCGTTTCGCAACCCCCAAGGCATAGCCGTTGACACGCACGTCTACAGAATCGCTCACCGACTGAAGCTGGCAGGACCTTCGGCCGATACGCCCGAAAAGACCGAACGCGCGCTCATGCGCGTATACGAGCAACCCGATTGGCTGTTCATCAACCATCAGTGGGTGCACTTTGGCAGGGAATACTGCCGCGCGCGCAACCCGCTCTGCGCGGATTGCCCCGTATGCGACCTCTGCCCCAGCTGCGAGGCGTAACCGCTACGCAGAAACGCTCGTATGATGCCAGCCTGGGGCAACCTGCTGGCCCGTTTCGCGCAGTCGAATGACCTGCCCCACGCGAACGAGTTCGGCAAGAACGCAATCAACCAGGTCATTAAGCTTTTCTGACACGCGGGGAGTGAGGCCGACGGTCAACTCGGCAGGCTCGGCGTTAGCCACCTGCATACCCAGACACACGCCCTGGGCCTGGTAGCCCAACAGCTTGGCCGTCTCGAACAGATCGGATAGCTTCAGGTCGTGAAGAGACTGCGCCCCAAACGGACGCGGAGCCATATCATCGGGCTCGAAGCGGAAGATGGTACCCGGTTCGCCGCCTGTTCCATCAAGGGCGTCAACGGTAATGATCAGGTCGAACGCCTGGACGGCATTCAGATAATCCATGCTCATGCAGCCAACGTCAAACAACTCCACATCGGAAGAGAACTCGTACGCGGACAATTCGTCGTACACGGCAGGCCCAATGCCATCATCAAGCATGAGCTTGTTACCAACGCAAAACACGGCAATCTTCATGGCAAACCTTACAGAGACACTTTCACGACGACGTTGTAATAGGTAGCCAACGCAAGCAGAATGCACCCCGCAACCACGGAAGCCACCGCCCAGATGCGTTCGCGGCGAAGATACTCGCTCTTACGCATGCCCTTATGCTCCAAGGCGCGATGCAGGGCGGCAGGCTGAGCCAGTCGCGCAAAGGCGAAGGTAAAGGCAGTGAGCAGCAGAAGAACAACGACGGCAGCCACAACGGCAAGCGGACTGCTCTCCCCCACGCCCGAGACAGATGCATAGGCGTAGTAGAACAACGAGTCAGCAAGCGCCCAAATGGGATAGAACACGATCGTCCACCACATGCCATGGGCGGGACCCCAAATGGGCGGCAGAAACAAGGCCCCCAGATTCAAAACGGGCACGCCCTTGAGCAGCGCACGTTCGCGCTCCACCTGCTCGTCGGTAAGGCCCTCGTATTCGCTCATGGCAAACCCCATATCTTCGCGTCGTAACCTAGAAGACAGCATATCAGCCGCCTGGAAAAAGAAGGGAGCCCGAAGGCCCCCTTCAAGAAAGAATCCAGGAAGGAAATCCTAGACGGTGTGATCCTCGCCCGAGATATCGTGAACGTTGATATCGTAGGTAAGGCCACCATGCTCCTTGCGAGCGAACATGAGCTTCATGAGCGGCTTGCCACCTTCGATGACGGCCATGTACACATGGATAATCATGAAGATGATGAAAACGAACATCATGAAGTAGTGAATGATGCGAACGCTCATAAGGCCACCCATGGCTGCAGTGCCAGCAGCGAAGATGGGCATGTCAGCCGTAACCGACCACAGGCAGAAGCCCGTATAGCCCATGAACAGGATGAGCAGAGGAATGAGGTCGTACGCCATCTTCTGCAGCGGGTTGAACTTACCCGAGAACGGATGGTCCTTCTGGATGAACAGGTAGAACTTGATCCACGGGATGAGCTGACCCTTGTTGTCGGCCTGCGGAAGGAAGGACTTGATGTCCTTAACCTTCTGACGCGTGCCGCCAACGGGAGCGGAATCCAGCACGAACGCCAGGATAACGCGCACGATGCAGTTCACAACCAGCACGATGCCGCAGAAGATATGCACGCCGCGGCAAATGCCCATGATGGCGGGCAGGTACGGGAAGTGAATGATGAAGCCACTGAGAATGAGCAGAATCATCGAAATGAGGTTCACGTAGTGCGTGATGACGAACGGCAGCGGATGTGCGTCCTTGTAGTGTGCGAGTTCGGCCATCTTACTTCACCCCCCAAGGGCTCGTAACCGTCTTGAAGGTCTTGCCCGTCTTGGGCTCCGTGATGTGCACTGCGCAAGCGGTGCAGGGGTCGAAACTGTGAACGGTACGCAGCACGTTGATGGGCTTTTCCATGTCGCCCACGGGAACGCCGATGCAGGCCTGCTCCATGGGACCGGGAACGCCGTCGGCATCGTGCGGAGCGATGTTCCACGTCGTGGGAATGATGATCTGGTAATCGGTGATCTTGCCGTTGGAGACCTTTTCCGTGTGGTAGAGAGCACCACGCGGAGCCTCCCAGAAGCCCGTACCCTGGCCAGTCGTGGTGGAAGGCGTGCGGAAGTACTCCGAGTCGCCACCCTTCACGGCCTCGATAAGCTCCTGGACCCATTCCTTCATGAGGCCAGCGATGTAGAGCGTCTCGATCTGGCGAGCAGCCGTACGGCCAAGCGTGGACTGCAGGATTTCCAGCTGACCCGGAACGCCCAGCGTTTCCAGCAGGCCGTCGATCTGGTCGACGATGAAGCTGACATTGCGCTTGTAGGCAACGAGCAGACGGGAGAACGAACCGGCTTCCATGCACTGACCATCGTACGAAGGAGCCTTGCACCAGGTGTAACGATCATCGGTGTTGTATTCCGTGAACTCGGGTTCGGTAACGCCCTCAAGCGGGTTGAGGTCGGAATCGCCCTTGTACCAGGAATGGCCAACGTATTCCTTGATCTTGGACTCGTCGACGTCGGAAAGCTTCAGACCGTCGCCCAGAACGCCAGCGGGCAGGTAGCGCTTGTTCATATCGAAGCTTGCATCTTCGAAAACGCCCCATGCCACGTAGCGACCGCAGCCCTTGCCGAAGTTGAATGCGTCGGCGTAATAGGGAGCAATGGCCAGCGTGTCGGGAATCATGGTTGCCTTGACCCAGTCGTACACCTCGTTGACGAGGGACCACAGGTCGTCGAGCTTCTCCTCGGTGGGATAGAACATCGTGCCACCAGGCGTGCTCGTCATGATGTGCGGCATCTTGCCGCCCAGCAGCGCGGCGATCTCGGAAGCCTTCGACTGCATGGTGAGGGCTTCGAGGTAATGCGCGGTGCAAATGAGGTCGAGCTCGGCGGGCAGCTTGTAGCCCTGCGAGTTCTCGGAATCGAACCAGTTGCCGCTGAAGATGGACAGCTGCTTGTTCTCCGCGAACGTGGTAAGGCGCTCTTGCAGGGCCTTGAAGTCGGTGTTCGTGGAAGTGCCGGCAGCGGTGGCCAGATCCCAGGCATCGGCCGGGTTGGCTTCCAGAGCATGCAGCGGGTTCACGTAGTCGAGGGCAGCCAGGTTGTAGAACCACAGGATGTGGCTATGCAGGAACTGGGCACCTTCGACGAGGTTGCGAATGATGCGGGCGTTGTTCGAAATGGTGATGCCATATGCCTTCTCGGCGGCAAGCGTGGAAGCATGCGCGTGAGAGACAGGGCAAACGCCGCAGATGCGCTGCACGATCATTGCAGCATCTTCGGGAGCGCGATCGCGCACAACCAGCTCCATGCCGCGGAAGCAGCCGCCGGAGACCCATGCATCGGTAACGACGCCGTCTTCGACTTCCATTTCCACACGCAGGTGACCCTCGATACGGGTAATCGGGTCGATTACTGTACGTGCCATGTTTTAGTTGCCCCCTTTCCTATTCTTGAGCTCTTCAACTTTCGCCTGGTAATCGGCTTCCATCTTCTGCTGGAATTCCTCGGCGGAAAGCGTAGTAGTGGTGCCATCGGCGTTGAGGATGGTCTTCTCCTGGTCGTAGTCGGCGCCCGACGTACCGGGACGCTTAGCGTCGACGGCGCGCTTGGCCTCAAACTTGACCTTGCCCTTCATGCGGCCAGAAGCCTTGATGCCGAAGCCGTGAACGGCAATACCGGCGGCCACGATGGCGGTAAGGCCAACCGCGATGGTTTCGGGCTGCACCATCCAGTCGCCAATGCGCAGGTCGCGATGACGCTTGAAGAACGGCGTGTTAACCTCGACCCAGTTATCGCCGGGATCGTTCGGGTTCGCCTCGCAGCAACCGATGCAGGGAGCGCCAGCTTCCACGCACCAGCTACGACGATGGTTGTAGCGAACAACACCGCAATTGGACTTCGTCTGAGGACCGCGGCAACCCACGGCGTACAGGCAGTAGCCCTTCTTCTCCTCTTCGCTGCCGAACTGGTAAACGAATTCACCGTTCTCGAAGTGGCCACGACGCTGGCAATTGTCGTGAATGGTCTGGTTAAAGATGACCGCAGGCTTGTTTTCCGCATTCAGTTCCGGAAGAACCTTCAGAAGGACAACGTCGACCAGGATGGCAACGAGCCATTCGGGATTCGGCGGACAACCAGGCACGTTGATGACGGGCGTGTCGATGCCGACTTCCTTCAGGTACTTCTGGACGCCCGTGGCGCCAACCTCGGCGCTCACCGCGGAATGAGCCGCCATCCAGCCACCATTCGTGGCGCAGGAACCCAGGGCGACAACGGCATTGGCGTTCTTGGCTGCCTCGACCAAATGCTCGGTACCAGGCTTATCAGCCACGCGCAGGGCCTGGCCGTCCCAGCCTTCGAGCACGGCACCCTCGTAAACGAGAATGTAGTTGCCGGCCTCGATGGTCTGCTCCTTGGCTTCTTCCATGGAGTAACCAGCAGCAGCCGAAAGCGTTTCGCTGTAGTTCAGCGAAATGAGCTCGAGCACTACCGTAGCGGGATCGGGCTCGTCAATCTGAGCGAAAGCCTCGGTACAACCCGTGCAGGACGCACCTTCGATCCAGATAACCGGATAGAGGTTACCTTCCTTTGCGCCAATCACGGACTGTTCGAGAGCCGAAGCGACTTGCGCTACCGTAAGCGAAGATACGCCCGCGGCGGCCGCCACTGCACCGCAGAGTTTCATAAAGCTACGACGCGTAACCCCACGCGCCTCTAGCATCTTCTCCAACTCCGAGTATGTGGCCTCTTTCTCCATGTGCACACCTCCTTGCAATAACTATTCGTCTGCACAAACCGTGCATATTTTGTCACCAATTAAGGGATATCTCTCATATTGATATGCCAAATGCGCTTATTAAGGAATAAAAGGCACAAATATGTTAACAAATGAATTCGCCGTAACAATTGCTACGGGTATGGAGGGATTGCATCTGAAACAGCAGAATATTCGAAGCTACCGAAGCATGCGGGCGCAGAACACCGCACGCACATTCGAATAAGCGCACGAGGGGTATTCTACGACGCGCGAAGAATATACGAAGAAGAAAACAGATAGACGGCAAAAGGGCCAGCCCTACTGGACTGGCCCCGAATCGCTAAAGAGAGATTCTAGTAATTCATGGAACGAAGCTCGAAGTACGCCTTCGGATGATTGCAGACGGGGCAAACATCGGGCGGATTCTTGCCAATGTGGATATGTCCGCAGTTGTTGCACTTCCACGCATAGAGGCCATCGCGCTCGAAGACCTCGCCCGCATTGATGCGCTCAATGAGCTTGCGATAGCGCTCTTCATGCTCCTTTTCAATGGCGCCCACGCCGTCGAAAAGCTCGGCCAGGGAATCGAAGCCCTCGGCACGGGCCGTCTCGGCGAATTCGGCGTACATGTCGGTCCACTCGTAGTTTTCGCCATCGGCAGCGTCGGCCAGGTTGGTGAGCGTATCGGGCACGCCGCCATCGTGAAGCGCCTTGAACCAGAGCTTGGCGTGCTCTTTCTCGTTCTTGGACGTCTCGAGGAAGATGTTCTGAATCTGGACGTAGCCGTCCTTCTTCGCCTGGCTGGCGTAATACTGATACTTGGTGTGAGCCTGCGATTCGCCGGCAAAGGCGGTCATGAGGTTCTTTTCGGTCTGAGACCCCTTCAATTCCATGTGCATTCCCTTCTCTTACGTGCACCCACCTGCCCTTATAGTAATATGCAGAATTATAAGAAATTTCGTCACATGCGGCAATATACGCTTCGTCGCGTCATATACGCAATCGCCATCTGGGTAAATCCTGTTCGGGATTTTGCAAAACGGTGCACGAATGGTGCATGACAACTTTTCCGTTTCCCTCTTGTGTCACCGTTGGTGACGTGATATAATTAAGCCATCGACGGAGGCAAGGGGCCTCCGCAAGACCCAAGGGAGTTGATTCGAATGACTACCACGAAGTACTACCTCCACCGCGACCACGGCAACTGGTTTGACAGCGTTGATTTCGATACGCTGGAAGAGGTCGTCGATTACCTCAACAACACGTCGCGCGACGAAGTGGCGCGCGTGCGCGCATGCGACACGCCTTGCACTCTCGAAGAGTGGGGCATCGACGAATACGGTGACGACGTCGAGCTTAAGGTCGAGCCCGTTGACATCTCGCACATCCTCCACCGCGTATGGACGTACCAGGGGCAGGTGCTCGACATGGACACCATCGCCCACTACATGGACCGCGACTTGGCCGAGGACCTGCACTTCGAGCTTGCCCCTTGCGAGCCGCAGGACTTCTACGAGGAATACTGCAGGCGTCATAAGGAACGCTTCGACGAAGAGTTCAGGATTGACTAGGCACTGTAGAGACGAGGAGGGGCTTCGGCCCCTCCCCACGTCAGGAGGAATCATGAACGCAAGGGAAATCGAAAACAGGCAGGAGCGCTGGCGCTTGCTTGGCATTCTCAATGAAAAAATGTCCAAGCGCATCGAGCGCAAGGATATTGCAACCTACTACGATATGGTCGCGTATTGCCAGCAGCAGAAAGAGCAGGATGGCTTTTGCTGGCACTGCTCTGCCTGCTCTGGCGCAAGCTATGCCAATTCGGCACAGGCCGAAAGGGCTTGCCCCGATGGCATGACCGCATTTCAGGGCGGTTGCGGTTTGTTCTTCGTAAGGATGGAGGAATAGCATGGAAGGAAACAAGGCGGAATTCCGCGCACGGCGCGAGATGGTGGGCATGAGCCAGCAGATGCTGGCCGACAAGCTGGGCGTGGCGCTGCGATCCGTGAAGCGCTGGGAGAATCCCACGTATCCCTGGCAGCCGCCCGAGGACGCCTGGGACGTCATCGACGAGGCATGCGAGATGCAGGCGCAGGTGGTCGACGCGGCAGTATCTAAGGCGCTCGACAGCGGAGCTGACGAAATCAGCCTGACCTACTGGCGCGACGCAGCCCACTACGCGCAGGGGCATGGCGGGGATGGCTCGGGCTGGCAGATGGCGAACGCCAACTCGCGCATGATAGCCGCCGTACTCGAATGGCAGGGCATCGATGTGAGCTTCGGCTTCCAGGGACTTGCGGCCATGGGCGCGGATTTCCAGCCCGGGGACTAATTGATTTCGATTTGCCCCTTGTGTCACCATTGGTGACGTGATATAATGGGTACATCGACGGAGGCAAGGGGCCTCCGCAAGACCTAAGGGGAGTTGATTCGAATGAAGGTAGCAATTGCGCGTGAGACCGTAAACCTGGAAGGCCATATGATCAACCGGGGCCGCAAGTTCTATCTGCGCAGCACCCACCGTGAGCGGCACGGAATCAAATACGTCAAGCTCTGCAACCAGCCCACGAATTTTAGCAGCATCGGCGACTTCGGCCTCGACATCGTAATGCGCTTCTTCGACATCGTGGACGAATAGCCCACCAAACGCAAGAGGAGCCTCCCCCCAATGACGGGGAGGCTCCTCTTTGTTTTTCACCTAGGCGAGACGAATCGCGCGGAGCTGCGAGCTGCAGCCCGAGCGCGCGACGGAGCTCGAGTATCGCACGTACACCTCGGTCGACGCGTCGAGGGCCACGATGTAGCTCGACGTCAGCTGAGTCCACCACGACTTGGCATGCCAGATGCGCTGATGCGACCCAGACCAGCCGCCAGACGCCGTGCCGAACGAGATCTGGTTGTTCGAGTCGGACGCGCCCACGCTCCCAAGCGTCGCGCTGCCCCACAGCAGCCACGTGCCCGCGGCGAGTGTCAGGTGAGCTCCGAGCGTCTCCGTGTCAATGCCAGCGGCGGTCGACTGACCGCTCGAAGTTGCCGTGAGCAACGAACCCAGGATTGCCGGACATGGATTGAGGAGGGTGTAGCTCATGCCACCACCCCGTTCGCATCGTGGCCTATGCCAACGCGATCTCCACGTCCACGAGGTAGCAGCAGCCCTCCTGCAGGTTGTTCGGCGAGGGGTAGGAGAATTGCACGAGCACGTTTCCACCCACCATAGACCAGCTGGCGTAGGACAGGGCTTGCCACCCCCCCGCGCTGCTGTACACGCGCGGCGAGCTTCCGACCGTCACGCTCGACGGCGTGCGGGACGAGGGCAGCATGACGATTAAGGCCCATCCGCCGACGGCCATTGCGTAGTACCAGCCGCTTACGCTCGGTAGCGCAGGAGGCTCGTTGAGCAGGGTGTAGCTCATTCAGCACCCCCCCCCCGCGCCTAGCTCGCAACGTAGACGAACTGCCCCCAAACGTATTGGTCGGTGATGGCGGTGGAATTCGACCCAATGAGCACGGTCCCCTCGGTCGTCGCCTGTATCCACAAGTCGTGAGCTGGGATGGATTCGATGCAGCCCGTGCACGTCATGGCGGGAATGGCATCCGATGGCAAGGTGGCTATTTGGGTGTTGCTCCACTTCGCCAGCGTGGCCTGGTACCAGAGCGACACGATGCACAGTTTCCCGTAGCGAGAGAAGTACACGCCCGGCGCGAGCTCTTGCGATGCCACGGCGGAGGGCTGGCTGAGCAGGGTGTAGCTCATTCAGCACCCCCCCCCCCGCGAGGAAATTACGCTATCGCATACGAGATGCTGCCGTACGCGGCCGCAGAGTAACCCTGCGAGAAAATCTGCACGGCACCCGCCGTGGTGACGCGCATGTACGGCGCCCAGTCGGTCGAGTATGCCTTGTTGATGTAGATGGGCGCGATTACGAGCGCAGGCGGAGCCCATCCGCTGGGGAGCGTGCCGATTACGGGATTCGGGGCCGACGAGGCCACGGTCGAGGAGCCGACGATGGTCACCATCTTCCCCTGCTTGTACGCGGTCCAGCCGTTGCCGAAGTCGTGCGACTCCAGGACGCTGCCTGGGTTCAGGAGAGTGAGGGCCATTCAGCGACCCCCCCCCGAATCGAATTACGAGGTAGGTCATTCTTGCCTCCTTACGCGTGGAAGGCCACGCCCTCGTACTGCCAGCCTGCGGAGATAAGGGAATCCTTCTCGCCATCATTGGCGGTGAACATGTGGTCCCCGCCGTTGGGGTTGTACAGGCGGTGCACATCCGCACCTTCGGGCGCGGTGAAGAACGGCACGCCCTCGTACGTCCAACCTGCCTTGTAGAGCGTGTTCGCCTCATCCAGGGAGGCGGTGAGCAGGTGGTCGCCCGTGCGGCCGTTGTACATGCGGTAGACGGGCACCGTGCCGCCAGCTGGCGCGACCCATGCCACGCCCTCCGCCTTCCAACCGGACGAGATGAGGGCGTCTCGCTCCTCTGCCTGGCAGAACAGGTGGTCACCGCTCTTGGGCTCGTACATTCGGTACACATCGCCGCCGTCGTTGCTCACGGCTGCGATGGGTGCCGCGTTCATGCAGCGCGCCACGAAGTCCTGCATGTTTATGCCGGCGAACACCGCCTGCGTGATTTCCTCTGGGGTCACTTCGTCCTCCTCTTCCTCGTGGGATTCATCGTCGTAATCGACGTCGAACAATTTGAGCAGCCGCGTCCATCCCTGGCGCGGCATGGCATAGTGCACGGAGTTTCGGGCGGAGCCGTCCAGGGCGTAGTAGTAGCCCTCGACCTCGCTCACGATGCCGATATGGCCCGGCATCCAGAATGCCCAGCCGATGTAGTATTCCCAGTTGTCCCAAACCTTGGACACGGGAAGGTCCTCCGTTGCGCTAACGCGGAACCCCGAGCTGCCGCGCAGCACGCCGCAGCCCTTGGTGATGAGGCCGCTGCAGTCGCAGCAGAGCTGGCCCGCCTTCGAATCGTCAGACCACCAGACGCAATCGCTGCCGTATTGGTCGCGGAGAGCGTCAATCTGGGCGGCGCTATACGTGACGAACTCGCCGTTCCTGGGCTTGGCCCCGTAGATGTATTTCACGCCACGGGCAACGGCCTCGCGGCCCGCGGCTATCATGTCCCAGCGTGTGGCCATCGCGCCTCCTTTCAGTGGGTCGATTCGTAGTCCGACCAGTTCTCATGGGGCTCCTGGGCCTCGAACTGTGTCAGCTCTTCCTCGGTGGGCTGCTCGCCCCTCTGGTCTTCGGTCTTTTCCTCTTCGTCCATGGCAACCGCCTCGCTATTTGTCCTTGAGCTCGTCGAGCTTCTTCTGTGCTTCCTGCGCGGCCTGCGTGAAGTTGTGGTTCTTCCAGCAGCCGTAGAGCGTTGCCGCGATGAGCAGCACCAGGTACACGGCGGACGCCACCGTGCTCGGGTCTGCCGCGATTCCGACTGCCGCGAGCACGTCCACCAGGACGAGCACCAGCGCCGAGATAACGGCCTTTGCGGTCTCCTTGTTGATTTCCATGGCTAGTTCCTTTCCTCTTTGATTTGCAGTGCTTCCATGTCCTCGAAGAGCTTGGTGCCCGTGCCATTTCCGCCGATGGCGTGGTAGGCCTCGTATGTCTGTCGGGCGTATTCAAGCGCCTCTAGCGTGATGTAGCCCTTCTGCTCCACCCACTCGCGGTGCATCCGCACGAGTTCGTTTCTCAGGAGCGCGCGCAGCGCCATGCGCTCCGCCTCGCGCTTCTCCGCCTCCTTCTCCGCCCGTTCCTCGCGCCTACGCTCCTCTTCCTCTGCCCGTTCCTCGCGCCTGCGCTCCTCTTCCTCCATCCTCTTGGTGATGGAAGCGATCCAGCCACCGCAGAGCGTCACCGCCGTAGGGGCGATGGCTATGGCTATCTTCTGCAGGTACTCGCCCTCCATCGGGTTGCCCCCGATGGACACGAGCAGCGTCATGGTCGCGCCGAACACGGCGAGCGCGGCGACCGCGGTCTTAGTTCCCCGGCTCACCATCCACCTCCGCGACGATGGATTCGTACTGCTCCTGGGTGAGCTTGCCAGCCTTCACCAGGCGCTCGAGGTCGGCCTTCGACCACCGCCCCGCCTGGTACCACTTGCGCGCCGTTGCCACAACGTCCATGGCTAGTCACCCCCCAGCGCCGTGTCGGTCATGATTGCCGTGTACTCCACCTGCGACTGGATGGCAGCCAGGTCGGCGGCCATGCGCTCCTCGACCGTCATCTCCGCGCGCTTCGCCTTCGCGAGCAGCGCGTCGAAGTCAGCCAGAACCTCATCCATGGTGAGCACGGTCTGCATGCCCAGCTCGTAGACGTTGGCCGTCCATCCGTCATCCGTCTGCTGGATGTCGTCGAGCAGGTAGACCGTCATGCCAGCGCGCTGCGCCTTCGGCGGCTCGCTGGCGTACGTTCTCGTTTGCATTTGGTTCCTTTCTTACGATGCTAGGTACACTGCGCCCGACGTGAGCACGACGATGCAGGGCTTTAATGGCAGCGACGATTCCGCCGGCAGCGACGAGTACTTGAAGATGGGGAGGTCGGTCTCGCCGCAGACTTCCTGCGTTCCATCCCATTTGGTGGCGTGGCAGTTGGAACGGGCGCTGCCGCTCGTCCCATTGCCGATAATGTCGGCGTAAACACCATTGGTGTCTTCTATGTTGTATTTCCCCTGCACGTGCTGGTAGCTAGATGCCGCTTTCGTGTTCCAGCCCTCGGCATGGGCGCCATTGGCAGTTGCGTCTGTGCTATTCCCCTCGGCATGCGCGTATGCCCCCGTCGCTTCCGTGGACATGCCCTCGGAATGGCTGCCCGCGCCGCTTGCCTTCGTGACCCCGCCCTCGGCATGGGCGCAATCTGCGGTAGCGTCGCAAGCGATACCCTCGGCATGCGAGAATTTTCCGCTGGCGCGCGTCCCTCCCCCTTCTGCGTGAGAGCCCTTCCCGCTTGCCTTCCCGCCATCGCTGCCCATGTCGAAGGTCCCGCTTCTTTCGGTGAAGCCACCCTCGGCATGGGCTCCATCGGCAGTTGCCTCCGAGTAATATCCCTCGGCGCTGGAATACATTCCAGTCGCCACCGTATGGTATCCCGTCGCCACTGAGAAGTCGCCAGACGCCGTGCTATCAAGTCCGAAGATGAGGAAGTTCGAAACGTTTGTCGCATATTCGAACGTGAGTACTATCTGACTTGACGCCTCGATGGCACTATCCTCGATGGCTACCTGATATGCGCCGCTGAATATGTCGCTCATGCTGAATCCGGTGAAATACCTACCCGATGACAGCTCGACGCCATCCACCTCGACGGTAAGAGGGCTTACGCGATCGTTCTCGTCAAAGTGGAGAATCGCACCGTCTGGATAATCCAAATCGAACAAGACGTAGGTGCTCGCCGTGCCAGTGTCGGGATCCAGCCGGGCGACCGTGCCCGCCGAATCGTTAGGCGCGTACGTATTCGTCCCCGTCACCCATGAGTCGCTGTTCGTATTCCCGACAAACATGGACCGATCGCCCAGCTCGTTTACCAACGTCATAGCTTGTCGGCTTATGTTGACAACGCTTCCTCCTGGCGCGCCTATTTGAGCGCCGCCTGCGGTAAAGCTGGCGACGATGTGGTTGTCGAGGTCATCCGAATCGGGCGCGCACTCGCCGTCGAAAAACAACGTGCCGCTTGCCGTGTCGCTTCGGAAGATGCGCTCCACGCCGTCTACCGCATGCGTCAGCATCTCGCCAGTGGACTTGAGCAGCTTGCGCCAGCCCGTGGGCTGCTGCGCGTACTCGTCCTGCGTCTGCTCCGTGACGCTCGCGCCGTCCGAATCCTGCCAAAAGTGCTGGTTCGTGGCGCTTGCCAGGGCGCTGGCCTCGGAGGCTGCCGCGTTCGCGGCGCTAGCCTGCCTTGCCGCAGCGCTCGCGGCACGGCGCGCGGCGCTCGCATCGCTTCCCGCGGCCTTGGCCGTGCCCTGGGCCACGTCGGCGGTGGACTGCGCAACGAGGGCCGTAGAGTCATCAGTCGCGGGGCTGGTTGCGTTGCCGGTAACCGTAGCGCGGTGGTCCGCGATGCGCACGGTCACCACGTCGCCCACGGAGCACGCCATGTCCGTCGCGCACGGCGTGGGCGTCGTCGACCCGTCGACCTGGCACCACGTGGTGCCATCTGCGTCCACGCGGGTGACGACGGCTGAGAACGTGCCGGCGCCCGTGGCGGCCTGGCCGCCAGAGCCGAGCATGCCGCGAAGCTCCGTCACGCTAAGCATATGTGGTCATCTCCCTCGTCGCCGTCTCCTGGACCGTCGCGCCGCATCCCGTGCTCACCTGCTGCGCCACGACGCGCCATGAGCCCTCGTGGCCCGGCAGCGTCACGCGGCTGCCCACGCGCACGCCATCGACCCATTCCCGCTCGTATTCGGCCGTCTCGGCGGCCGTCGACATCTCCTTCAAGCTGCGCTCGGCGAACGCCTGCAGCGTCTCGTCGGCCAGGCGCGTGCCCGAGGCGCTTGCCTCGATGCGACGGCCGCGCGAGACCGTGGACGTGGGGCTCGCCGGGTCGTCGTTGACGGCCTCGGCGGTCGTCGTGCCGTCGGTCGCGATGACCACGTTCGGCACGCCCGCGAGGTCCCAGCTGGTCGAGATGCCACCGCCGATGATGGAGCGCTCTGGGATGGGCGTCGCGGACGTTGGGCGCGGCCTCACGGTCGCGTTGCCCAGCCCATCCGTCACGATCTCCCAAGCATCCCCGCAGAGCGCCCAGGCCATGGACAGGTAGCTCTCGCCGGCGCTCACCATGTTCTCGGCCAGCTCGCCGCCCTCACCGCTCGACACGCTCACGGGGGCGTCGAGCGCGGCGGCCAGCAGCTCGCCCGCGACCGTGGGGCCATGCGAGCCAGCTGGCGCGTACCAGCCAGCCGCAAGCAGCCGCTCGGCCGCCGGCTGCAATACCGAGTACAGCTCCACGCGGGCCGTCTCGGTCGGCTCGCCGTCGGCCATGTTGGCCTGCGCCAGGTACGTGCCGATGCCCACGCGCACGACCTCGCCGTCCTGCTCCGCATCCATCCAGGCGCGCACGTAGCCATCGCCGCCGAGCGAGCGGTCGAGCGTGGCATCGGCGGAGTCGATGGCGGGGGCATCGCCGTCGACGGATGCGGCGGCGGATAGGCCCGACAGCCCCGCCACCTGCCCAGCATCGGCCCACGTGACGTGGTCGACGGACATCAGGCGGAATGCGGAGGCATAGCCTGCGGCCCAGTCCATCAGACCACCTCCTCGCTTTCGGCGGTAAGCGTCCAGGTGCCGTCGTCGTCCACCTCCGAGATGGAGAGGTCGACCGGCACCGCCATCTTGTCAAAAGAGGTGGACATGGATACGTCCACCTGCGCGGGGAACGCCACGCAGCCCCGTGCGCGAACGAAGCAGATTCCGTCGTGGCGCGCCAGCTCGGAGAGCGCGGCGAGCGTCGCCGCATCGCTGCGCACCACGTCGACCGAGACAGTGTAATCGCGGTCGAACCCGCGCAGCCAGAATCCCGTGCGCGAGCCGTCCATGTGCTCGCGTCGCTCGAAGCCCTTCTCCCAATTGCTGCGCAGCTCCACGTTGTATGGCAGCTCGACGGAGCCCGTGGCCCAGTCGATGGTGACCTGCGCGCCTGGAAGCTCGTAGGCCACATCGGACCACGCATGATCACCGTCTGCCGTGACGGCCTCGACGACGTAAGCGCAGGCATCGCCATAGGGCGGCACCCGGTCAACGTAGGGAAGGCCCCATTCGGCATCCTCGCGGCACAGCGCCGCGCCGTCTGCCGTGGAGCGCCAGATCCTGCACGTCTCGCCCTCCGCGTGCGACGCGCTCGCGGGCGTGATGACCGCCTGCCCGTCGACTATCTCGACGGTGGCGGTCGGGGCAACCGCGGGGCTGGCCCACATGGCCGCGAATCCAAGCGTAACGGGCTCGCTCTCGAGTCCCGTGGAGGTGTCGACGCAGACGACCTCCACGTCGTAGCCGCCGCCCATGATGGGCTGGCAGGGAACGACGCCAGAGCCGCCCATCTCGATGTGGGCGATGGCATCCCCCTGGGCGTGCGTCGTGGAGCCTCCTGGCTCGACCTGGCGCGCCTGATGCGCGCAGGTGACGCTCACGCGCCAGAGGTCGCCCGTGCCGCCCAGGTCGAGTGACAGGGGCATTGCGGAGAGGATGGCGCCGCCATGGGCGCTGGGCGCGTGCTCGTATTCGATTGCCACGACGGCCCCATCGGCGGGGGCCGAGGCGAGCGTGACGACCTGGTCGGACAGAGTCCAGGTGGCAGCCGCGCCATCGACCGTTACGGAGGTCACGGAGATGACCGGGCAGGCGAGCTCGAAGGACGCGGCCTCTCCGTCCCCCTCGAATTCCTGCGTGGTGCTTGCCGTGGTCACGATTGCGCCAGCCAGGGCCGCCGTGCACGTGGGCGGGGCGGCGATTGACGTGACGCGCGCATCCGACCATTCGGACCAGCCTCCGCCGGTGCTCACGCGCACCCGCGCGGAGACGGTGGCGCCAGCCTGCGCCTCGGTGGTCTGCAGGACGTATGCGCCCTGCGCGCCGGAAATCGGATAGACGTCATCGCCCACCATGAGCTCGGCGGCCGTCTGGGCCGAATCGCCAGAGTCGACGAACGTCCAGGCGTAGGCGATGCCAGCGCCAGCCTTGACCGAGCCAGGCGCGGTGAGCACGGGTTGGCTGGGCGTGGACTGCGGCACGACGGTCACCTCCGCCTCTGGCCCGTAGCCATCCTGCGAGTCTACGGTCACGTACCTGCGCAGGCGAATGTGGTACAGGGTTCCCTCGGTCAGGCCGTCGACGGAGACTATGCCCGACTTGCCGGAGCCGTCCGCCGCCTTGTGCTGTGATGGCTCCGTGGTGGAGATCCAGCCGCCCGATGCGTCGGTCCATTCGATTGAGGTGCCGATGTCGGTCACCTCGACGTTGCCCAGGTCATCGGTGCCCCAGTGGTAGGCGATGGTGACGCCCGTGCCGTCTGCGTTGAGGGTCACGGAGTCGATGGTCACGGCGCTGAGGCTCGCGCCGATGACCTGCGCCTGGGACTCGCTGGAAACGCGGCCGCTCGTGGCCTCGTCGCTTCGCAGCTCGTCGCCGTAGTCCACGACCTCGCCGCTGGCGAGCGTCTTGCCCACCGTGCGGTTCTGCACGTGGACGCGGTAGGTGAGCGTCGGATTGAACTCAATTGGCGTGCCGTCGGGCGCGCAGATGGTCTCCGCCGTCTCCGACGTGGGCGACCATTTCATCCAATCGACCACCACGTCGGTGCCAGCCATGACGCGCAGCCACGTCTCGACTGACATCTCGCTGTTGACCTCTACTTCTGCGGCGATGGTGTTCGTGGCGTCCTGGTACTCCGCCGTCACCGACGGGGCCGACGGCTTGCCCACGAGCACGGCGCGCACCGCGTACGCCTGGGCGCTGTTCGCCTCGAAGTCGTGCCAGACGCGCACGCGATACCATGCAGCCTCGTCCTCGGACAGGCCCTGGAGCCTGTCCGCATCGGCGTCGATGCAGGCGCGCAGGCTATCGGTGGAGACGTCCTCGTCGTAGACCTCCGACCAGCTGCCCGCGGGATTGAGCACGGGCGCGACCTGCCGCTCCACGGTCACGTGGTCGACGGGGTGCCACCAGTCCGAGTTCGGGGTCACCGCGAGGGTGACCTTGCTGCCGTCCCTCACGGTGGCGGCGAGCGTCGGCTGGTTCGGCCGCGCGAAGACGTGCTCGGCTCCGTATGCGATGGCGCTCTCGCCAGCAGGCCCCTCGTTGCGCGCCACGACGCGCACGGCGTACGGCGTCTCGGGCGCGGGGTCCGCGGCGGTGTGCGCCCAGGTCCTGCTGGATTCCGAGTCGCTGGGCTCGAACTGCTGCGTCCAGCCCGTCGTGGCCCAGTCGGGAACGTCCGCCCAGCGCTCGCCGTGCTGGGCGACCTGCGCCCAGTACCGGCAATGGGTCCAGTAGTTGTTGTTCTTCTGGCGCACGGTCTTGGGGTCCGAGTCAATCTCCCACGTCTGCGTTCTGTTCGAATCGCTCTGGGTGAGCGCGATGACGGGAGCCGCAGGCGTCTCCGCTCGCCACCAGGCCACCGAGTGTCCCACGGCGTCCAGGCCGAGCTGCATGTTGACCGACGGGCAGACCCAATTGGTGTGCGGCCAGAACTTGCTCCCGTCGATGACCGTGTTTGGCAGGGCGTCCGAGCCTACGCTGCCAGACGTCGACGCTGGCGCCTTCTGGGCCTTCTTCGGACTCCAGATGATGACCGTGTCGCGCCCGTCTCGGATGTTGTGGCCGTTCGTGTGGTACTGCCAAACGGTCTTGGGATTGCCGGAATAGGACGCCTTCCAGCTGCACTTGAAGTTCGGCCCGAGGATGCGGGTCAGGACGTGCTCGTAGTAGCCCATGCTACCTTCCCTCGCTTCGCTTGATTCGGTTAGCCGCGCGCATGGCGCTGCGCACGTAGGTCTCTGGGTCGACGTTGCCGCTGACGGTCACGTTCATGGTCACGTTGGTGTCGCCGCCGGACGGCATCTGCATCTCGCTCGCCACTGCCCTGGCAAATGGGCGCACGTAGCGCGTGTTCGACAGCGGCACGATGCCGCCAGCGTGCGGCTCGACCCATTCGTCGCCAGCCTCTCCCGCGATGTGCGTGATGGGGCCAGTGCGCCCAACCACGGTCGGTCGGTGCGCGATGTAGCCGCCCGCGGCATGGTAGGCCACGCCGCGCATCATGCCGCCAGCGGCATTGCCCGTGATGGCCTTGACCGTGTAGTTCCAGACCTTGCCGGTCAGGCCCTGCAGGGCGTTGCGGACGTTCGTGATGGGGCTGGTGTCGGCAGAGCCGGTGATGCGGTAGCTGCCGTCGGGGATGGAGTCGATCTTGCCCGACAGGTTGCTCACCGAAGACGATTCCGCGGACACGGTGCCGTTGTTGCTCACGCGGTAGATCTTGTCGTTGACTCTCACGTTGTTGTTGAGTCCTGCGATTTGGCCGCGCTCGTCGTAGATGGTGCCGTCGGAGGTGACGTAGTAGTGCTTGCCCTCGATTTCCACGGCGCCCAGCTCTGCGAGCTGGCCCTGCTGGTCGTAGACGGAGCCATTGTCCGAGACCCAGTAGGTCTTGTCGCCGATCTGCACGGCGTTCAGGCCCTCGATCTGCTGCTTCGACAGGTCGACCTCCACGCCCATCTCGCGCAGTGCCCCGATGGTCGCGTCAGGCCCCTCGGACAGCGTGTCGAACACCGTCTTGAGCTGATTCGCGTCGAGGTCGCCCAGGGAGTCCATGGAGACCCCGAACGTGGACATGGCCTCGGAGAGCTTGTTGAACTGCTCCTCGTTCATGACGCTTTCCAGGTCTGGAAGGTTCGCCTTGAAGACGGCCCACGCGCTCGCGCCCTCCTGGGCTGCCGCCTGGTTATCGGCAATCAGGCCCGTGGTGCGCTCGATCTGCCTGTTCGTCTCGTCGAGCGCGGCGTTGGCGCTGTCCAGATTCCGCTGCGCGCCGTCGACCACGTCCTGCTGGGTCCTGACGGCGGCGGCCCAGGCTTCGTCGGAGTCGTAGGTGGTGTTCGTGACCTCGGTGAGCTTCGCACGAGCAGCGGTCAGCTCGTCAGTCTTCTGCTTGACGGCATCCTGCTGGGCAATCTGCTGGTTGTACAGGTCGGATAGCGTTCCCTCGTACGCCTGCGCCCTGATGAGCGCCTGCTGCTTCTGGATGTAGAGGTCGACCTTGCCCGCGGCGTCCTCGTACGCGTCGCCGACGTGCTCCACGACGTTGTAGTGCTCGTCGAGCTCGTAGCTCGTGCCGCATGTCTGGTTCACGTGGTCGATGGCGTTGTTCAGCTCCGCCACCTCGGTCTCGGTGAGGTCGCTCCTGCCGCCCAGCTCGTCGATGGTCTTGCCGTACGAGTCGAGCAGCGCCACCTCGCCCTGGGCGCTCGTGTAGCGCTCGTTCGCCGCCGAGGTCAGGCGCTCCATGCCAGCGGAGAGGCTGTCGAGGAAGCCGATGGTCCCCTCGAAGGATGACGAGCTTGTATCGGCGGCATCGCCCACCTGCCCAATGGCATCGGCTGCGCCATTGGCGCTCGAGATGCCGTTCGCCAGGGTCGAGTTCATGTTCCCCAGCGCCTTGTCGAATCGGTCGCTCGAGGCGGCCGCCTGGGCGATGGGCACGGCGAACGCCGCGATTGCGCCAGCCAGAATGGTGGCACCGCCAGCGGCGAGTCCGAACTGGCCAGCCGATAGGCCGACCTTGCCCGCTAGCTTGGCGATGCCGCTCGTGCCCTCGGCGCTTGCCGCGTTCAGCTTCGACAACCACGTCGCCGCATTGCCTATGGAGGAGACCGCGTTTCCGATGCCTGTCGTCACGCGGCCCAGCGCGGACAGCAGCGGGCCGAATGCGGCCACGAGGGCCACGGTGCGGATGATTGCCTGCTGCTGCTCCTCGTCCATCTCGCTGAACGCCTGCGCCCCATCGGCGATGGCCTGGAACAGCGGCTCGGCCGCATCCACGGCGTCTAGCAGCGCATCGGCGAGTGGGCCGCCGAACTTCTCGGCGACGGCCGCGACCTTGTTCTTCAGGATTTCGAACTTGGCGGCAAGCGACTCGTTCCTGTTCGCGACCTCCTTGGATAGGGCGGTGTTCTCGCTCCAGCCCTTGTTCGCGTGGTCGATCGCGCTCTTCACCAGGTCGGTGTTGCCGGCCATGCGCTTGAGCACGTCGGAGGCGCGCACGCCGTTGACGTCGATCTCCTCGAGCGCCTTGGCCATGTTCTCGCCGTTGGCGATGCCCTCGAGCATGCTCTCGAACGCCGCCGTGGCGTTCTCGCCCCATGCCTGCTGGAATTCCTCCGCGCTCATCCCCGCCATCTTCGCGTAGGCGTCGAGCGATTCGCCGCCCGTCGCCACCACCTTGTCGATCTCTGAGATGGTCTGCGAAAATGCGGTGCCGCCAGCCTCGGCTTCGACGCCCAAAGATGACATCGCCGCCGACCAGCCGAGGATTTCGGCCTGTGTCATTCCCGCCTGCGTGCCAGCCGCGGCCGTGCGCTGCGCCATGGCGGAGATCTTCGATTCGGTCGTGGCCATGTTGTTGCCCAGCTCGACGATGGCGCTCGCGTAGTTGCTCGACTCCTCGTGGGCCATTTTGGTGATATTCGCGAACTGGGCCATCTCGGTGGCCGCCGTCTCTGCGTCCATGTCGGTCGAAATTTGGAGCGAACTTGCGACGCGCGAGAACTCGCCTAGCTCGTCTATGCCGTATCCGAGCTGCGCGCCCAGGGCCTCAAGGTCCATGATGGTCGCGGCTGATACGGGATTCGTCTGCGAGAACTCAATGGCGGCCTGCTTGAGCTGCTCGTACTGTTCCTCGGTGCCGTCGACCGTCTTCTTGACGCCCGTGAGCGCGGTGTCCATGTCCACGGCCGTCTTGACGGCGGCGGCACCCGCAGCCACCAGGCCGAGGGACACGGTGCGCGTCCAGGTGTCCCCGAATGAGGACACCTTGGAGCCTACGCCAGAAATCTTCTCGCCAAGCTCCGTCCACTTCGCGCCGAACTGGCCCAGGGCCGAATGGGCGGCCGTGACCTCCACCAGCTTCGCCCGGTACTGCTCGATGCGGCTCTCGCACTGGGCGATTTCCATTTCCAGGCGGTCCCAGGCCGCGGGGTTCACGTCCCTGCTGCCCAGGTCGTCCTGGGCCTGGCGCAGCACGGCCAGGCGGGTGCGCGCGTTGTCGATCTGCGTCGAATAGGTGCGCATGGCCTGCGCGAGCAGCGTGGTGCTCTTCGGGCTGAACTTGAGGGCGCGATTCAGGGACGTGAGGTTGCGCTGCGTCGCGCGGGACTCCTTGTCGATGGCCGACAGCGCGGCCGTGAGCCCCGTGGTGTCGCCCTCGAACTTTACGAACAGGCCCTTGTACTCGCTGGCCATCGCCTCTCCTATTCGATTAGCCCAGGAAGGCATCGATGTCAGCCTGGGTTGCCTTTCGCTTCTCTGGCTCCTCGCGCTGCGATTCGCCCATGATGTCGGTCATGGCTATGAAGTCGGCCATGTCCAGCTGGCGCAGGTCAGCGAGCGACATCCCCATCCGCAGCGCCAGATAGACGTTGCGCAATGGATTCCAGCCATCGTCCGATGGCTCGTCTGGCTCGCTCGGCTCCGCTGGCCTGTCGCTGACGAAAAAAGGCGGCGTAGAATGCCTGGTCCATCACCGCCACGGCAGTGACGTCCCCCAGGTCGAATTCCTCGAACGCCCCGAGCCACTTCCCGAATTCGGGCGTGGCCTCGTCGGCCGCCTTGGCCATTGCCCAGACGACCTGCAGCCAGACGGCCAGGATGGGGCCGTCGTCGGTGTTCGCTGCGCGCAGGTCGGCCCATAGGTCGCTCTCGAACTCGCGCCAGTACGCCCATACGGCGAGAGGGCCGCCTGCGACGGCGACCCTCTTCCCGTAGATCTCTATCTCGCGGACCATCTAGGCCCTCTTCGCGCGGCGCGCTGGCACGCGCTTGGGCAGGTCCGCATCGGGGTAGCCAGCCGCCTTGCACGCGGCGACCACCTCCTTGAAGCGCGCCTCGGTCATCTCGGCCGTCTCGTTCTCGAAAAGGCGGCCCTCCTTGAGGCCACGGAACGCGCGCGTGAACTTGACCTTCATGGTGCCTCCTTAGCCCTGGGCGGTCTCCGTCCACACGGGCGTGTAGACCGCGTTGAAGAAGTCGTTGTATGCGGTGGGGTGCTCGGGGTCGAGCTGCAGGCTCAGCTTGGAGACCTTGCGGCCGTCCATGACGATGGGCGTGTAGGTCAGCTCGATCTGCGATGTCGAGGGCGTGGTGGTGTCCTCGGTCGTGGCCGCGCTGCCGCCGGGGATGCTCGGCACGCAGTAGTAGAAGACGTTGTGGCGCGCCTTGGCATCGCCGTCGACGTCGAACGCGATGGCAAGCGGGTTCGGCTGCTTGTCGGCCACCTCCACGATGGCGCCGTTCACGTCGCGCTCGTAGAATCCCGTGTCGATGAGGAACTGCTCGGAGAGCAGCGCCTGCTCGATGGTGATGGTGCCGCCGTTGTTCGTGTAGGTCACGTAGTACGAGCCGTTGTCGGCATGGAACACCTCCTGGCCGCCCGATGGCTCCCATTCGATGTTGGTCGTGCCGGGGTCGGCGACGTAGTTGCCGAAGGTGTAGGCACCACCGGACTCGGTGACCTTGGCGTGGTGCATGTTGCTCACGCCGAATTCAACTTTGTTGGCCATGCTTATGGCTCCTCTCTTGTCTAGTCCAGCAGGGTGCTGAACTCGTAATCGGTTCGAATTAGCTTCTCGTCAGCAAGCGGCATCTCCATGCACGTGGGCACGAGGCCAGCCGCCAGCAGGGCGTCCTCGAGCGCGCGCTGCTGCGCCGGCTGCTTGCCAGCCGTCCACAGCTCAGCGGTGAAGGAGCGGATGCGCTGGTAGATGGTCTGGTCGGCGCGCAGGTCGCTGCTCGCCGACTCGTAGACGACGATGCGGGGCAGCGACTCCTCGTCGGAGGGCACGCCGTAGCTGACGGGATAGCCCGTCGATTCCAGGATCGAGATGACATCCTCGTTCGTCATGTGCCCAGCTCGCTCTCTATTGTCGCGACGCCTACCTCGTAGGCTGATTCGATGTGGGGATGGGCGGGCGCGGGATGCGGTCCGCCGTGGCCCTTTTCGAGCAGATGAGGCAGGCCAGGCTTCTTCGCCTGGTACACGCTGGCCTCGATGTGATCGAAGGTCACCTTGCTCGAACGGCGCCACCCAGCCGCGTAATCACCCGAATCGGACGGCGAGGTCTGAACGAGCTGCTGCTTCGTCACGTCCGCGCCCTTGCGCACGGCGGCGACGACCTTCTCCTGCTCCTCGTTAACGAACGACCGCGCCAGGTTGACCAGCTCTTCGGAGAAGCCGTCTGGCGTCGTCATCGGTCTCCCCCCTCGCGCGTGGCCACGACGTCCACCCACTCGCCCGCGCCCTTGGCGGACGCGACCGTGTAGGGGATGCCATCGCGCACGATTCGCGCATGCCCGGCGCCGTAGTCGCAGGCGCGCAAGCGCACGGTGATGGAGGGCTTGCGAACGTCGGCCCCCGCCCCCGTGGAGCGCTGCTGCGATGGCGAGCACTTGCGGCAGTGGGCGGTGACTGCCGTCACCCACGTGGCCGATGGGTTGCCGTTGGCGTCGTGCCCCGCCGCCCTGTCCTGCAGGTCGACGGTGCCGTCGGTTGCCAGCTCGGAGAGCAGCGCATAGGCCTCTCGGCCGTCTGCCGTGCGCTCGAGCCATGGGACCTCGTAGAGGGTCCCGCCGACCAGCACGCAGCAACCCGCGTCGAAGCCAGGGCACTGCCTGGTGCGCACCTTGCGCGTGAGCTCGAAGCCCTGGGCGCTGGCCAGCTCCACGTCGGACTCTCGCAGCATCACGGAGCCGAACGCGAGCGCGGCCACCTCGGATAGCCCCTCGGTTCCCGAGAAGTCGACTCCGGGCACGAGGCGCGCATCGGTCGATGCATACACCTCGGCCACGCCGTCGTTGTACCTGCCGAACTGCGGCTTAGGGAGCATCGAAACCGCCCCCTTCAAGGAACGCGTCGACGGCAATCCTGTTCTGGATCGTGTACACGTCCATCAGGTAGCTCTGCCAGAACGCATCCTCGGCGTGGTTCCACGCGTAGTAGCAGTAGCTGATGAGCAGCGCATGCGCCTCGGGGTCGGCGGCTATCGCATCGGATGCCGTCGAGCCCTCGGGGATGGGCAGGCCCAGGCGCGTGGCGATGATGTCGGGCGCCTGGGCGAGGATGTCTGCGATTCGCGCGTCGGTGGCCGCATCGTCCCACGTGATGTTCAGCTTACGCTTCAGCTCATCGGTGTAGTCGTGGGCCATGGCGCGTCACCTAGCCCTCGGCGGGGGTTTCGGCGGGGGTTTCGGCGGCGGCTTCGGCGGCCGTGGTGGTCACGCTGCCCTGCACGGGGAATGCCAGCGGGGCGAGGTTCGTGAGGTCGAGCAGAATGGCCGACGTGTTGTCGACGGCGCGGCCGTTCGCATAGGTGACCAGCTTGAACGCGCGCTGGTCCTCGATGAACTTGACCTCGTCGCTGGAATCGATGCCGCGGTCGCCGCCCACGAACAGGCCGTACTCGTCCAGACGGGCAAGGATGCCCTCGTTGTCGGCCAGGGCCTCGGTCTCGATGGGCTTGGTGGCGACGGGAAACGCGTCGCTGTACTCACCCGAGGAGGTCAGCATGCGGATGGCGGGCATGACCTTGGTGAGGTAGGTGTTCGCGTTCGTGAGCAAGCAGAGGTTGCCGGAGCCGCGCTTGCGCTTGCCCTGCTCGTTGACGGCGATGGAGGCGACCAGCGGGCCATAGCTCGCGGGCAGGAAGTCGGTGACGGGGACGGCCGTCTTGTCCGGATAACCAGTGGAGGTGTCGATGGACACGCCCTCGTGGATGTCCTTGCGCAGGCCGATGGGCTCGTTGTTGATGCCCGTGCCGGCGACGATGCCGTATTCCATGCCGTCGCCCCATGCCTCGAAGAGGCAGGTGCGCACGTAGCCGTCGAGGAACACGGGGCCGAGGTCGAGCATGCCGCGGCTGACCACCGCGAAGGCGGAGAGCTTGGATTGCTTGACGCTCACGACCTTGAATGCGGAGGTGATCTCCTTGGTGATGGCGTCCGTGATCTCGCCCCAAGCGAAGCGCTGGGCGGTGTGGTCGTTGAGCACCCATTCGGTCAGGTACTTGGTATAGACGGGCTTGACGGCCGCCAGCAGCGGGCGCTCCTGCTCGAGGTCGCGCATGACGTCCTCGAAGATGGTCGTCGGCATGGCGTCGTCGGGGATGCTGTCGAAGGCCTGCTTCGGGTTGGAGGACTTCAGGGCCTCGATGACCTTCTGGTAGTAGGCCGTCTCCTCGCCAGTCAGCTGGCGGAATCCGCGGTCGGCGAGCGCGCGGGTGTCGTTGCTGGCCTGCGCTGCCTCGAACTGCGCGGCGACGTCGGCGGCGACTGCCTCCATGAAGCCGGCGAAGGCGGCCTCCTGGGCCTTCTCATCGCCATCGCGCACGGCCTGCACGATGGCGGCTGCGGCGTTCTTGGCCTGGTTGAGCTTGATCATTTCGTTTCCTTTCGGTTGTGATTGGTGCGGCTATCGGGCGATGAGCTCGAAGAACGCCGCGATGGGCATGGCGCGCTGCTCGGGCTGCGCGTCGTCGGGGTCGCCGTCCTGGGCGGCCGCATCGGGGTCGGCGGCGGGCTCGGGGTCCACGGGAGACGGGTCCGACTGCTGGGACGGCTCCACGGGAGCTGGCTCCGTGCGCTGGCTGGTGCCGATGGCGAGGGCGAGGGCGTTCATCGCCTCGACGGCCCTGTCGACCGTGACGCTCAGCGGCGCGTCGGCCTGGCCAGGCTGCCCCGGGCACGCCATGACGGAGCGCATGAGCGCCATTCGCGCGCTCTGCGCGGGTGCCGCCGTCTCGCCAATCGGCTCGACCTCGGTGCAGAATCCCATCTCGGCGCATTCCTCGGCGGTAAGCCAGGTCTCGGCGTTCATGAGCTCATCCAGGCGCTCCTCCTCGACGTCGCCGGTGGCGCGGTAGATGCGCTTGGACATCTCCGTGATGGTCTCGAGGTCCGCGGCCGCCTTCTTGAGCGCCTCGGAGTCGCCCGTGGCGCTGGTCCACGCGTTGTGGATGAGCAGCAGGGACGCCTCGTTCATCACGCGCTCGTCGCCGGCCATGAAGACCACCGATGCGATGGAGCACGCGAAGCCATCCACGACCGTGCGCACCTTCGCGGGATGCGCCTTGAGGGCGTTGTAGATTGCAAGGCCCTCGGAGACCTCGCCGCCGTAGCTGTTGATGTGCACGTCGATGAGGCTCACCGTTTCGGGCAGGGTGGCCAGGGACTTGGCGAGCGTGTAGCTCGACACGTCGGATTCCAGCCATTCCCAGGAGGTGATGTCGCCGTAGATGTCGATGTGCGCGACGTCTCCGTCGACCGCCATCTGGTAGTAGCGATTCATTCGTCTATTCACCTCCCCCCGCGTACACTTCCCCCGCGGGGGCGTAGTTACGGGTCATCCAATAGGCCCCGCTCCATTCCTCGCCAGCTGGGTCTAGACCCAGCAGCTCGGCAACGCCGTCGGGCGTGAGGAGGCCAGAGGACACGATCTTGCTGGCCGAATCGGCCGCATCGAATAGGTCCGTGTACTTGAGGTGGGTCGAGTCGATGACGACGCGGTCGCCAGCGCTCCACCCGTCATAGTCGAACGTCTTGCGCTGCAGTTCGGCCTGAGTGACGTCGATGACGGGGTCGACCGCGAAGCTCATGAAGCTGCGGAAGACCTCCGCGAAGTTGTTAACGTTGCCGTAGAGCATCGAGGTCGGCATCTTCGCCGCGGCTGCGACCGCCTCGAAGCAATCCTTGCGCAGGTTGACGAGGTTAGACGAGGTGGTTACCGTCGCCGACGTGCCAACCTCGGACAGCTCGGTGCCCGCGTACTCTGGCAGCACGGCGGAGTCGGCCTCTAGGAACGACTTGAGCGATTCGTTCACGTACTTCGAGAACTCCTGCTGCGCCTTCGTGTCGCCTGGGCGGATGGCCGGCGACTTAAGCTTGTACTTTCGGCCGCAGCGCTTCGCGAAGTCGCCCATGGCGGCCTCGAGCGCGCGGTCGTACCAGCCGTTCATTCCATCGACGATGCCGTGAAGGTCGCTCGGCATGCGGAAGCGGAACACGTCGGAGGCGCGATACGAGCGCCTGATCTGCTCGCCACCGACGGTGACGTGCTCGTACACGTCCTCGCCGAGGTGGTTCCGCTTCGACGGCGCGGCGCTGTCGGCAAGGTAGAGGCTCCCGCGATAGGGGACGACCAGCGCGCCCTCCTTCTCGTGGAGCATGCGGTCGACCATGCGCCCCATGAGCTCGGGTCCGCTCTCGTTCGCGTTCGGCGAGAGGTTCCATGAGTAGGCGTCGCGGGAATCCTCCACGAGCCTTCCGCGCTCGTAGAATCGGATGGGGCACTTGGCCACCATCGAGCTGATGTAGCCGGTGGCGATTCGGAACGCCGCCTCGGTCATGGCGGCCTTGGCGAAGTCCTTGGCAACTACCTCGGACGCGCTCGTGGCGTCGAGCCTGTTGCCCAGCCAGTCGTACAGGCGCTGGGTGATTCCAGCCATGCTTCCTCCTTAGGAGATGATGAGCGGTTCGGCGTATACGGCCTCCGCGTATTCGGGCACGCGGTCGGCGATGGTGAACGCCGCGACCATTGCCATGAAGCCGTCGTTCTTGCGCGAGCGGCGGTCGATCTTGCCGTACTTGTAGTTCCCGTTCGGCGCGGGGACGAGCATCGTGTTGTTAGCCATCCAACGGAGGCACGGGTCATCGCCCCAGGCGATGCGGTGCGTCGCGAGGGCCGCGTCGATGACGGGCTGCGCGCGCATGATGTCGGACGGGCGCACCAGGCGCACCGTGCGCTCGGGCGGGTCGGCGCTGAATCCGATCAGCTCCAGCTCTCGCTTCACGAGCGCGTACCGGTAGTCGTCGAGAGCGACCGCCTCGACGAGGCTGTCGATGTTGAGGTCGGCAATCCAGTCGGCCACGACGCGCGCGTCGACCTCGGCGGCGTCCACGACGTCGACCGTGGCCCACTGCGCGATGGGCGCCTTGATGAGCGGGATGTCGCGCGACTGCGCGCAAATCCAGCTGTGGTGCCTCGCGTAGAACTGGTCGCCCACGCGCCACAGCGCGCAGACGGAGACCATGTCCGTGGTCTTCGCGAAGTCGATGCCGACCACGCACGGCACCCCGCGGAGGTCGGGCACCTCCGCGAGGCATGCCGTGAGGTCTTCCCACGACGCCACGGGCAGCTCCGTCCTCGCCTCGGGCAGGTTGAACCGCTTCGTCGGGGTAGCCGTATGCTTCTCGGGGTGTCGCCGCCATTCGGCGACCTCGCGCCTGTACTCATCGAAGAGCTGCGGGCGCATGAGCAGGCGTGGGTTCGCCTTCGGCCATACGGCCTCGTCCTCTATCTCGGCGCGGCTGTCGAGCTTGCAGATAAAGGGCAGCAGGCCGTTGTCGGGCTCGCCATCACACAGGATGGCCTGCGCCAGCTCCTTCTTCTCGTCAAGCACGCCGTCGCGGATGTCGCCGTCGGTGGTGCAGAACAGGCGGCGCGGGTCGTCCTTCTTGCCCAGGCCGCCGGTGAACACCTCCATGGAGGCGCTGTCGCGGTAGGCGTGGATCTCGTCGAACATGACGCAGCCCGAGCGCATGCCGTCCTTGCTTCCGCTGTTGCCCGACCAATACTTGAACCTCGCGCGGGTCTCGCGGTTGTAAATCTCGAGCTTGTTCCAGGTGAACGCCGATTCCCAGTAGTCTGGCTCGGACTCGAGCATGTTCCACATGTCGTCGAATGACAACTTCGCCTGCTCCTCGGTGGTCGCGCAAACGTCCACGTCGTACTGCCTGATGCCGTTGGCGGGAGACAGCAGGCAGAACGCCCAGAACGTCATCAGCGCGGTCTTGCCGAACCCTCGCCCGACGTAGCACAGCAGGTCTGGCCAGCGGGGCAGGCCGTTCTCGCCATAGCAACAGAGCCACAGGGCCGTCAGGAAGTCCTCCTCGGGGCCGAATGGGAACGGAAAGAAGTCCTTATAGCCCATGAAACGGGCCAGCTTTTCCGCATCCACGGTCACGTTCTCGGTCTCGAAGACGCGCCGCAAATAGCCCATCAGGAGGGCGTGCTCCTGGCACGCGGGAACCTCCCCGGTCTCTACCAGGCGCGCCCATTCGTCGATCTCGGGGACGCCCGAAATGGCGGTCCATTCCACATCACAGCACCGCCTTCGGCTTCGCCTCGGGCGGCTTCGGAACCACGATCTTGCACCGCGCGGTGCAGTTCATGCCGAACGCCGTGGCAATGGCGTGCGCCTGCTTGAACGCGCGGTCCTGGGCGCGCTGCAGCTCCATCGCCTTGCCGACATCGCCGCATTCCAGCGCGTCCTTCATTCGCGTGGTGAACTGCTCGTACGCCCATTGGGCATCGACGAAGCGCGCCAGCTCGTCCGCGTCGATTGCGGCCCACACGCCGATGGCGGCGAGCTCGCGGGCGATGCGGCGGAAGCGCTTGCGCAGCTCCCTGTCGACCATGTAGTCGGGCGGGTCTATCTTGACGTTCTTCGGGTGGACCTCGGCGGCCCTCCGCTTCTCGATTTCCGCCTTCGTAAGGTGGGTCTGGCCGCGCGCGACGATGACGTCGACGGGGATGGGCTTGCGCCCCGAATTCGGCAGCGCCGGCATTGGCATCGCCTCCTCGCGACTAAACGAAAATGGCCCCTGGCCGAAAAAGGGAGGCTTCCTCCCTTCCGCACAAGGGGCGTCGGTTTGTGGGCGTTTCGGATTTTTCGGGGTTTACCCCCTGGGGGTGTATCCCCAGGTCAAACGCTTGAAAATTTCAGCGCTCGAATTTTCCCAGCGAAAATCGAGCGCCGTGAGGGCCGAAAACGGCCAATTTATGCATAAATCGGAGGATGGAGACTCGATTTATGCATGAGCTGGCCTTTTCACCATCTTTCCTCGGTCACGGGCTCGCGCCCGTCCCTGGTGCACCCCGCGGCACGACCGTGCCTCTTCTCATGGCACTCGTTGCACAATGCGATGAGCTGCGCGTGTCGCTTGCCGTCTGTGTCGTACCAGAATCGTGACAGTGCGAAGCCTGGATAGTCCTCGACCGGAAGGACGTGGTGCACGACCATCGTCACGTCTTCGTCGAGCACGGTGGACAACTCGCCGCGCTTGCGGCAGTCATGGCATTCCCCATGGCTCTCGCGCAGGATCTCCTCGCGCAGGCGCCGCCATGGCGCGCGCATGTAAAACAGTCGGTCGTCGCCGCGCTCGCGCCGCTCCCTCGCAAGCCTGTCGGCAAGCGCCAGGTCGTAGTCGCGCGTCAGGTCGGGCGTCGGGCTAGGCCTGCCCATCGTCTTCCTGGTTGGTGCCGCAGATGGCATGCATCAGCTCGCGCACCTCGGGGTCGGGAATCATGTCGATGATCTCCTTGTTTACCTTGGGGACGAGGAGGGCCGTGTCGGAGAATCCGCTTCCATCGGCGGGAGTTCCGTCGAGGTTGCAAATGCCCAGCGCGGTGAGGGTAATGGTCGCAAAGGAGGAGAATTCTTCGTCTGTCATCGAGGAGACTCTGAGTGCGGTGTACTCGATGAATGAGCGTCGGGACATTCTCATCTACGGCCCTCCTTGCCTGTGCGTGCGTCCCATGTGGCATGGGAACCTGAGATACAGGATACGAGGTGACCCGCATGAGGATGCATAAGATTAAGTCACATTAGGTCACATTGCATAAGGTCTTTGGGCAAGAGAAGAGGCCCGGCGTGGGCTTCTTGCTACTGGAGCCTACTGGAACCTACTCCGTATTTGCTCCGTACTTGCTCCGTACATACGAGAGCGTGTAGTGCTGCGTGGGGTCCTTGGGCAAAGAGAAGGGGCCGCCACATGGCGACCCCTCGGTTATCCTAGATTCTGTGCTCCCAGTCGAGCGGCACGAATGGCGCGACGTGCATCATGGCCACGGCCTTCTTGTTCGCGATGTACCCGGGCGAATACCCAAGCGCGCTAGCCGTCTCCCCGTTGCTCTTGCCTGCGAGGTAGTACATGCGCAGCACGGCGGCATCGCCATCGGCGGCATCACCCGCGCGCTCCATCTCGTCGATGGCATCGAGGGCCATTTGGTGCAGCTCGCCCACGCGCGATATTGCTGCGGCGCATCTCTTCTCCACGGCCATGAGCCGCTCCGCGCTCTGCGCAACCGGGTCGGAATGCCCGCCCGGTGCGGCCCCCATGGCGTCATAGCGGACGGCTCGGATCATGTCGCGGGATGCATCGAGCTGAGCACGGGCCGCCTTGACTTCCGAAGACCCACGGCGGCAGCAACGGAACAATCTCTCCGCGTTCGGGTAGCGCGCGTAATCATCGCGCAGCTCGGCTAGCATTCGGCATCAGCCGCGAGCGCGACGAGAGCAGGCGGCACGTCGACCTCAATCAGGCAGCGGCGCCCGTCTATCTGGGCCTCGCGCCATGCCTTGCGCCGTCCCGCATTGCGGGCGTAATTCCAGTCCGTGGTGTGGCGGCAGCTACCGCCGTTGACGTAGCACTCTTGCCTACACTTTCCCTCTTCTCCCCAATCGCACGCAGATCCATTGCACAGGTAAAACCGATTCGTCCCAGGCATCGTTTCGTCCCCTTTCGATGCCCGCACGCACGCTGGCAGCGTTTTCACCATCATAATCAATGTAACGAACAGGTCAAACGCTTCCCCGCAAATGCCCCTCTTATTAGGAAATGACAATTAATTGCTAGTTAATTGCTTTTAGGGCGATTCGAAGCGCCAGAAATGTAGCCGCGGCCTGGGATTGCCGCGAATCCGTCCGAGACGCGGACAAGGCCGTTTTTGCACGGTTTTTGCACAGCTTCCGAATCGGGCCACGGCATAGAGAAAGGGGCGCTTACGCGCCCCTTTCCCATGGATATGCGTATCGCTGAATTAGGCTAGCGGCCCCGCCCGACAAGAGCCTCGACGAGCAGGCATGCGATGGTGACGGGCAGGACGATGACGGCCAGGACGATGGTTGCAGCATATCCGAGCACCAGCGCCGCACCCTGGCCCACGGTCAGCCGCTTCCCGCTAGCCATGGCGCGCCCCATTCCTAGCGCGCGCGTATTCTAAGACGCCCTCGTTCCATGCGCTCACGACGACGTCTATCGATGGCCCCATGACGTAGAACGGGAAATCGCATTCGAAAAACGGGCACGCAAGGTAGAACAGCCCGGAGGGAAATGACTTAACCATGATGTGCTGACCACAGCTGGGGCATTTGACGACGATGCCATCGCTCATCGCTCCACCACCCAACCTGGCTCGTTCGCGACCGCGCCAACGACCTTGGCACCTAGCAATATTTCAAGAACGTCGAGCGAATCATCTACCAGCACGCCCTTGTGGGTCATGAGGTAGACATCACCAACGCATCTGCCGTACATGAACTCATGCGGTGTGATGGGATTGCGAATGTTCTTGCCCATGCGCTTCGCCATGTCTCGGATGATGGCTTTTCTGCCCTCGTCGCAAACGATGATGTACAGGTCATCTCGCTCTGCCAGCTCTATCAATCTCGCAGTCTTACCAGTTCCGCGCGGGGTGTGAATCCAGATAGCGCGATCGCCGTCAAGGGCGCTGGCGGCTCCTTCGCATTCAGCTCGCGCGTTCCATTTTTCCGTGGCCTGCTCTGGCGTATCTTCGTAGCCGCTCTTTGCACCACATGTCACGCAAATCGCGTAATACCTATCCATACCCCTAACGTCTATATCTTCGAGCCAAATGCTCTTGTTGCCGCAGAATGGGCACAGCTTCAATTCCTCGCACATCTCTATTCCACCGCCTTCGCGCCGCAGTTGGGACAGAATCGAGGCTTGTGGTGAGTCGTCAAATCCGTGTAATTCGTAAAGAACGCGCCGCATTTGCAACAACGCCAGACGCTTCCGTCGCATTGGAATCCATTACTGAGCCGTGCGATATGCGCCTCATCACGCGCATCACTACATCCGAGCGTCACTTCGATGACCTGCTCTGGCGTTATCAGGCAATGGTAGTCGGACATCAGTTCCAGCTTGCCATCGTGACTTTCGACGGCGGCGAGCAGAAAGCCGCCACGGTCCCAATCCGTGATGTATTGCCTTTCGTCGGGGTGGGGGCTGCGGTCGCTCCATTCTATGCCGCGCTCGTCCAGCATCTCGCGTAGGCGTTCGGTTGCGCTCATGCCATCTCCTCCTTCAACGCCTCGCCAAGCTCGATGAGCTTGCGTGCCACGTAGTCCGCAGTGCAGTTCGCAAACAGCAAGCGAGCATCGGACACCGGCTCAGTGTCAGTGCAATACACCACGCCTTCTGAGTAGTAATCGATGAATCCGAGGTCATTGATCTTGAATACGATGTTGCATTCCTTGGCCTTTCCAGCCAGTTTTATAAAATCGATCTTCTTGCTCATCGCGTACCTCGCTCTCCATCTTCCTGCCGTTGCTTGAGCTTCTCGATCTCCTCATCCGCGATTCGCACCTGCGCGTCTGATAGCCTCAATTCGAGCTGCAGCATCTTCTTCTCGCGTTCCAGCTTCCTGATGGTGTCGGTCATCCAGAGGGCGACGTAGAAGAACGAGATGGCCAGCGCCGAGCATAGGATTGCGAAGAACACCTGATTTACCATTTCCATCATCGCTCGCCCCCTTCGTGCTGCGCCAGCTCGCGGCTAGCGCGCATGCATTCGTAGACGAGGGATTCCGTAGTCACCGACACCAGCTCCCTCACGAGCAGCCAGACCATCGTCCGGTCCGAATAGCTGAGGTCGGCCGTCTCTTCGTTGATGCAGTCGACTATGCGGCTGACGCGCGAATCCAGATTACTCATAGCGCCCCCTCCAACGATTCCTCTTCTCGCAGGCCAGCATGTATGGCGTGAAGTCCTCGACGCCGAGCGCCGAGATGACGCCGCACGCATACCGCTCGAGTTCTTCGACAGTGCCCAGCAGGTCTTCTAAGGTGCGGTCCGATGGGAACAGATTCCACATGCGCACGGCCTCGCTAACTTCGGCGGCGGCGAGCAGGAGGCCATGGAGGTACGTCTTCGTCAGCGCCACCCCTTCGCATTCGCACTCGCGCAGGCCGTACTGGTTGACGCCCGAGAGCATGTTCTCGCAGGCCATGACGAGGTCCGCCAGCTCGCTCAGCAACTTCTTGAGAAACGGCTGCCTGTACATGGCGCGGCCCTTCGCATCAAACTGCTGCCAGGCTGCGAAGACCTCAGCGGCCTCCTCCAAGACCTTGGCCGACTGCTCCCTGTTAGCCTCGGCGCTCGGAAACGTAGCCACCTCACCAATGTTGACTATCATTTTGCGTACACCACCTTCGCGTGGCACTTCGAGCATATCTGGCCGTCATCGGGCCTGGACGTTGAGAGGATGTTGCCACATACCCCACATCCCCACTTCTCGTACGGCTCATACAACGACCTATTCGCGTTGGTGTACCGCCTCGGGCGGCATTCGACGGGGCGGAAGTATTCGACCCCCTGATACACGATCGAATCGGGCATCTCGTCATCGGGCGTGACGACCCGCTGCTTGACGCCATCTGGCGTCATGACCAGATCGAGCTTATTCGTATCCATCGGCCACCACCTCAAGCTTCCCGACGCCGCGGCACTCGTTAGCGAACCCGCCCAGCTTGGTCAGGAGCTCGTCCACATTCGCCGCGTAGAGTACGATGGTGACGCGGGACAGCGCGCCGGGAATGAATCCCGATACGCGGGCGCCCTCGATGTAATGGGACATTGCCTCCGAATCGACCGAGACGGCGATGTTCCAGTCGTGGGCAACGGACACGACGTCCTGCAAGTCCATCGCCATTACTCATCACCATCCTCGCCGTCGCCCTTCCAGTCATCAGAACTGGCCCACTCGACATACGCGTCGACGGCGGGCTGCAGCTCGGGGTCGAGCTCGAATCCATCGGCGAGGGCGGCGGCATACACGGCAGCCCAGTCCACCGCCTTGTCGTGCTCGTAGGTGGTCATGCCGCCAAGTTCGCCAAGGAAGAGGGCCTTCACGCCGAACTTCGCCGGGGTGGGCATTCGGTTGCCGATGACGACGGCGAGGGGCAGGCCGCTCACGTAGTCGAACATCTTCGACATGCGCAGCTCCCTGCCATCCTCCTTCGCGCGGCGGACGAACTGCGGCGCGGAATATCCCTCGGTTGCCCAGACGCGATCGAGCGCCCAGCGGCCCACGTTCGGCAGCGGCCCTCCTGACAGGATGGACTCGTAGACGAACGCCTCCACGGACTCCACCGCGGCCGCCAGCTCGTCGGCCTTCGCCTGCGCGGCGATCGAGCGCTCCTCCGCCTCGGCATCCACGGCGTCGGATGAGGGGGCGTAGACGGTCACCATGCCATCGTCCACCTCGGCGTAGGCGACGCAGCCTTCGGGCCAGTCATGCGATTCGACGGCCTTCGGGATGTTCTTCCAGGGGCTGAGCGTGTACTCGTGCGTCATGTCCAGGGGCCTCTCGCCCACCAGCCCGATGCCCACCCCGGCGAGCGCGTCGATGGCCGCCCTGGCGGTCGCGCGATTGCGAGACAGGCGCTTGCGGCTATCGGCCACGAAGCGCCACTTCCCATCCTCCGCATCGAGGACGGCAGCTGCGGCCTCGTCGTCTCCCGCCTCGGCGAACTCGCCGATGGCGAACAGGCGGTCGAACGTCATCTGGTCGCCCGCATCGCCCGCGACGGAACGGCCACGCCGGGCGCGTCGGGCGCTTCCAGGCGCGAGGTGGGCGGCCTTATCGATTACGTCATCGTCGACGCCGAGCAGCAGCATCTGCTGCGTGCCGCGGCTCTTCTCCTCGTCGGTCAGGCGGCGCTTGTCGTCGGTGGCCACCATGGCCACGGCGGCATCGCGCTCGTCCATGCCCTCGCACACGACGCATGCGACCTCCTCGGGCGCGCCCTCGCCCAGGGAGCGCATGGCGCGGATGCGGCGCTCGCCGTCCACGATGCGGAAGATGGAGCCGTCGGCCACCACGATGGGCGGGTTCCACGGCTGTCCGCCGTTGCCGGCGAACGACGCGGCTAGCGCGTCCAGGTCGCCGAAGTCCTGGCGGGGGTTGTTCTCGTCGGCCACTATGGCGTCGAGCCTTACGTTCCTGATCTGCATTGAGTCTCCTTTGCTATCTATCGGTTTACCGATTCCTTCAAATACGTGATTCGCCAGCCATCGAGCACGCCGTGCCTGCTGGCCAGGGAGGTGACGCGGCACGCTGGCACGCCGAGCGCCTCCGCGGCCTCCGTGACGCTCTTCCAGGCGCGCCATTGCCCGTCGGGGCGCGTCGCGAGGATGGGATTCCTGGCCCTGTTCGAGAACATCCAGGCGGGAATCTCGTCCTTCCACGAGCGCTCGGCGGGGCGTCGCGCCCATTGCGCGCAGCTGCCGTTTCGCTCGCAGCGCTCGCGGCGGCGGGAGCCCTCGCGGCAGGCGTGCAGGCACGTGGCACAGGTACGCTCCCGTGCGGCCCTGGCGTGAGGGGCGTGGTGGGCGGAACGGGTCGACATGGTCATCGCGCGCCTCCCCTCTGGCGCACGTCCTCGCCAGTCGTCGTGATGCAGCGGCACAGCTGCAGGCGGCTCGCTATGGCCTCCGCGGTCTTGGCCTCGCCGTGCCTGGCGTAAAGCCCCAGCAGGTCCCCGCGGCTGTAGTTGGCCGTGAAGACCGTGGCCTTGCTCGCCGAATAGCGGGCGTCGACCAGCTCCCACATGGCGGCCACGGAGTACTCGCTGGTGCCCTCCTTGCCCAAATCGTCGATGGCCAGGAAGTCGATGCAGCGCGCGCGGTTCCAAAGCTCGGGCGCGTCGATGCGCGCCTTGACCAGCTCGGCGGCCGTGGAGAACATGGCATGCGCGTGGCGGATGCTCACCAGCTCCTCGACGATGCAGCATGCCAGCTCGGTCTTGCGTGTGCCGTAGCTGCCCTGCACGTAGACCCATTCGCCCTCCTCCATGGCATCCGCCAGGCGCGGGGCGTCCGGGTGCGCCATGCCGCGGAACAGGGAGGGCACGCGCGCCCGGTCGAGGGCCTTGTCGGCGCGCGTGGGCGGCTTCTCCCAGACCCTGCGCGACTCGGCGCAGCCGCAGGATGCCCAGCAGGTCGGATGGTACGAGACGTTCCCGACCATGACGGAGGTGCGCTTGAGCGGGCGGCCGCAATACGGGCACTCGATGGGCGGCGGGGTGATCGCGTTCGCGATGTCCATCACATACCACCCCCGATTACCTCGTCGACCACGCCGTCATATTTCGAGTAGTCGGAGATTGGGCCGAGCTCGTTGACGTAGTTCTCGAAGTTCGTCTTGCTGAAAAGGGTGGACGGGCGGATGAACGCGCGCATCTTGGGCGACTTGGACCACTGTCCCACCTTGAGGTCGATCACGCGCTTGATGACGTCGACGCCGTATCCCTCCTCCATGCGCGCGTGCACCATGCCGCGCGTGGCCTTGGTATCGGCCTTGAAGGACTTGCCCGAGCGGGCGTTCAGGTGGTCGATTACGTCTCGAATGGGGTCGTACCCGTCCGCTTCGCCGCGCTCTAGGGGGACTATAGGGGGTTTATTATTATCCCCTATATTATCCCTATATATATTGGTGGACATTTTGTCCGCACCCCCTGGACATTTTGTCCGCACCCCCTGGACATTTTGTCCGCACCCCTGGACATTTTGTCCACCCCCTACGGAGCGCATGCCGAGGCTCTGGGCGGTGACCCTGTAGGACTTGAGGACGATGCCGGAGATGACCTGCTCGCGCTCCTCGATGAGCCCCATGTCCTTGAGGTCCGACAGCGCCCTGCGAATCGTTCGCGTCGACGCGCCGCACCATTCGGCCAGGTACCTCTGAGAGCCCTCGAACCAGGAGCAGCCGTCCTGCGAGAACCCGTAGATGATCGAGTAAACCGACAGGCGGGCGCCAGAGAGGCCTAGGTCGTTGACCATCCAGGCGTGCTGGACGACGTACGTCTTGCTTGGCAGCATCCGATTACCTCCTTTCCCTTCGGATGCGCCCTAGAATGGAATATCGCATTCGTACATGTCGGCTTCGTAGGCCGTTTGCGGCTGCTCTCCCGCCGCGCTGGGTGCCGTTTGGGCGCTTTCCGCACCCGTGCCGCCCTGCGGGGCGTTAGCGGCCTTAGAACGGCTCTGGCTCATTAGCTCGATTTCGTCGACGAGCACTTCGAGCTTGCTGCGCTTCTGGCCGTCGCGCTCCCACTGACTCCATCGCAGGTGTCCTTCGATGGCCACCTTCCCGCCCTTCGTGAGGTAGGGCGCGATGCCCTGGGCGCGCGAGCCGAACATGGTGCAGTCGACGTAGTTCGGGAAGTCTTCCCACTCGCCAGTCTGCGAGTTCTTGCGGCGCTCGTTCACCGCGACTCCGAAGCCGAGAACCGCCATGCCAGACGCCGTCTGGCGCAGGTCCGGCTCCCTTGTGAGGTTGCCCGTGATAATCACCTTGTTAATCGACATCTTCCATCCTCCATCTCTTTCCTTGCTTGATGTACCCGACCATGGTCGGGGTGATTCCGAATTCGCTTCCGATCTGCGCGTACGTCCCCGTTGCCGCCCGTATCCTCCTCGCGGTCTCCGCGTCGAGCTTGCGGCCTATGTGGCGGTCGTGCGCCCTCCTGGGCAGGTTCCGCCACGCATGCGCCACGTTCTCTCCGTGGGTGACCCATTCGAGGTTCACCAGGCGGTTGTCCGCCTTGTCGCCGTTGATGTGGTTGACCTCGACGCCCTCCGAATGGAACGGAATGAACGCCTCGGCGACGAGCCTGTGGACCAGGACGTTGCTCACGGCCCCGTCGCGCGAGAGGTAGACGCGCATGTAGCCATTGGCGCATCGGCTGGGCGATAGCTCCATCCCCGCGTACGAGCGGCCAGCGCACTCGTGCGGCGCGCTCATCACGTGGCCCTGGTCGGACACGAGGTAGAGTCCCTCGTAGCCTGGCGCCCACTTCCAGCGCTCGCCCATGGCTACTCGCCGCCCTTCGCGACCTCGCCGCTCAGCATGGCGAGCTCCACGTCATCGCGCGGCGATGCGTGAACGTAGTTGCCGATGGTCGTGTTCACGCTCGCGTGTCCCAACCTTCGAGCCACCTCCGCCAGGTTGCCCTTGCCAGCCACCAGACCAGTGGCGTGGGTGTGCCGCAGGGTGTGGAACGTGCCGTGCGAGATGCCCAGCGAGCGCACGAGCTGCGTGAACCAGCGGCTCACGGCGCTCGGGCGGATGGGCTGCCCGCAGCGCGAGCACATGACGGGCGTCGACGGCCCCGTGCGCCGCATCCAGGTGTCCTGCCAGGCGAAGTGCGCCTGCAGCGCCTCGTCCAGCTCGGGCGGCAGCGTCAGGTTGCGCACGCTGCTGTCCTTGGGTATCCCGTATTCGGGCCGCCCAGCGGATTCCGTCAGCTTGCGCTGGACGGACAGCCGCCCGTCGCGCACGTCGCGTCGCATCAGCCCGCAGATCTCGCCCTCGCGAAGCCCCGTCCCCAGGGCGATGAGGACCGCCATGGCGAAGCTGCGCGCGTTGACGTTGCGCCCCGCAGAATCGTCGGCCAGGATGGGCGCTATGGCCTCGCGTATCGCCTTGACCTCATGCGCGGGAAAGTACCCGGTGACGGCCTTTCGGCTGCGCGGCGTGGCCACGTCGCTCATGATGTCCAGGTCGACCGCGCCAAGCTCGCGGAACCACTTCCAGGCGCCAGAGAGCAGCTCGTGGACGAGCTTGATGCTCGACGGCGCCAGCGCCCCGCTCGATGCCATCTTCTGGTACATGCGCTGCACCATGTGAGGGCGCACGTCGGCCACCTCGATGGCCCCGATGGCGGGCGCGATGTGGCAGCGCAGCAGGCTGCGGTACGTCGACGTGGTAGCAGGCTCGCGTCCCGCGACGCCGCCCAGGTGGTCGATGTAGGCGGCGAGCATGTCGGCCGTGCGCGAGCTTCCCGCGACGCCCCAGGCGGCCCTCTGCGTCTCTGCCCATTCCAGGGCCAGCCGCGCCGCCTCGTGGCTCGTCATGCCGAATCCCAGCGCGTGGCGCACCCTGCGGCTCGCGCCCTCGCCCCTCGCGTGCGGCAGGTACGCCCTCGCGTACCAGCGTCCGCTGTCATAGCGGCCCAGGAAGATGCGCACGCCATCGACCTGGCCGATTTCAGCTTCCAAGATCGTCATCGCAGCAGCCCCCTCGCGCGGTCGAGGCCGTTGCGCGTGCTGATGTCGAGCACCGGCACGAGGTAGGGGCCGCCCAGGTTGAAGAGCTTCTTCGCCTTCGCTGCCTCGGAGTAGACCGGGAAGACGGCCACGGGCATGTCCTTCCCGTCTACCTCCCTGGTGACGGCGTAGAACGCCCCCAGCATGGGCCTGTTCGGCCCGTAGTTCGTGATTTCGTTCATTTGAGAGTCTCCTCGCTTCTTCGATTCGCCCGCGAGGTGCGCGCCGCTTCTGCCAGCGGCGAGCGGGGCATGCATCGCCCCGATGGCCCAAGTTGGTCGCGCGTAAGGAGTGAACGCATGGGGGTGCAGGGCCATCGGACGGCGCGCACCCTGCGGGCGAATCTCCCCGTTGCTAGCCAGCTATCAGGAACAGCGCCAGCGGGGTGCCGATGAACAGGCCAGCCGCCACGAGGAACGTGACGAGGAAGTCACGCGCGCTGGAATCAGCGACGCATGCTATCATTTCGGATTGCAGGAGGTATCCTGCAATACTCCCGGTGGCGCGCTCGGTCTTGGCGGAATGGGCGCGCTGCCTATCGTTTTCTACCGACTGCATTTAAGTTCTTCTTCCTTCCACATCTTCATGGTCTCCGGAACGTCGACGAACCACGTCGAGGTTCCCTTTGGCTTGAATGCCCTGACCGATCCATCCCTGCACATCTTCCTGGCCATTGAGGCGGATATGCCCAGCATTTCCGCGAACGCAGCTGGCCTGACGAATCTGCATTCCATTGTCATCACCTAGCTGACAAGGGATTCCAACGAGCAACCAAGCGCGCACGCTAGCGCTGCTGCGTTGTTGAGATTCGGCAATGCGTGGCCGCGCTCGTACTTGCTGATTGACATACGGTCGACGCCTGCCTTGTCGGATAGCTCTTGCTGCGAGAGTCCGACCCGCGCGCGCTCTGCTCGCAGGTTCTGCGCAAAGGCAACGACCAACTCCTCTTCCGTCTTCATAATCACTCCTCTCAGTGCAATTGTGATTATCACTTGGTAGCAACTATAGCTATTCTGGTTATCAGTGGCAAGATGTTTTTTATCTTTTTGTTGATAAAAGTGATAACGCTGATTACACTCACCTCAGAAGGAGGTGAGCGCTATGGAATTGAGATTGAAAGAGATTCGCAAGACGCGCGGCCTAACGCAAGAGGATATGGCGCAGGCGCTCGGCGCCAAGCTGCCAACGTACCGGACATGGGAGCGCGGGACGGTTCCAATATCACTTGAGACCGCTTGCGAGTGCGCGAAGATACTCAACTGCTCCATAGACGAGATTGCCGGCATCGAATGCGACCCTAGAGCGTCCCAGATCATGTACTGCTATCTCGACCTGTCAGAAGCTGGCAAGGAAGCCGCGCTGGGCGCCGTGAGCGGTATCGCAAAGGCGTTCTCTTCGGAGGAGGATGGAGGCTCGCGGGATGGAAGTGATACGCAACTGACAGCCTAGAGGGTTGTCGGTCGCATGGTGGTGGTAAGTCATGAGACTAAGCGGAATGGGCAGCATTCGCCCCTTGGAAAAAGGTCGATGCCGAAAATGGCAGGTAATAGCGAGAGCCGTGGATGACGATGGGAAGCGCAGGCAGTTCACTCGCGTCGTGCACGGCGGCAAGAGAGATGCACAAGCCGCGCTTGATGAGCTCAAGGCAAAAGTGTCTGGCATCGTGGAAAATGACGAGACCGTCTCCGACTACCTCGATGGATGGTTGAAATGGAAAGCCACATCAGTATCTCATCAGACGCTGATGAATTACGTGAGCGCGTTCAACGTGTGGCGCCCGCTCATTGGCGAGATCAAGATGGAAGAGCTCAACAGCTCACATATTCGCAAAGTCATTCCAGCGTTGCTCGATGGACGGAGCAAACGCACGGTATACCAATACATGATTATGCTATCCGTGGCCATGAAGTCAGCAGTGATTGACGGGCTTATAGCAAAGAACCCCTTATCGGGGGTAGATCGTCCACGGTGGAGGCCAACAGAGAGAAGAGCGCTAGAGCCTGCCGCGCTTGATGAGTTGTGGACGAATATCGAAATGGTTGACGATGGGAGTCCCCAGCGCATCGCCTTTTTGCTGATGATAGATTGCGGCCTGCGCTGCATCGAATGCCGCAAGCTCGAAGTAGGCTGCGTCAGCGACGGTTTTCTCATCGTCGGCGAATCAAAGACGGCAGCTGGAAGAGGGCGGCGTATACCGTTGACGAAGCGAATGTCGCGAGTTCTGGAAGAATGGATCGAATGGCGCGGCGAAATCGGAGCTAGTGGCGCCCTGCTCGTACACCCAGATGGGCAACCGCTAAGCCAGAGGTCTCTCGAGTCGTGGTGGTGGGCGCATCGGGACAAATGGGGATGCGGCGACATAACGCCACATGGATTACGTCATTCGAATCTATCGCGCATGGCACGCCACATGGGCGCACATGACCTCATGCGCTGGGCAGGGTGGAAGGATATATCCATGGCGCTGGTCTACGTTCATGACGATGACCAACAGTTATTAAACGCCGTCGAACGAATGCAAAACGGTGCATAGATGGTGCATACGATGTATTGCAATTTAGAATACATAGGATGACCTGGAGATTTAGATACACTCTACTTTAAGGAAGATTATGCAGAATAATGCAAGCGAGCAAGGAGCGTCAACGATGTCTCAATCTGTAACCATCGCGTTTCTCGGACCCGCCGGAACCTATTCCGACGAGGCAGCCCACGCATTTGCAAAGCGACTAGGAGTCGAAGCGGAATTCGTGGCACTCCCCTCCTTCAATACGGTATTTGAATACGTTGACCAGGGAAAATGCGATTACGGCGTAGTACCCACCGAGAACTCGCTCGAAGGATCGGTTACCAGCACGCTCGACAACTTCGCCTTCAACAGCGACTGCGTGATTCTGGGCGAGGAAGTGCTCTCGATTCACCACTGCCTGCTCGTTTCACCCGGCACCACCATGGCCGACATCAAAACGGTATACTCGCACCCTCAGGGATTGGCGCAATGCCGTCGCTACCTGAATGCGCACCTTCCCAACTGCCAGACCATCGCGACGTCCTCCACCGCCGAAAGCGCCCGGGTGGCGGCAAGCACGGAAGGCGTTGCAGGCATTGGCAACGAATTCGCAGCTCAGCTGCATGGCGCCGAGATTCTGGAACGGGAAATCGAAGACCATTACGGCAATCAGACGTGCTTCGCGCTCATCGGCCGTCGTGGGACGCAACCAGTATTCCAGGGCACGAAGTTCAAGACGTCGCTTGCCCTGTTCCTCAACGCGAACAAGGCGGGTACGCTGCACATGATTCTCTCGGAGTTCGCCTACGCGGGCATCGACCTTTCCATGATTCAGTCGCGCCCCACCAAGCAGGGCCTAGGTGACTACATGTTCTTCGTGAACATCGATGGCTCAATCTACGAGCCCGACGTGCAAACGGCCCTTTCCTGCCTGCGTTTGAAGCTGCGCGAGGTGAAGGTACTAGGCTGCTACCCCGTAGCCTAGGAAAAGAGCCTTCCGCCCTCTACGCGCAGAAACCCCTCGCGCTGCAAGTCGCTCACGATACCATCGAAGAGCTCTTGCGTCGTGGCTTCTCTACCTGCAGCAACTTCGAAGGCATCAAGAGAATTCTTCATATGCTCAGCAGGAATGCCCTGGTGAGATAGGAGTTCACGCACTACAAATGCGCGCTTCTGCCTTCGAGACCCCTCAAACCTGCTCTGACGCGTGTACGATTTCGAACGACGGGAAGCATTGCCCTTCGTTTGCTTGATATGCGCACCCCAGTCGAGCAGCGCATAGTACCACCTGCGCGCATCGTCTTGCGGGCACGATTCGCGCACCAGGGGCTCGATCTGCTTATCGTGAACCTCGTCTTCTTCGGGAAAGAACTGGTCGATGAAGACCGTGCGCACGTTCGTCTCAATATAGACGGATGGTCTGTTATGGGCAAACGAAATAATGCCCGCAGCCGTAGATGGGCCAATACCCGGAAGCGAAAGCAGGTCACGCTCCTGCGTGGGCAACGCGCTATCGAAGCGTTCGACGCATTCCTTCGCGCATTTCAGGAGCGAAAGCGCGCGGCGGTTATAGCCAAGCCCCTGCCAAAGCCCCAGCACGGCGGCAGGTTCGGCCAAGGCGAGGGATTCCACTGTGGGAAATGCGTCCAAAAAACGAGGCCAATACTCCAGCACGCGCTTGACCTGCGTTTGTTGGAGCATGACCTCGGAAAGATACACCGCATAGGGATCGTCGATGTAACGCCACGGCAAGCCTTCTCGTTCGTAGAGACGACCCGCTTCGTATACGCGATCCTGGAATTCGGCTATAGAGAGCAATGAAATGCGAAATGCTAGTTATTGCTGAACTTACCAGGATGGGCCATCTGGTCTTCGGCAAGACTTCGAATGCCCATGAAATCCTCGGGCTGCTTGACGCCGTCAGCCGCAAGAGCCTTCAGGTCGAGGCCAACGGCGTTGGCAACATTCGCATGCACGTAACGAAGGAAATCGTCCTTCGTGCCACCATCGAACACCTGCTGCAGCGTGATAGAGGCGAACAGGGCGTTCAGCACCTCGTCGGCTGCCTGCCACACCTTATTGAACGCGCAGCGACCACTACGCGTGCACGTTTCGGGATCGGCAGCGCAATTGGAGATGGTTACCGGACCCTGCAGAGCACAGAGGACATCGAGAATGGTGACCTTGTTCGGATCGAGGGCGAGCTTCAGGCCGCCACGCGAGCCGCGCGTCGTATGCACATAGCCAGCTTTTGCCAAATCGTGCTGAATGGTACGCGCGAAGGCGTAGGGAATATCTTCCTCCTCGGCAATCTCGGCAATGGAAACATACTGGTCTCTGTGGTTATACGCAGCACGAAGAATTCGGCACGCATAATCGCAACGACGTGTTAACTCCATTATTTTCCACCCTTACCCAAAAAGTCGGATTCTTTCTTGTCTAGTTCTACCCGAAGCGCATCAACCAGCGTATCTTCCAAGGCACGATATTCCTTGGATTCGAGCGGCTGATATGACGCAATCTTCTCGTACAGGTTCTCACGCGTAACCGGAACGTACACACGCTTGCGAATGCTCTCGTTGTACGCCTGCTCGACGGCATGGCGTGCAGCCGTGTACATATCGAATCGCGTCATGTGCTTCGAATAGGATATGAGCTCATCTCGATCCAGGAAACGGAGCGAGGGGAACAACGCACATGCATGTTGCCATATCGCAGCACGCTCGCGCTTTCCCGGAGTATCGATCTGAACGATATCAACGGGGTCGAGAATATCATAGAAAAAGGCTTCTAGGTCCTTTTCTTCGCTACATGAAGCAAGAACCCACACATCGGGGTGTTCTACCGAAGCGCGAATGAAATTCACGGCCTCGCGAGCACCGCGCGTAAGCTGCTGAGTGAACGATGCTTCGCCATCTTCGGAGTCGACGGAAACCGGCGCGCCCCACAAATCAATGTTCTCGAGCATGAGCACAGCAGGGCCTTGGAACCCAAGGCGCGAAAAGCGCGCCTTACCACGGAACTCACGCGACGTCATGATGCAGAGGACCGGATATCCCTGGGGACTTTCGTCCATGAACATACGCACCACGGGCAAGCCAAGCTCGCCAGCCGTGGCAACCATGAAGCGATTGGCATCTTCGCGCGCTTTGGAGCGGAAGAGGATCGTCTCGACCGATGGAATGGACTCGAGACCATGACGCTTGTGCAGCATCTCCATGAACTCGGAGAACTCACCATCATCGCCCATGCCGATTCCGCGCTCGCGCATCCTCTTGATTGTCTTGTCGTAGCCGATGAGGTCGGCATAGGTGAACGACTCCGCTTCGGGAGCAGAGGAATCGTCATCAGAAGATGGTTCGACGCCCAGCAGCTCCGACATATCCTGAACCTCGTCGTGCGAAAAGCCGAATTCCTCGAGCTTTTCGAGCGCCATGCTCTGCAGGGCCTCGGCATTGCGTGCCGTCTCCTCGCCCGTGGCATAGGGCTCGAGCTTCTCGAAGACGTACTCGGCGAGAGCGCGTTCCTTCAGCTTGCACGCAACGTTCCACGCACGGCGCAAGCCCTCCACATACTGGGGCTCGACGTCGCCGGAAACCTGGTTTGCCGAATCGAACGCGGCTATGTACAGATGAGCAGCCTGCGAAAGGCGGTCGTCGTCGTAGGCGCGGCCGGCCATGCGCAGAAGATCCTGCGCGCTGCTCGTTTCGTTATCATGACCTGATGTATTTCCCGAGCTGGGGGTTCTACCAAACACACCACCATCTCCTTAGTCTTGCCAGTGGGCAATCTGCCACTCGTTGCGGCGAGCCTCCCGGGTGAGCGTGGAATCTGGTGTCACCGCTACAGGATGCTGCGCCATTTCGAGCATAGGAACATCGGAATGATGATCGCCATAGGCATACGATACCATCCAAGTACCCTTTCCAAAAGCATCATCGGCATATCGCCGCAAGGCTGACACCTTTTCGGCACCTTCAACAGGCAAACCCTTCACAATACGGGTGTAGCACTGGGCATCGTCGATTTCCATGCACGTACAGACAGCATGGTCGATGGGCAGAAAATCCATGGCACGACGTACGATGGCTTCCCACGTGGCTGAAACGATGACGACAACGCGACCCGCTGCGTGATGCTCCTCCATACTGGCTATAGCGCTTTCGCGTACGCGCTCGGCAATCACTTCGTCGTAAAAGCTCATGAGGTAGTCATCGACCTCACTGGCCTTTTGGCCCACGAACGCCGTGAAGACCTGAGAGCGCACCCAGCTCTCGTTCTGCGGCAGGCGCAGCTTGTACGCAACGGCCCACAGACCAATGCCCAACGCCCTGAAGAAGTTGAGCTTGCGGCGGAGCAACAAGTAGCGCACCAGGAGCACCGGGGAATTACCGCGGATGCAGGTTCCGTCGAAATCATAAAGCACCAGCTCAACTGGCGTAGGCGAAACCGTTGCCGTGTCTTCCATGCTCCAACTTCCACGATAGTCGTTTAATACTCGAATGAAGTATTATAGCGTTCGCGGAATACGGCGCAAGGCAGACCTACGCCATATTCGCGAACTGAGCGTTGTAAAGCCGCGCATAGTAGCCATCGAGACGCAAAAGCTCCTCGTGAGAGCCCTGTTCCACAATGTCGCCCTTGTCGATGCACAGGATGAGATCGGCATCGCGGATGGTGGAAAGCCTATGCGCGATGACAAAGCTCGTGCGTCCGTGCATGAGGTTTTCCATGGCGAGCTGAATCTGGCCCTCCGTGCGCGTATCCACCGAACTGGTTGCCTCGTCCAGAATGAGCATCGAACGATTCGCGAGTATGGCCCGCGCAATGGTAATGAGCTGGCGCTGCCCCGCACTGATATTAGAAGCGTCTTCGGTGATTACCATGTCATAGCCACCCGGCTGCGACATGATGAAATGATGAGCATAGGCCGCTTTCGCCGCCTGCTCGACCTCTTCGTCGGTAGCCGTTAGATTTCCGTAGCGAATATTCTCGCGAATCGTGCCATTGAACAGCCACGTCTCCTGCAGCACCATAGCGATGTGCGCACGCAGGCTGCCCCGATCGATAGAGGTGATGGGCGTGCCATCGATGGAAATGGACCCCTCATTCACGTCATAGAAGCGCATCAGCAATTTCACGAGCGTGGTCTTCCCCGCCCCCGTGGCGCCAACCAAGGCAACGGTCTGCCCCGCCCGCACGTGCGCGGAGAAATCGCGAATCACGGGCACGCTTTCGTCGTACCCGAAGCGCACGTGATCGAAGACGACGTCGCCCGCAACCCGCGAAAGCTCCACGGAGCCCGATTCGACTTCCTCGTCTGCATCCAGAAACTCGAATATGCGCTCCGCAGCCGCAGCCATGGACTGCAATTCGTTGGCGACCTGGGTAATCTGCTGAACGGGCTGCGTGAAGTCCTTCACGTACACAATAAATGCCTGGATATCGCCCACGGCAATGGCGGAGGCAACGACCAAATACGCGCCCAATACGGCGACGACGATATATCCCAGGTTGGTAACGACGCTCATTACGGGCATCATGAGACCACTCACGAAGCGCGATTTCCAGCCCGCCTCGTACAGCCGCTCGTTCGCGGCGGCAAACGAAGCCCCGACCATGCGCTCGCGCCCGAAGGCCTTCACAACCTCGTGCCCCGAGAATGTTTCTTCTAACAGGCCGTTTATCTCGCCAAGAGCGTTCTGCTGCTGGCGGAAGTACTTTTGCCCACGCTTCATGACCACGCCAAGGAGCAGGGCCGATACGGGCAGGGTAAGAAAGACCGCCAGGGCCATAAGGGGCGAGATCCAGAGCATGACGCCAACCACGCCCACGATGGTGACCACTGACGTGACGAGCGTCGTTAGACTGGAATTGAGGCTCTGAGCAAGCGTATCGACGTCGTTGGTAATGCGCGAAAGCACATCGCCCGTGGAGGCGCTTTCGAAATAGCCCATGGGTATGCGATTAATCTTTTCGCTGATGCGCTCACGCAGGCGGAAGCACGCATCCTGCGTTACGTAGGACATGATCCAGCCCTGCAGGAACGAGGCGAACGCAGAAAAGAGATAGAGCGCGAGGGCCGCCAAGAGCACTGCGGCTATGCCCGCGAAGTCGATCGAACCCGTTCCGGCAACGCGCGCAACTGAACCCTCGTAGAGCAATGTGGTGGCCTGGGAAAGCACCTTGGGGCCCGCCACGGCAAACGCCGTCGAGGCAATGGCAGCAACGAACACAAACGCAAGGCGCACCTTATAGGGAGCAAGCAATCCAAGAACGTGAGAGAAAGCCACGCGAGCGTTACGAGGCTTCTCGACGTTCATGCCACGCGGGCCGCGCGGCATGCGTCGACGTTCGGCGCTACGCTTCAAGTCTTCACCGCGAGAGGCCATGCTACTCACCCCCTTCCAGGGAAGAGGATGCAGGCACAGTAGCCTCCTCGTCCTGCGGCGCAAGCTGAGAACGGGCGATGTCGGCATACGTAGCGCAGGAAGCAAGAAGCTCGTCATGCGTTCCCAGCCCCACAACCTTTCCTTCGTCGAACACGACGATGCAGTCAGCATCGGAAACGGTGGCAACGCGGGAAGAGACCACGATGCGCGTGGCCAATCCCATTTCGCGCTGAAGCGCCCGTCGAAGCTCGAGCTCGGTTGCGTAATCGAGAGCGCTCATGCTGTCGTCGAAAAGGAAGCAACGCGGCTTGACCGCAAGGGCGCGCGCAATGGCCAAACGTTGGCGTTGGCCACCCGAAAGGTTCGTGCCACCCTGGGAAACGTCGGAATCATACCCTTCGGGTAACGACTGAACAAATGAATCAGCCTGGGCAATGGAGGCAGCCCAACGATTAGCCGCTTCGTCCACATCGTCCAACCCATACGAGATATTGGACGCGATAGAGCCGCTGAACAGGAACGACGTTTGCGGAACGTAGCCAAACGTACCGCGCAGCGCAGCAAGCGAAAGCGATTGCGCCTCTACCCCATCCACAAGAATGGACCCGGATTGGGGATCGCAATCTCGCATGAGGAGCTTGAAGACCGTCGATTTGCCCGACCCCGTCGGACCAACAAGCGCCACGTAGCCGCTCGCGGGAACCTTAAAGCTCACATGAGAGAGCACGGGCTCGTCGCTGCCATCGTAGGCGAACGTAACGTCACGAAACTCAATTTCGGCACCAGGCTGCAAAGAGCGCTCGTCATCACGCGGTCGTCCGGGATCGGAAATCGCGATGTCCGCTTCGAGCACCTCGTCGATGCGCTTGGCAGACACCTCGGCGCGCGGCAGGAGAATGGCAAGCATCGAAAGCATCATGAAGCTCGAGACGATGGCCATAGAATACGTGACGAAAGCCATGACGTCGCCCGTTTGCATATTGCCCACGTCGATGGCACCCGCGCCGACCCACACGATAAGCACGGCCATGGCATTCATGACGAGCATCATCCCCGGTCGCATGAACGACATCGCACGGTTGACGAACAGCTGCGTATCACGCAAGTCTCCGCTTGCCTGGGAGAAGCGTTCCTCCTCGCGGCCTTGACGATTGAAGGCGCGAATGACGGGAATGCCCGTGAGCATTTCGCGGGAAATGAGATTCACCTTGTCGATGAGTTTCTGCATGCGACGGAAACGCGGCATCGTAGCCACCATGAGCACGCCGATAACCACAACGACCACGAGCACGCCCAACCCGATAATCCACGTCATAGAGGCATTCGTCTGCAACACCATCACGATGCCGCCCACGGCCAAGATGGGAGCGTAGATAACGACACGGAGCAACATGTAGCTAACCATTTGAATGCGCTGGATATCGTTTGTGGCACGCGTAATGAGCGAAGCCACGGAAAACGACTGCACCTCGGCGTTGGAAAAGCCAACGACTTTAGCAAAAAGACGCTCGCGCAAATCGCGCCCCACCGAAGCGGAAGCCCGACCAGCCAGGAAGGAAATGCCCACGGCAGCGGCAATGCCCAAGAGGGTAACGCCGAGCATCTGGAGGCCAATGCGAATGATGTAACCCTGCTGCATGGCAAGCGTATCGACGCCTTGCGCCTGGTATTCCGCAAGCAGCTCGGCCGCCTCTTGGGGAGACGACGCCTCGATGCCTGATTGCTGAATGCCCACGTCGACAATGAGCGACGTGAAGTTTGGAATGGCAAGGTCGCACGCCGCCTGGACGCCCAGAAGGACGACGATGAGGACGGCAATGCCAAGATAGGGCTTTAGATACTTAAGGGAACGCACACAAACGCTTTCGTTGAGACCGATTGGCATCAAGATACTAGTGGGAAAGAAGATGCGCTCGCAGCATGGCCGCTGATTGACACCAATATGTGACCTTATGCAGACCGAAAAACAAAACGCGGGGCATGCAAATGCACACCCCGCGTTTCACGTGCGAAAAGCAGCTGCGCTACTGCTTCATGCGCAGCGTCCTCATGGCGTTGAGGATGGCGAGCACGCTTACGCCCACATCGCCAAACACGGCAAGCCACATATTAGCAATGCCAATAAACGGCAGCGCGAGAATCATGATGAGGACCTTCACGCCAATGGCGAACACGATATTCTGACGAACGATGCCCATCGTCTTACGCGCAACGCGTATGGCATAGGCGATCTTCGCAGGGCGGTCGTCCATGAGCACGATGTCGGCTGCCTCGATAGCAGCATCACTGCCCATGGCGCCCATTGCGATGCCGATATCGGCACGCATGAGAACGGGGGCATCGTTCACGCCATCGCCCACGAAGGCAACCTTGTCCTTGCCCTCGACCTGCGCAAGAAGCTCTTCGATAATGGACACCTTGTCTTGCGGAAGCAGCTGCGCACGATATTCGGCAACGCCAAGCTCATCGGCAACGGCGGCCGCAACCTCCTCGCGATCGCCCGTGAGCATGACGGTGCGCTTCGCACCCGAGGCATGCAACGCCGCGATGGCGTCCTTCGCATCTTCCTTCACGACGTCAGCGATAACGATGTGACCCACGTATTCGCCGTCGATGGCCACGTGGAGAATCGTGCCAACGAGCTCGCAATTCGGGTACTCGATGCGCGCCTCGTCCATAAGGCGATCATTGCCCACGAGCACCTTATGAGCGGAAACGAGCGCATAGACACCCTTGCCACCATGTTCTTCCACATGCTCGATGCAGCTCTCATCCACCACGCCTGCATAGCTCTCGCGCAGCGAAATGGCAATGGGATGATTCGAGTTGGCTTCGGCATGCGCGGCATACGAAAGAACGTATTCCGGGTCGACGCCCTCGGGCGTATGCACAGCAACCACGCCAAACGTGCCATTGGTAAGCGTACCCGTCTTGTCGAACGCGACGATGCCCACATCTCCAAGCGCCTCGAGGTAGCTAGAGCCCTTTACGAGCACGCCGTTGCGCGACGCTGCGCCAATACCCCCAAAGAACGACAGGGGAACGCTGATGACAAGCGCACACGGACAACTCACGACCAGGAAGACCAAGGCGCTCTGCACGCTCGCGCTCCAGCTTTCGCCGAAGAGGAGCGGGCCGGCAACCGCAATTACGGCCGCAAGGCCAACGACGATAGGCGTGTAGTAACGGGCGAATCGCGTGATGAAGTTCTCGGTGCGTGCCTTCTTCTCGCTGGCATTTTCAACCAGCTCCAGAATGCGCTGCACGGTGCTTTCGCCATACACGCTCGTGGTGCGGACGGTGATGAGCCCCGTCATGTTCACGCAGCCGCTAATGACGGCAGATCCCGCCTGGACTACGCGCGGCACGCTCTCACCGGTAAGCGCACTGGTATCCAGCTGCGAGGAACCCTCTTCCACAACGCCATCCAAGGGTACGCGCTCGCCCGGCTTAACTACGATAAGCGATCCAACCTCGACGGTATCAGGGTCAACCTCAACGACCTGACCATCTTTCTTTAGATTGGCGAATTCGGGGGCGATATCCATCATGTCGGCGATGGAACGACGCGTCTTGCCCACGGCATAGCTTTCGAACAACTCGCCCACCTGGAAGAACAGCATGACTGCCGCGCCCTCGGCCATGTGAGGCTCCGCATCGGGAAAGAAGACGAGCGCAAAGGCGCCAATGGTGGCGATGACCATAAGCAAGTTCTCGTCGAGCGGCTGGCCATGAGTGATGCCATGCCATGCCCCCGCAAGCACGTCGTAGCCGGCAATGAGATACGGCACGAGGAACAAAACAAACTGGACCCACAGCCCATACGGCATAGCGTCGAACACGTGGAACCCAACGGATAGCACCTCGAGCACCACGAAAAGGGAAAATGCAACAATGATACGCTTTAGAAGCTTCGTTTGTTTCTTGGTCAGATTCTTTGCCATGTACAGTATCCCGAGCCTAGACTAGCACTTCGCAATCGGGCTCAATATCATTGAAAATCTTGACAGATTGACCAAGAATCTCCTGAAACTTGGCGTCGTCTGCATCGAGGGTGAACTTCAGGGTCATGGCGTTCACGCTAGCCTTCGACACCCCGTCGATCTTTTCGATGCGATTCTGGATCTTCCCCGCGCAATGCGAGCAAAGTTCCCCGTCGAGCTTAATTACCTTACGCATGCTTATTCCTTTCGCTATTCGCAAATATGAGACATACCCTGAGACAACATGGTGTACACATGGTCATCGGAAAGCGCGTAGATGATCTGCTTCCCTTCCTTGCGGAAACGCACCAGATGGGATTGCTTCAGAATGCGCAGCTGATGAGAAACGGCGCTTTGCGACACGCCAACCGCTTCGGCGATGTCGGCAACGCAACGCTCACGCTCCATGAGGACGTAGAGAATGCGAATGCGCGTGGTGTCGGCGAAAACCTTGAAAAGGTCCGCAAGGTCGTAGAGCATTTCCTCGCTGGGAACTTCACCTTCGGCCAGAGGGCATTCGTTTACGGTATCGTTTTCCATGTTCATCCTTACTACATATGCACATCTGTTCATACGTTATGACATCAGAATAGAACGCGTGCATGCACAAGTCAATACATTCTTTGGTTTGGCGGCATGCCATGACGCCCCAGCGTCATTAGCGCATATACTCGTTGCATGGAAGAACTCTTTACGGAAATACTCGCCCTGCTGCGCACAACGGGAAGCCTGGAGCAAAAGCCACTCGATGCCCTCCTGCGCAGCTTCAACGCACGCACACACGAACAATCACGCACCTACGCAAAGAAGAAGATCCTCCCGTACTACCTTGGCGTAAAGAACACGCAGCCCGCGCTCTGGGAGTCCTGGCATGTTACTCCGCAGGAGGAAACGGCGCTCTTCGCCGCGCTGCGCATGAAGCCGCGCCGAAGCGCTTCGGGCGTGGCAACCATCACGGTGATCACAAAGCCCTGGACGTGCGGTTCCGATTGCATCTACTGCCCCAACGACATTCGCATGCCGAAGAGCTACCTGCATGCCGAACCCGCATGCCAACGCGCCGAACGCGCCTATTTCGACCCATATCTGCAGGTAGGTGCACGCCTGCGGGCCCTCGTGCAAATGGGCCACGCCACCGATAAGGTAGAGCTCATCGTGCTGGGAGGCACGTTTACCGACTACCCAAGCGAATACCAAACCTGGTTCATCAAGGAAGCGTTTAGGGCGCTCAACGAGCACGCTATCGAAATCGAGGCATGGGAAAGCCGTCGTAGCGCCTACCAAAACGCGGGAATCGCCCGGGATGACGACGAGCTTGCCGCCCAGACGCAAGAGGCGCAAGCCAGCATCAACGCACGGCAGACGAGCTTCAACGAAGCCGCCACGCAGCTATACAAGAAAGGCGCCAACTGGCAAAGCGTCGCAAGCTGGCAAACGGCAACCTACCAGGAGCTCGAACGCGAGCACGTGCGCAACGAAACCGCCAAGCACCGCGTGGTGGGCCTGGTAGTAGAGACGCGCCCCGACGCCATTACGACAGACTCGTTGCGCAAGCTCCGCGCATACGGGTGCACCAAAGTGCAGATTGGCGTGCAGAGCCTGCAGCCCGGCATACTCAAAACGAACAATCGCAACCTCACGCCCTCGTCGATTGCGCGCGCGTTCGACCTGCTACGCCTCTTTGGATTCAAGATCCACGCCCACTTCATGGTGAACCTCGTAGGGGCCACGCCCGAAGGCGACATCAACGACTATCGATCGTTCGTGTCGGACGCTCCCTACCAACCCGACGAGGTGAAGCTCTACCCCACCGCTCTCATTGCCGGAGCCAGGTTAGAGCAACTCTATCTAGAAGGCGCCTGGAAACCATATGACGAAAAGACGCTTGTAAACGTCCTGGCGCAGGACGTGGTAAACACGCCGCCCTTCGTGCGCATATCGCGCATGATCCGCGATTTCTCGTCGAACGACATCATGGCGGGCAACAAGAAAACCAACCTGCGGCAGATGGTCGAAAACGAGCTACAAGACCGAAATGCCGAAGTCCGCGAGATTCGCTATCGAGAAATTGCGGGAAGCGATATCGACCCGAAGAAGCTCATGCTAGACGAATACCGATACGAAACGAACGCCACGAGCGAGCGCTTCCTGCAATGGACGCTCCCCGATGGACGCATCGCAGGCTTTTTGCGCCTCTCACTCCCCCGCGAAAGCGCATTTGAAACGTATCGTAACGACGACCTGCCCACACATCCAAACGAAGCCATGATCAGGGAAGTGCACGTATACGGAAACGCCGCGCACATTAGCGGGCACGACGGCACGGCGCAGCACCTGGGCTTGGGAAAGAAGCTCATCGAGGAAGCATGCCGCATCGCAGCAGCCGAAGGCTACGATCGCATTAACGTAATCAGCGCCATCGGAACACGCGAGTATTACCGCAAACGAGGATTCGCCGACAACGGACTATACCAACGGAAAACGCTATAGCGCAACGCAAAGCGCCCCTTCGCCACATACAGGCGAAGGGGCGCTCGTCTATTAGAGAATCGCTAGGCCTCGCGAGACAGAGCCGCAAGAGCCTCGCGCACGATATGCGCGCTATCACGCGCCGCCTTGCGCTCGAACTGATCGTACGACACGAAATCGCTGCCATCGGCCTTGTCGGAAATAGAGCGAACAACCACAAAGGGAACGCCGTTGAGCGCGCAAGCCTGGGCAATGGAAGCGCCTTCCATGTCGCAGCACCGCGCCTCGAAATCGCGAATGATGCGTTCCTTCGCATCCGAATTGCCCACGAACTGATCGCCCGAGGCAATGCGACCGCGATGAACGCCAATATCGGTTGCAGCATGATGCGCCGAGGCAACGATATGCTCGGCCATGGGCTCGCTCGACTCGTACGATACGGGCATACCAGGCACCTGGCCAAGTTCGTACCCGAATATCGTCGCATCGACGTCGTGCTGCACGCAATCGGTGGAAACCACGATGTCGCCAATGTTGATGCTCGCATCAAGAGAGCCGGCGGCGCCGGTGTTGATGACGTGCGTAACGCCATAAACGCTAACGAGCAGCTGCGCACACAATGCGGCATTCACCTTGCCAACGCCACTGCGAACGATAACGCACGCCACTCCTTCCAGCATGCCCTCGCAAAACTCCATGCCCGCATGTTGCGTACGCGTGCACGAGGAAAGCTGGCCGATAAGCGTTTCGACTTCGATTTCCATCGCGCCGATAATACCGATTTTCATGAGCGCCCCTAAGAACGTGTTTTATCCGCGCCTGATAATATCAACAACTACGAACGCGGACAGCACGAAGGCTCCCAGATAGCCAAAAAACGACAGTGCGGGCACACCTATGATGGTCACGGACGTACCCACGAACACCATGAGACTCGAGCCGATGAACAGGCTCGCCACGATAATGGCCAAGCTCAGGCGATTGATGATCTTCGAAAGGTGCGTCATGGGCGCTTCGGAGCCAAGCACCTCCATGTTCACCTTAAGCTGCCCACGCGTGAGCATGCGCAGCGCTTCGCCCGAATAGGCGGCCGCACCCGAAAGCCCCTTCGCCGCACGACGCATGTCGAGCGCGGCATCCTCAAGCGCATCACGGGCAGTGGCAAGCGGATCCTGGGCGTTCTTTAAATGGTTGTTGATTATGGCGATGATGTTGCCACTCTGAATGAACGGGGAAATGGTTCCCTCCATGGTAACGATGCCGCGGGAAACGCTGGTGATGGACGCAGGCAACGTAACCTTAGATGAGCGCGTGAGCGCAAAGACATCGCTCAGGAACAAGCCAATATCCAAGTCGGCCACTTCCGTGGAACCGTAATCGGAAAGCATGATGTCGAGGTCGGCCAGAAAACGCGCATGGTCTATCGCGGAATTGTCGCGCTGGACGGCAAAGGATAGCAATGCGTCCTTCAGCTCGGAAGAGCTCTGCACGCCTACGGCATGGATGATATCGCCGAACCCCTTTCGATCGCGTGGCGAAAGACGGCCCATGATGCCCAGGTCGATGTAGACGATTTGCCCATCGCGAACAAGAATGTTGCCAGGATGCGGGTCGGCATGGAAGAATCCATGGTCCAAAATCTGCGTTGCGTAGTTGTCGAGCAGCTTCTCGCCAATTTCCTGCAACTCGTAGCCCTGCTTTTCCAACTCGGACACATTGGCTATGGAAATGCCTTCGATGTATTCCATGACCAGGACCGATTCGCTGCAGAGCTCACGATAGACCTTCGGACACGTGATGAAGCGCACGTCCTTGTTCAAACGCGCGAACTCCTCCAGGTTATCCGCCTCGATAAGAAAGTCGGTTTCCTCCAGAAACGTGGACCACAGCTCTTCAACGACATCGTTCAGATTGAGCATCTGGTCGCCCTTTACCATGCGCGTAGCCCTGCGGGCAAGCGTACGCATAATGGCGATATCCTGGGCCATCTTCACGCGCACGCCCGGACGCTGAATCTTTACCGCCACCACTTCCCCGCTGACAAGGCGGGCCTTGTGAACCTGGGCAAGCGAAGCCGACCCCAAGGGCTCGGGGTCGATGGCATCGAACAACTCGTTCATGCGCTCGGCACCGAATTCGTCTTCGAGCGCCTGACGCATTTGCTCATACGACAGCGGGTCGCATTCAGCCTGCAGCTTTTCCAGCTCTTCGCAATAGACCTTGGGGAGGATCTCAGAGCGCGTGGAGAGAGTCTGGCCAATCTTCACGAAGCTCGGACCCAGGTCCTCGAGCATGGCGCGAAATTCTTCGGGCGTAATCCCCGAAAAGAAGCGATGCTTGCGCACCAGACTGTATATCTCGCGAAGACGCTTCGTACGCGCCTTGCGGGAAAGGTCGAACTTATGCTCGGGGTCCATTTCGGACCCCGATTTAAAGATGTATTTGAGAAGCGTGTTGTCGGGCACCGGAGTACCTTACCAGCGGAAAGGCTATTCGGCGCCTTCGGCCTTGTCTTCGCTTGCCTCTACTTCGACTTCGACGACTTCGTTCGCCTGAGCCTGGGCATCCTTGGCGTTGAGCTTTTCGGCGACCTCGGCGGCCTTGGCAACGAACGCAGCACGCTCTTCTTCGTTCATGAACGACATGCGCGCTTCAAGAGCGGCATCACGCGCCTGAGCCGCGCCATTCGCAGCCTTGCGCTTCAGTTCGTAATTGATGTCTTTGCCCTGTTCGACGGTGATTTCCCCCTTGGCGATCATGACGTCGACCATTTCCTTAGCCTTTTCGCCCGTAATGGCCATCGCGCCAATGCCAGCTAGAAAAACGTTCTTGAAACCCTCACTCACATTTGCCATGGCAAACCCCCTTTTCTTGGGAACAAACGCTTCATCAAGCTGGTACGTATTATAGTGCAATGGCCAAACATCAGGGCCAACGACAACAAACTGCAACCGTACGCCCTGCGCAAGACGCAATTTTCGTGTCAGAGCCACGCAACCCAAACGCTTGCGCAGGAGGTGCGGTAGGATACTGAACCATGAAAGAATTCGATAACTACATTGGCGTATTCGACTCGGGCGTAGGCGGCATCAGCGTGCTGAAGGAGCTGGTGCAGGCAATGCCGAACGAGCATTTCCTGTTCTATGGCGATTCTGCCCACGCGCCCTACGGAGACAAGGACCCGCAGACCATCGCGCGCCTTTCGGGCGATATCGCCACCCGCATGATCGACTCGGGCTGCAAGGCAATCGTCATCGCGTGCAACACGGCAACAAGCGCCGCAGCAGAACAGCTGCGCACCACCTGGCCCAATACGCCCATCATTGGCATCGAGCCCGCGCTGAAGCCCGCTGCCCGCGCATTCGTACATGGCCGCATCCTGGTCATGGCGACGGCTGCCACGCTCAAGCTCGAAAAGTTCCACGAACTAGCGGTGCATTGGGGGAGCAATTCCGAAATCCACACGCTTCCCTGCCCAGGGCTCGTCGACCTCATCGAGACCGGTGACCTGGATTCCAGGGCCATGCGCACCTATCTGGAGGAAAAGCTTGGCCCCTACCGCGGAAAAGTAGACGCCATCGTGCTGGGCTGCACGCACTACCCCTTCATCAAGCGCCAGATTGCGTACGTTATGGGCGAAATCGCGTTCTTCGACGGCGGCGAGGGAACGGCGCGCCACACGAAGCGGAAGCTGCAGGAACACGGCATCGAGGCACCTGCCGACCAGAAGGGACGCGTCGTCTTCCGCAGCAGCATAGAAGGCGAAGGGCAACGCGAGCTCTACGAGCGTCTCTATCACCTTCCCCTGTACTAGTAACTACGCAAAAGGGCCCGCAACTCCACGAGTTACGGGCCCTTTTCAGACGCGAATTGATTCGACCTAGACGGTTTCGAACGCCTGCGGGTCGCGCGGCTTGCTCTGCCGCACGTTGACTTCAGCCTTCAGGCTCACGCGCGCGTTCTTGGGAACGCTGCTGGTAACGAAGGCGCTACCACCGATGACCGAACCCGCGCCCACGATGGTTTCGCCACCCAAGACGCTGGCATTGGAGTAGATCGTAACGTTGTCCTCGATGGTGGGATGGCGCTTCACGCCCTTCAGACCCTGACCAGCGCGCGTGGAGAGAGCACCCAGCGTAACGCCCTGGTAGACCTTCACGTGCTTGCCGATGATGGTGGTCTCGCCAATGACGACGCCCGTTGCATGGTCGATGAAGAAGTACTCGTCGATGGTGGCACCCGCATTGATGTCCACGCCGGAATGGTCGTGTGCGTATTCGCTCATGATACGCGGAATGAGGGGCACATTCTGCACGTACAGCTCGTGCGCGATGCGATGCACGAAGATGGCAAACAAGCCGGGATAGCTGAAGATGATCTCTTCCTTGCTGCCCGCAGCGGGGTCGCCGTCGAACGCGGCCTGCACGTCGGTAAGCAGAATGCGCTGCACCTCGGGCAGGCGGCGCAGGAACGCCTGGACGACGCCGTCGACGCGCTCTTCCAGCTCTTCTGCGTTGATATCGGGATCCTGGAACAGGAACGCCTCGCGAACCTGCGCGGAAAGCTGATGCTCGATACGGCTGAGCGCTTCGCCGATGAAGTAATCGGAACGATGGAGCGTGGCTACGTCGTCGCTGAAGTAGCGCGGGAAGAGAACGCGACGCACTTCCTTGATGATTTCGATAATGGCCCCACGACTGGGAAAATGACGGTCTACGCAACTGAGGCACACTTCCTCATTTTCGTAGTTCGCCGAAATGCCTTCGATAATGCCCTGCATATCATTTGATTCGATCATATAGGCTCCTAGCATTCCCGGACGCGCGTACGCATCCTGCATCTTGTTTTGGGGCTATTCTAACGCAGCCGCAAGGATTAGCAGCGAGAAAGAATAGCCGCGAGTATCTTTTCCGACCCCCTGTCACTCTTGAAACCCTTCGTCTACCTGCAATTTCCAGCGAGGGCACCCAAAGGGGGCACGCGGCATCTGGTATACTCGATATACCAAAATAGTAATATCTAGGAGGCGCATATGCAGAAATTCATTGCCGACGAATCGCTGTGGGAGCTATTCCCCGACGCAGCCATTGCCGTCCTCTCCTTCAAGGGAGTGCAGGAAACGAAGGAGCTCTCCGAGCAAGAGGCCATTGAAGTGCGCCAGCTCCTTGCCGCGGCAAACGAAGAGGCCAATAAGTACCTCACGAGCAACACGATTTCCCAAAATGCCGTACCCGCAGCATGGCGCGCGGCATACCAGAAGTTCCCCACCAAAAAGGGTGCGCGCTGCTCCATCGAGAATCTGCTCAAGCGCGTTCTGAAGGGCAACCCCGTGGGAACCATCGCCCCTTCGGTCGACATCACCAATGCCATCTCGCTGAAGTACGCCTTCCCCATCGGCGTTGAGAACCTGGGTGCTGTCGAAGGCGACCTGCGTCTGGGCGCCATGCAGGGCGGCGAGGACTTCCTGCCCATCGGCTCGGACAAGCAAGAGCCGCCCCTGCCCGGCGAAATCGCCTATTACGACACCGTGGGTGCCATCTGCCGCTGCTGGAACTGGCGCGACGGCCAACGCACCGAAGTAAACGATGCAACGACCGAGGAATTCGTCGCCATGGAATGCATCGAGCCCGAACGAATCGACGACCTGCGCACCGCTATGGACGAACTCGCCGAGCTCATGACCAAGTACCTTGACGCAGAAGTCGTCGCCAAGGAAATCATCACGAAGGACAACCCCGAGGTAGTCATCGCATAGCGGCATCGCAACCAATTCCGGGCACACGCCCAAGCGAAAGGAAAGCCATGCTCGTACTCGTCGTAAACGCTGGCAGCTCGTCGCTGAAAAGCCAGCTCATCGAAACTGAAGGCAAGATCACGCGCATGAAATGCCTGGCCGAGAAGCTAGGCTCCGCCAACGCGAGCATGGCCATTTCCTTCGCGCCCGACTTCAAGAAGGCCGTCTATTCCGTAGCCAACCTGAGCGTGTCGCAATGCCTGCGCAAGCTGCTGGACATCATGGAGGAAGAACCCGACTCCCCCATTTCCGGGCTCGACCAGATCGACGCCATCGGCAACCGCATCGTGGCTGGTGGCGAATACTTCACGAAGGCCACGCTCATCGACGCGGGGGCACGTGAGAACCTAGCGAAATGCGAGGAGCTCGCCCCGCTGCACAATCCTCCCGCCGACACCTGCATCGACATGCTGCGCGAACTGCTTCCCAACACTCCGCAGGTTGCCGTATTCGATACGGCCTTTCACGCCACCATGCCCAAGAAGGCGTACATGTACCCGCTGCCCATGGAGTACTACGAGAAGTACCATATTCGCCGGTACGGGGCACACGGCACGAGCCATCGTTACGCAGCCCAACAAGCGGCGAACCTGCTGGGGCGGCCGCTGCGCGACCTGGGCCTCATAACCTGCCATCTGGGCAACGGAGGCTCCATCACGGCCGTTAACCATGGCCGCTCCATCGACACCACCATGGGATTCACCCCGCTGGAAGGGCTCATGATGGGAACGCGCTCGGGTTCCATCGATCCCGCCATCATCACCTACATCATGCGCGAGGAGGGCAAGACGTTCGACGAAATGGATGCCATCCTGAACCGTCAGAGTGGCGTACTGGGCATCAGCGGAATGTCATCTGACATGCGCGACGTGCTCGACGCCGCTTCCAAGGGCGATGAGCGAGCAAACCTGGCCATCGACATGTACGTCTACCGTGTGCAGAAGGCCATCGGCTCGTACTACGCCGCCATGACCCGCACCGATGCGGTGGTCATGACGGCTGGCATCGGAGAGAACTCCGCCGACCTGCGCGAACGCATTTTCGCGGGGCTCGCACACATGGGCATGATCCTAGACAAGGAACGCAACGACGTCACAGGGCAAATCGGCATGAACCGCGTGATCAGCATCGATGACAGCCCCATCAAGATCTGCGTCGTCACCACCGACGAAGAGATGCGCATCGCACGCGAGACCGACAATCTCATCAGCCAGCTCTAGCCAGCATCCCATTGAAAAGGGGTCCTCTGACGAACTAATTGGACTCAAACGGGAATAAAAGAGGTATGATGTGCGGCAACGCAATCATCACGCCAATCGGAAGAAGAGCCCATGGTCCGCCTATCGCAAAGCCGCATCGATTACCTGATGGAAGAGGACGTTCCCTATATCGACCTCACGAGCACGGTACTGGGCATTTCCGAGGAACAGGGCGAAATGCAGTACTTTACCCGCGAGGCATGCACGGTTGCCGGTGCCGAAATCGTAGCACGCATGGCAGAAAACGCAGGTTGCCAGGCAAGCATAGTGCACCCCACGGGGTCTGCCGCCCAACCCGGCGAGACCATCGTAACCGTAAAGGGCAGCGTTGGGGCATTGCACCAGGTCTGGAAGGCGGGTTTGAACGTACTCGACCACCTTTCCGCCGTAGCCACCAAAACGCGTGCCATGGTAGATTCCGTGCATAAGGCCAACCCCCATTGCGAGGTCCTTACCACGCGCAAGAGCATGCCCGGATGCAAGGACCTGCTCATCGAGGCCATCATGGCAGGAGGAGCCTTCCCCCACCGCTTGGGACTATCCGAAACCGTTCTGGTATTCGAGCACCACATGACCTTCCTTGGCGGCTTCGATACCTTCGTAGAACACCTTCCCGACTTCCGCAGCCGCTGCATCGAAAAGAAGCTCTTCGTGGAAGCTACGCCCGAACAGGCGCTTACCCTAGCACGTGCTGGCGTGGACGGCATTCAGCTCGACAAGGTACCGGCTAGCACGCTCGAGACGCTCGTTCCGAAGCTTCGCGCAATCGACCCACGCCTCACCCTTATTGCCGCAGGCGGCATCAATCCGGCCAATGCTGCCGACTACGCATCAACGGGCGTCGACGGCCTGGCAACAACATGCCTCTACACCGCCAAGCCTCTCGATATGAGCGTGCGCATGACGACGCTTTCCTAGCGCTGCAAAGCAACCATACGAAAAACGACTCGACCGCGTATCAGTTTCGCTGCAAGAGCGCGTTTGCCCCCATCAGCGAGTACACTAAAAAACGGGCGCAATTCGGGCCCATGGACACGCGCAGAGAGGATGCCTCGTGAAGACCATCGTCATCAGCGACTTGCATCTGGGCCTAGACGACAGCCTGTCGGAAACCGTGAAAAACCGCCCAAAGCTTGCAGCCTTCATCGAAATGATCGGGCGAGAGCATTTGGCTGACGAACTCGTCATCAATGGCGACTTCCTGGATCACTGGTTCTACCCAGCAACTGCAAATGCTCCGCGCACCTCCCATGAGTTCTATAAGGCGTGCGCCAAGAACAACGCAGAGGTAATTGAGGCCATCAAAGACCTGGTGCGTTCGGGCACGCCCGTAGTCTACGTACCTGGCAATCACGATATGACGCTCACTTCCGAAGCGCTAGAGGAAATCATTCCCGGCATCATCCAAGCGCGCGACGTGCCTGGATTGGGGCGCTATCGCACGGGCGTGCGCGGCGAGGTAGTCATCGAACACGGGCATCGCTACGAAATACTGTGCGCCCCCAACACCATCGCAAACGCCAACATCATGGAATACGGTCACCCCCTGCTGCCACCTGGCTACTTCTTCATTCGTCTCAAGGAACGCTCCATCGCCGAGGGGCGCTATGCGAATCCCACACGCAATACAGCATGCAGGAAGGTTCCACCCACGCTTCCCGAACCAAACCCCAACGACAAGCAGGCATGCGCGGAATACGCGTACTGGAAGCTCTGGGCCGACATCGTGAGCGATTGGTTCCCCGTTGAAGAGGAGCTCGACGACAAGTTCATCGAGGTGGCTGTCGATGGCCTGGTAGGAACATTTTCGCCGAGAGACCTGCTGCCAGTTACACTACCCGGGGAAGACTCCGCTAGCCCACTCTTCCAGGAACTGATACCAACCTGGGACGAAATGCAGCGTCGCAATCTCGTACCCACGCCCATTTCAGCCCGGCACTCCATCGAGCACCCCATCAGCGACGAAGAGGATATCGAAGTTCTTCCGACGCTCGAATGCTTCGACGTGGACCCTTCCGCAGACGTGCTCATACTTGGCCACACGCACGTAGCGGGATACAAGGAATTCCCGGGCTACGATCGTCCCAAGGTTTTCGCCAACAGCGGAACATGGGTCGACTCAAATGGCAACGACCCCGAGAACACGGCCACCTTCGTACTCGTTGAGTCCACGAGCGAAGGCGATACCGTAAGCGTGCTCAAATGCGAGGGCAAGAACACGGTTGAGCGCATCGTACCCGTTCAGAACGACCACATCAGACCAACGAAATAACCTAGCTGCCATCACCGTCGCACAAAAAATACTCTACCGAAACGAACCTTTGATCAGAGATGCGTGTCGCCACGCAAATTAACCAAGGCCGGCAAGGGCGGCTATCAGAGCATTGACCTCGTCAGGGCAGTCGGCATTCGAGTTATGCCCCGCACCGGCAATCCAAGCCAAAGGATACCCCGTCTCCTTCGCCCATGCGCGATTGTAGCGGCGCGTTGAACCCGCTGCGTCCTTTTCTCCGCAGATGAGATGCACGGGGCAATCGATTTCGTAAGGAAGGTCGCGCTCGATTGCCGCAGCCAAAATGCGGTAGCCATACCCCGCAAGAACAGAAAACTCTTCGTGGTTGTATACGCTCCAGATTTCCCGCATGAGCTTCTGACCATACTCCGTCGTGGCGCAGCCCTTCACGCCAGCCCGAACGAGCGGCTCATGAGGATAGGCCCTATAGACGGAGGTCATGCGACTGAGCAACCAGAGCTCCCAGGAAGAATAATACTGCCGCTGGAGAGGCGCGGAATCGATGGAGACAAAACCCGCAACCTCACCTGGAAACCGTTGCATGAACGCTTGGCTCACGTAGCCACCCATGGATTGGCCAACAAGAATAGGGCGTTCGATGCCTTCCACGTCAATAATCTCATGGAGCCAGCAGGCCATATCTTCGAGCGAAAACGACAACTCAAAAGGACGCGAGTCGGCATGGGCTGGCGCATCCCACACGACCACGTTGCACAAACGCTCAAAGTATTCGACCTGCTTCTGAAACAAGCGATGGTCGGCAGTGAGCCCTGGTAGAAAGACAAGCGTTACCGCATGGGGCTCGATTTCATTGACCCAATACGTAATAGCTCCCTTATCGGTCGCATAGGCCTTTCGAATCACAAGCAATCCCCTCCAATGTGCAAGAGAACTGGACCTATGCCGATAATACCAAGCGACACCCAACCTCGCCTTGAAAGATGCCGGACAGAGTATGAGGCCCCATGCGGAAATAACCCATCGTGCGCTACCATATAGCACGTGACGAAGCGAGCAATCGGCAGGCTACGCGGGAAAGAGGCCCCATGAAAACGCACGACTTACCTACCTGCGAGTTCGGGTTCCACGACATCACAATGCATGTGCAGCAGGATGTGCATGAAAGCGGCGTCCGCGAGGGTCTTTGCACGGTATACTGCCCACACACCACCGCAGCAATCACCATCAACGAAAACGCCGACCCCGACGTGCAACACGACCTGAAGCTTGCGCTCGGAGACATCTTTGGGCGGCGCGATCGAGCCGAATTCCTTCATGCCGAGGGCAACAGCCATGCGCATTTGAAATCGAGCCTAGTCGGAGCATCGGAAACCATCCCCATCTCGAACGGGAAACTGGTGCTCGGCACCTGGCAGGGTATTTATTTCTGCGAATTCGACGGCCCACGCCATCGTCGCTTCTACGTGCAAATTGTTGGGGAATAGCCCCACCGGGGCGTGCGCTTCACGCGTTTCCACCCCAACGAGTTCAAGTCTCGCCACCGTCCCCAAATACGAAGAGAGATTCCGGGCGTCGGCTGATTTAAAAATGGTTGTCATATATTCTAGCCCCGATTGACTCAGTCGAAAAAGTAGCCTCGAATGAAGGCGAATTTGCCAACGCGCTGCATGTCCCGCTTTCAAAAAAACGAGATCGCTTACCCGCATGCCAACATTTATATGAAGCATCCCAAATTGCAGCTTGCAGGAAAAGCAAATCCGCACCGACATAGAACCAAGCATGTCAACAATCGAAGCAGAACCGTAATCAATTACGAATCACCGCCTTCCGAAGTTCATAGCATATTCTTTAATTAGCTTTGGCCATCCAGCGCATGGCCCGATGGCCTATCATCCAAGGTGTGACCGGATTAAGCACGATACGATATAGGGGACGAAATGGGGACCGGATACTACGAACACGAAGTAGAAGTGCGTTTCACCGAAGGAATGCTTCAGTCGTCACGTGATTGGCAGTGGTTTGTCGATTACACCGAGAAGAACTTCGAGCCTCCAATAGAACTAGAGTCCTTTAATGACTTCAATCGGGCATATTTATCAATCCGGCCTGCTTTTGTCCATTTCGCAAGAATAGTCGACTCCATTGGAGACTTTCGCCCCTCATTTGAAACTCCCTGGCTAAATTCTGTTTATGACTGCGTCTTAATCAGGAGCGGGGCAAAGAGCCCAGAAGAAGCAATTGGGAGAAATGGCTTCTTCGACGCCTTGTGCATAGCCTCAGTTGGAACCTATCTGATTAACTGCGTAAGCGAAACAAGATACCCATTCAACCCACAGCTCCTATACCACTCGAACCTCCACCAACTATTCGATTTCAGCCCTCTCGGAAATGATAAACAACACGTAATAAAGCTCGCATACAGCATCGACCTCCCAGAATTCGAAAACGCTGCAAAAACATTGGAATCTAATTTAGAGGGCGAATCCATCTCGATTAACGAGCAATACGTCAAAACCGTTCTAGATACTTATTTCGACGAAGACTTCCTTTCGTTCAAAAGCGTGATAGGAAAAACATTCCAGACATGGCAAGAAGCCCTGCTGTGCGATTCTTTCAGAACGTCGTTCACCGAGGGAACAATCGAGCCGATGATACGTCTGAGAAACGGCACAGAATCGCCAGACACCACCGCATGGACGGAGAAAGTTCTTTCGATGGCTAAGGACGCTTTCGTCGATAAACGAGCCATTTGCATCATCGAAGTACTTGAATACAGTACGCAAGGGAAGGCCCCGTCAGAAGCAAGTCAAAATCTACTAGTCGATCTCTTTCTGGGGCATGCAGAACGATGCGTTAAAGCTAACAAACCAATACGGAAGTTGACTTGCACCGCGATGAAAGTGCTTCAGCGCTTGTGCGAGTCTAGGCAGCTCGCGGATGGACCAAAAGGAAAGTATTTTAAAGGACTTTCGACCCTCCTTTCAGGCATCTCTGACTATGATGATATATGCTTTATGAAGGCAAACGGCTTTCCTTGCACCAACAGGCAAAAGGAGATTTTTCTCGTAAAAACAAAGAGTATTACGAAAGACTCTCTTGCAGCAGTTACTTGCACACATGATCTGATTGCCGTGTTTAAAGACTCTCGATGCGCAAAGAACTGCGACAGCAGTGATGCCGAGCGTTCGTTAGAGCTATTCATCGAGTATGCTCAGAAGGTTGATGTCGAGACTGCAGAGCTATTCTACTGGGCAATGATGTTCTACATTGATGTCCTGGACAATCCGCAAATCGATAATAAGTGGACTAAAGAGACTCTGATTTCACTGCGCCGCATTTGGCGGGAAATCTGTTATGCACCAGTGGTTGCGAACATGCAGGTATTTTCTCACGAAGGTTCGATACCCGTAGCTGAAATCGAAAAGTTCAACAGAGCCTTTCTCGAGAGTCCGCACGGAATCGCTCGCAGCATGTTTCTTCAATCCGATGAGGCCATTTTAAAAAATCTCGAGTCCATGGCAGAGCATGCGTTTATTAATCTGTTCGACAAAACAACTATATCGGAATACTATCCCGAGCACATCCATATAGCATACGAGCAGAAAGCCCACCCCATTGATTGGATGATCGCCTCTGAAGTAATGCGCATTTATAACGCCAATTCGTATCGCTTTCTAAACGCCATGAAAGAGCGAGAGGTTATCGATGAATTCTACGAGTGCCTAAGTCAAACGATTCTGGCCTGCACTTCGCTTATCAAGATAAGGCCTGCATACAATTGGGTTTCCGAAAATGCACCCAAGTATTACGAGCTTCTTTCATTCCCGGAATCGCATCCTACATTGGGGCATCTAACCCAACTATTCCCAATTCTCGAAAACGCTATTAGGGAGATAGGCGAATTCTTTGCGATTGTACCTTTCAGGGCGGCAAAAGATTCCTATACGTACCTGAAGGACGTTGTTAGCGTCTTGGCAAGCCTTATCGGAGAAGTGCGCGAAATCACAGGCACAATCCAAGGATGCAATGAATTCCTATTTGTTTACCATGTTATGTACTCACCAAATGGATTCAACGTCAGGAACGACTGCGTTCACGGTCGTTGTTACCAGGATTCAAGTGGAGTAGCAAAAGCGTTCCGACTGACCGTAATTTGCACATACATGATGTTAAAAAGACTGCGCGATCTAGAAGAAGCTTTCACGGAGACGGAGAAGCCGAACGATGAGAATTAAGCGTCGAAAGCGTAACCAAATCGAGCATAGTCCCAGATAGAACCAAATAAGACAAACGTCACGATTTTCCCAACAATAATTCCAGGTCACCTCAACATATTGACCGACCCTCCTTCGACGGACGTTCCTCGGATGACGGCTCTTGATGGACGTTGCGGACGACCTCGAAATGATCAAATCGACATTTGAAACAAGACGGCCTGAATCTAGGAGCACGCCCAGGCTCGGTCGGGCGAAACGCTACGGACGCCCCACTGGGGCGTCCGCTTCACGTGTTTCCACTCCAACGAATTCAAGTCTCGTCCCACGTAACAAAAAAAGAGGCTTCGGTAGTTTGTGTGACAAGGGGCTAGCCTAGGCAGCAACGCTCTTCGCTCCCTTCACGCCCTTCTTCCTCGCCTTCACCGGGCGACCCGGGAGCTGGGGCTGGCAGTCGCCGCACCTGAGCATGAGCAGGGCCACGAGGTTGTCGGTGTTGCGGAAGCCGTAGCCCATCCTCACCGTCACCTTGATCTTGTTGTTGATGGCCTCTACGCGCCCGTTGCTGATGCCGAGCTCGACTGCGGCGATGATGTCGTCGCGCCGGCGGCGCACCTTCTTCTCCACGGCGACGACCTTGGCGATCTTGCAGTAGGCGGCCCTGTGCATCCAGTCGTCGAGCAGCTCGGCGGCCTCGGAGCCGTCGGCTGCCCGGAAGACGGCCCGCAGGTCCTCCTTGAGCTCCCAGGCCCTGACCAGCCGCGAGCCGGCCCTCTTCTTGAGCGCCTCGAGCCTCGCCCTCTGGCCGTCGGTGAGGTCCTCGGGGTTCTTCACGAGCGCGTAGCGGCTGCCCTTGATGGAGGCCGCCTCCTCCTCGAGCGCCCTGACCTCCTCGGGCGGCAGCTCGCCTTTGGCAGGCCTGCCGCGCTTGCCCTCGGGCCTGGGCCTGGCGGCCCTGGCGGCGGCCCTGGCGGCGTTCCACTCCTCGCAGCGCACGGCGTCGAGCGCGTCGTTCATCCACTGGACCACGTGGAAGGGGTCCATGACCCACCTCGCGTTGGGGCGAGCGGCGCTTGACCAGCTGCCTTATCCACCCTCGCGCCGTCGGCGGTCACCACCTCTATGGCGCGCCTCTGCTCGCGCGTGAGCTCGTCGAGGAACAGGTTGAGCACGTCCTTGCCGGTGCCCTCCGTGCGCCCAGATGAGGCAGCCGCGGTCGTGGTCGACGACCACCGTGACGTACTTGTGGCCCTTCTTGTACGACGTCTCGTCGATGCCGATGCGGCGCACGCCGTCGAACCTCGAGGCGCCGCGCGCGGCCTCCGAGCTCGGCGTAGACGCGCCTGCACACGCCGCCCACGCTGTGCCACTCGACGCGGGCGAGCTCGGAGACCGCCGAGGCGGTGCAGCGGACCGCCAGCCACGCCACCCAGTCCTCGAAGTCACGCGTGAAGCGCGCCCCGTGCCGCGCCCAGGGGACGGCCTCGGTGCGCACGCCGTGCTCCGGGCAGCGCACCCTGCAGGGCGCGTACTCCAGGTAGCAGGCCGAGCGCGCCAGGTCCATCGCCCTCCACAGCCTGGGGGCCCCGCGGTTCGCCATGTCGTAGAAGTCGCAGGCCCTGCCGCATACGGGGCAGCGGCGCTGCTCGCGCTTGTAGGGCCGGACGCTCACGACGATGCGCTCGGCCTCGATGCGCGCGCCCAGGACGACCGTGCGGGCCAGACCGAGGGCGAGAAGTAGTAGACTCTTCATGCGTCACACCTCTTCGGTTGTCTGAATTTGGCTTAGCAATCATAGGCGGATGACGCGGAAACGGCCCCTCCCGGGGCCGTTTCAGTTCCAGATCGTTGTTTTCGCCCGCTGAGCTGGGCCTATGCCGGAATCTCTCCCACAGAAACCACCGAAGAGCCCAAAAAAAGAGTTCCCAATCGGGAACTCTTCCAAATTCAAATGGCGGGATGTACGAGACTTGAACTCGCGACCTCCGACGTGACAGGCCGGCGCTCTAACCAACTGAGCTAACACCCCGTGCTTAAGCAGCGAAGGAAACTATACAGGTAAACAAAGACCAACGCAAGAACTTTTTTGCGTTAATTGCATTCCGATAGCAGAAAGCCATCAGCCAAACGTGAACAAACCTCCGTCCTTGTTCACGCGCGCACGACGACGGTAAGAATATTACGCTCATCAGCACGTTGGTACTCGAGCTTCGAAGCAAGCTGGCGAACGAGGCCAATGCCCATACCGCCCGTATCCAGATCCTCGAATTCCCGTTCAACATCTTCTGTAGCCGTGGGATCGAACGGCTTCCCGTTATCAGCGAAGACCATCCGAACGAAGTCGGGCGCAGCCGAAATGCTCACCCAAGATTTCGTAGCACCCGAATAGGAAACGATGTTGGCGAACACCTCCTCGCATGCCAGATACGCCTTGCGCTTCAAGGCATCGTTCGCGTCCGTCGCATACAGAGCTTCGCGCAATCGCGGAAGCGCCGACATGTCGCAGGGCAGCTCTTCGCCAAGAGAACCATCCTCACCCCGCACGTTGTCCGCATCGTTGGATCTCGCGTACATAAGAACGGCAGCCGTTAGATCATCGAACTGCTCACGACCTTCGGCAAAGCCATCAACGGCACGAACGACCACATCAACGATATCCCCAGCATGATCATAGGGAACGCACGCGGCAACGGATTCAGCCAAACGGTCCTCACCAAAGAACGAGCCATCCACCGCCTGCGCCTCAACCACGCCATCGGTGTACAGAAGAAGGCCCTGACCAGGCTCAAGAATAACAGTTGATTCCTCGATGACGGTATCGTCGAATAGCCCAAGCAGCTCCCCAGGATTCACCTCGAATACGCTTGCATTGTTTCCGACTAGTAGCGGAGGCATATGCCCGGCATTCGCGAAGCGCACCTCGCCGTTTCGCGGATCCAATACAGCGGCAAACACGCTTACGAACATATCCTCGGGATTGGAAAGAGAAACGCGAGCATTCGTCCGCGTGAGCACCTCTGCGGGCCCATTCCCTAAACGCAAACCATCGATGATCATAGTCTTGACCACCGTCATGAACAAGGCAGCAGCAATGCCCTTGCCTGCCGCATCGCCAACGACAACCGCGATGCGCCCATCATCAAGTTGGACAACATCGTAGAAATCACCACCAACCGAACGCGCGGGACGTGAAAACCCGCATGCGGAAAACCCATCGCCCAGCAATTGAGTACGACCGGGAACCATGCCCTGCTGTATGCGATGTGACACGCTAAGTTCGAAATCGGTCTGCGCACGCTCGGCCGCCATTTGGCCAATGCGGGCAACATATTCGTCAATCTCGCCTGACATCTCGTTAAACGCACTGGCGATATCGCCAATCTCATCGTTTGAGCGTATGTCCAGAGGCTCGGCCTCTTTCGCCTCCTTGGCCGTAAAGGAGCGCATGCGTGCAGCTATGAGATGCAAGGGATTGAATACGTTCCGTCGGAGGATGACGAGCTCGACGGCGAACAAGAGAAGAATGGCCAGAGCGAACGGCCACATGGTGCTAACGGTCGATGAGATGACCCTATCGCGTTGCCTATCCACCGAATAGCTCGAAGCCGCCACAACGTTATCGCCCAACTGCATGGCAGGGTAATACCAGTCGAGCATATGACCGAACTGGTTGTCGATCTCTTCGGCAACAGGCTCGGGGGCGCCTTTGAGCGCCAACTTCATAACATCGGAAATCTCCGTATACACAACCGTCCCAAAGGGCCGCTCGCGGGTAATCTCATCGTTTTCGGCGTCGCTTCCGCCGACGGCCATGATGTACGTAATGGTGCTGTTCTCAACGTCGACCTTGCATATGTACAGATAGTCCATGCCGCATGTCTGGCAAAGCGTACGTAGGTTTTCCTGGCATAGATCATAGTCATGCGTGCCAGGCACGAACTCATCATCGTCGAGACCGTCAGACGCGACAGCAAGAATCGTGGAGCACTCCTTCGCCGCAGCGATTCCCATGGAGTCGGAGCGATCGTGTTCGGTATTGTAGATAATCGTGTAATTCACGGCGAAGGCAACGGACGCCGACGCAAGCAACACGACGACAATTGCCGCGGTAATCTTGCCGTTAACCGAACGAAACACGACCACGCCAGCTCTACACGATGGTCAGCCGCTTATCGGTGCCCGTAAGACGAAGCACTTCCCTCACCTCGGGGGATACGTTTCTAAGCGTGAGGTTACCGCCCATCTTCTTGTAGGCGGAAACAATTTGGCGAATGCCCGCCGACGATATGTACTCGAGGGAAGCCAAATCGAATTCCAGCTGCGTTACGCCCTCGTCGAGTTGCGAGAGCGCATCTCCTAGTTCGGGAGCAGTCTGCGTATCGAGCCATCCTTCAATAAAGAAGATGACCTTGCCCCCTTCGACCGTCTTCGTGATTTCCATACCGAGCCCCCTATCCGACAAACAACGTCGTACATAACCCATATGTCTATCCCACGCCTATTGTACTCGCTGCGCGATACACGCAAGGTGGTTGTCATCAATGCGAATATGTCGAATTTCGAAATCCGGCGGCCGAACGTAGACATCCCGATCGAGATAGTCGGCTATGCCGCACCCAAGCGCCTTACCCACGGATTCCATTTCCGTCCAAACGTACGGATCGGCCAAATCGTACGGAAACGAATCAAGGCACTCAACGTCCACCCCAACGGGAGCATCCGCCAAGGCTGCAAGCGCCATGCGCCCGCCGTGAGCAAGACTGAAATGCACATTGGGCATATCCGAGAATGACGGCTTACCATGGACTCCCACAACATAGCTCATATCGCGTTCGCGCAAACCCCGCTCATGCAGCAAATCGTCCAGCAGCATTCCAGCCAACAAGCTCAACCGCTGGTCGGAAGCAAATCGATACAACAGGACCTTGCGCTTGCGATGCGCCGAAACGTCCACCAGGGCGCGCTGAAACACGTCTGGCTCGTCAAACACGTCGACCGACGCGCCAACGCACCGGCACCCATCAATCGATATGTCCAGGCAATGCTGCGTTATTCCTCCTCGTCATCGAAGAATCCCATGCCCTCGAGCGCAACAAGGAATTGGCGCACATATGCCGCAGAAGTAGCATCCCACCTGAAGCCAAGGCGATAGAGCACCTGCATCGTGTAATCGTTCCCCGCCTGGGGAACGACGACAGGAGCGCCACCGGGCTTACGCGCATAGGCAAGCATACTCGTGAGCACGCGTGCCTTCTCAGGGTCGTTTTCGGCCTCATGCAAAACAGCCGCGAACTCCTCGCGCTCAACAGGCCGAACCTCGAGGCCAGCCGCATGCATGGCCGCGAAGATATCGTTCATGAACACCCTATGATGGTTGAACGGGTGGAACACCACGCAAGCCGGCGGAGTTTGGGCAAGCAGCAAGAGCGCCCGAGCGGTCTGGTCGATGGGAGAAAACTCCAGTGAGGCATCAAGCTGGTCGAACGGAGCGCAACCTAGCATCGCAAACGACTTGAGACGCCCCATCGAGGCATTCGTGCTGTAATTGATCTGGAACTCGCCATCGGTCGTGCGAGGTGCCAGATTGCCCACGCGCATCACCTTGCCCGAAAGGCCCTTCGTTGCCACGGCATCAAGTACGATTCTCTCAGCCAGGAACTTCGATCGCGTGTACTTGTTCTTCAGGTCCTGTCCAACGTACAGCTGCCGTTCCGTTGTCTTGCCCATTATCGACGCCCCTGGGACAAGCGGGCATTTCATGGTCGAACCCGTGGAAACCTGCACGAGCGAGGCGCCGTTCGCAAGGCAATAGCCCACTAGGTTTTCCACGCCACCAACGTTCACGTCCTCGATTTCCGTGCCACTCGAGAAATGCTTCACCACGGCCGCGCAGTTCACCACCGTATCGACACGTGTGCCATTGGGAAGCTGCAATGGCGCGGTGACATCGCCCTCCACGACGATGATGCGACTGCCGAACAGCTCGGAGTAATTGCGCTCGAAGTAATAGAAGAGCTGATGCTTCAAGCGCTGTTCGGCGGAAATGTCGCCATGCGCGCGCAGCAGGCAATACGCCACGCCATCATAGTGTTCCAGGAACTCATGGAGAACATGTATGCCCAGATAGCCTACAGCACCCGCAAGCAGGATGTTTCCAAGCGGTCGACAATCCCCCTCGATGAAGGCACGTAAGTTATTCCGGCTGAGCAAATCGTCAATGGCGGAGTAATCGTAATCGGCAATCTCAGCATCATGATCCTCAGTCGTTTCAGCAGATACGGCCCCGGCATCTACGCCCCCTTCGCCACAGAGCGCAGCAAGCGCTCGCGGAGTGGGATTGGCGAAGACATCGGCATAGGAAACAACCCAGCCTCGCTTCTCGGCCTCAACCGTCACACGTATGGCCATAAGCGACGTGCCGCCCGTTTCGAAGAAGCTATCGGTAGCGCCCACATCGGGAACGCCCAGGATCTCCGAGAAGATATCGCAGAAGACCTGCTCCATCTCGTTTGCAGCCGCAACCGCATTTCCCGCTCGAACGGGCTGTGCAGGCGGCAAGGCGCGAAAGTCGACCTTGCCATTGGGCGTAAGCGGAAGCTCATCGAGCTGCAAGAACGCCGTTGGCACCATGTAGCTGGCCAACGAGCGCGCCATCTGGGCACGCACATCGGCGGCATCGAGCGGATGATCGGCCGTAAAGTAGGCGCACAGGTGGTCGGCACCGCCTATGGGCGCGATTTTCACGATAGCATTCGTAACGCCCTCCACGGCTGCCAACGCAGACTCAACCTCGCCCAGCTCGATACGCAAGCCACGAAGCTTCACCTGGTTATCCGTGCGCCCGAGTATTTCCACGAATCCGTCGTTCGTCCAGCGAGCGTAATCGCCCGAACGATAGAAGCGTCTCCCCTCTCGTTCGATAAACGCCTGCGCGGTTTTCTCGGGCAGGTCGTTATACCCTTGGCCAACGCCAAGCCCGCCGATGAACAACTCGCCCACCACGCCGGGCGGCAGCTCATTGCCATCGGCATCAACGATGCATTCCCGCACGTTGTAAAGCGGGCGTCCCACGGTAATGCGCTTTGCATGCGTGAGGTCGGCCATGTTCGATGACACGGTCGTTTCCGTAGGTCCATAGGTATTGATGATGCAGGCGGACGTCGTGCGCTGCAAAAGCGGGAGCAGGCCTTGGGCGTATTTCTCTCCGCCCGAAAGCACCACCTTGCAGCCCGCTATGAACGACGCAAACGCAGGCGATTCCAAGTACTGCTTCAAGCGAGAATGCGTGGCATTGAAGGCATCGGCGCCCGTTGCCACGCCAAGCGCAGCCAGCTTGGCAGGATCGTTCACCTGCGACTCGTCGGCCAGCACAACGCAAAGGCCATTCGCAATGGGCGTGAAGACCTCCTTAACGGACATATCGAAAGAAAGCGTAGTGACCGCCAAAAACGCATGCGCCTGTTCGACCAATGCGTGCACGAGAATATTGGAGGGCCGATTCGCGTGGAAGTTGCAAACGCCCTCATGCGTGAGCATGACGCCCTTCGGCTTCCCCGTAGATCCGGACGTGTAGATGAGATAGGCCAGGTCATGCGGATCGACAGGAATACGCGGATCCTCTTCGCGCGTACAAGCGAGCAGCTCTTCCACGTCGACGGCGTTTTCGTACGACGACACGCGGTCGGCCGTCGTGATAACGAGCTGCGAGCGCGAATCGGTAAGGATATGACTCACGCGCTCTGCGGGGTACGCTGGATCGCAGGGTATGTACGCACACCCCGCCTTGCAAACGCCGAAGGCCGCAGCGATAACCCGCGACGTGCGCGGCAACAGAAGCGCCACGCGGCTTGCCGGCGATACGCCCCGCTCGATGAGCGCATGTGCAATGCGATTGGCGCAGGCATTCAAGCCGGCAAAGGCATACGAACCATCCGAGGCAACGAGCGCCGTTTCATCAGGCCGTATCCGCGCCTGACGCTCAAGCCCCTCATGGAACGAGGAAAAGTCGAGCGGTCCGGTTTCCTCTTCGTGGAACCGCTCGAGCTGAGCACAGCGATCCTCGTCGAGCAGGGAAAGGGCACGCACAGGAGCATCGAGCGCCGAAAACATGCGATCGGCCACAATCGCCATCGAACGAACGAGACCCTCCATGAGTTCGGGCGAATACAGCGCATCGTTGTAATACGCGGCTATGACGGGCACACCCTGGTCAAGCTCGATATGAATCGACAGCTTGAACTTCGCCTCATTGCCGCCAATGCCCTCGATGGCGCTCATCACGGAATCCCCCGTAGGCGTAACGGCGGAAACATCCACCGCTCCAAGCTGGTATTCGTAGACGATCTGCGGTTCGAAGCCGAAAGCAGAAGCGATGCGCGCAAAAGGATAACGCTCATGCGCGATGGCGCCCGACAAAGCGCTTGCGCACGATTCCACAAACTGCGAAACAGACACATCGTCCACACTCACGGCAAGCGGAAGCGTGTTCACGAACATGCCAATCGTGTCGGCGGTACGCACGTCAGACCTTCCACTGCTGATCGTCGCAAAATAGACACGCCGTTCGCCCACGTAGCGGGATAGCGCATACGAAGCGGCCGCGAGCATGAAGGCGGCAGGCGTGGTACCTGCGCATTTGCACGCGTCCTCAACGGCATCGAACGCGAAGGGCGCACGCGCAATGCCCTGGCCACCCGAAGATGCGCGCCCCGTTTTGTCGGGCGGAAGCTCACTGGCAGTTTCGAAGTCGGCGAGCACGTCGGAGAAGAACGCGCGGTTCTCGTCGAATTCCGGCGATTCCTCAAACCGCTTCTGGGCAATCGCGAAATCGGAATACGTGAAGGACTCGAAGGAAACCGACGCGCCTCCCAACGCCGTGCCAAGGTCACGCAGGAAGACGCCCATGGACGCCCCATCGAAGACCAGGTGATGGAAGTCTGCCAGCAAGTGAACGACGCCACCCGACGTTGCCACGACGAAGCGGCACAGCGGTCCCGCATCCAAATCGAAGGGGCGCGGGAAAGCGGACCGCATGGCGGGCAACGCCGCCTGGGGCACTTCGACGCGCTCCATCGAAACGGCGTTATCGCTTGGCACAAGCAAGATGCGTTCGCCTTCGCGCACGAAATGAGTCGTCAAAACGGGATGCGCCGCAACGACGGTTTCCAAGGAGGAAACGACCTGATCCGCCGATACGCTTGCGGCAAAGGTAATCACCGAGGGAACGTTGTACGAAAGCGATTCGGGATGCTTCAGGCATTCGAAATAGACGCCAGCCTGCGCAAACGTAAGAGGCGCCGCAAATTCGCGTTTAGAGGCAGATGCGGAAGCCGGCGCTTGCCCATTACCAGCCATCCATTCCGCGATGATCATATCCTCAATCGTTACGACCGAGGCCGAATCGTCGAGGTCGCTCGCATTGATCTGCACGCCCAGACGCTTGTAGATAAGCGCGAGCAAGCGAAGGCTCTGTATCGACGTAAGCCCACAGCGAACGAGCGGCGTTCCGACCCCGAAGGTATCCACACCGATAACCTCCGCGGCAATCGCATGCAACTCACGCTCGAGGGCATTCATGGGCCGCGCTTCATCATCCCCAAGGTCGTCTGCGGAAACCAAATTGGGCTCGGGAAGCGCACGCCTGTTCACCTTGCCATTCTGATTCAGCGGAATGGTATCCAGCTGAACGAAGGCAGCAGGCACCATGTACGGAGGCTTTCTCTCGCGAATAAAGTCCCCAAGCTCCCCAACATCAATTGGCTCATCAGCCACAATATACGCAGCTACGTACTTGCCACCACTCGGGTGGTCGAATGCCGCCACCGTCGCATCGCGAATAGACGGAAACTCTCGCACAACGGCTTCGACCTCCGATAGCTCGATGCGGAAGCCGCGGATCTTCACCTGTCCATCGCGACGCCCGATATACTCGATGTTCCCGTCGCGCATCCAGCGCACGACGTCACCCGTACGATACAGGGGAATCACTTCCCCGCTCACGAACGGATCGACTCCGAATGCCTCGGCGGTTCTCTCGGGACGATTCAAATACCCCGCCGCTACCTGCGGCCCTGAAATCCACAACTCGCCTTCAGCCCCAATGGGCAGTCGCTTCCCATTGGGCCCAACTATGTATGCATGCAAATTGTCGAGCGTATGGCCAATAGGATAGAAGGGCTCATCGCCTCGCAACTGATAAACCGTCACCATAATGGTGCATTCCGTGGGCCCATAGCAATTGTGCACGCAGACCCCTTCAGGCACCTTAAACGAAACGAGGGCCTCTCCGCCCACGCTGAGATGACGTATGGTCGGGAACTCGCCGTCGATGGCAAACTGGCGCCCCACCTGCGTCGTCATGAACATATGGGTTACGCCCCAACCTTCCAGGTAGCGGCTCATCGCCATAAGGTCAAGACGAATCTCCTCGGGAACGATGACCAAGGTGGAACCCGTAGTAAGCGCAGGATACGTATCCATCATGGAGGCATCGAAGCCATAGCTGGCATACGTGCCGACCCTGCTATCTGGCTCAAGTCCGTAGTACCGCTTATACCATGCGATATAGCAGACCAGATTGGCATGCGTGATACGCACGCCCTTCGGCAAGCCCGTCGTGCCCGAGGTATACAGCAAGATGAACAGGTCTTCGGGCGCAGGCTCTCGCAGGGAAACGCCATCCACCGGAACGGGAGGCTCGAAGGCGGCAACATCGTCGACGATGAGCACCTCGCCCTCGAAGCCCGAAATGAAATTGCGCAGTTCGGTAGTCGTGATAAGCAATTTCGACGAAGCGTCCTGCACCATGAAGCTCAGGCGCTCCTCGGGATACGTAGCATCAAGCGGCTGATAGGCGCAACCTGCCTTCAGGGCACCAAGCGACGCCGCCGCCATCCAAAGGCCGCGCGGAATGAGAATCGACACGACGTCGCCCGCTTCGCCCAACCCAAGCGTGGTAATGTACGCTGCAAGCTTATCGGACACGCGATCGAGCTCGCGATACGTCAATTGCCTATCGCCGCAGATGACAGCCACGTTATCGGGATGCGCGGAAGCAGCGGCGCGGAACAGCGACACGACGCTTTGGCTAGCGTCGTAGGGAGCACGCGCGCCATGGAATTCGTCGAGCAGCCGCTCCTGCTCTTCGTCGACGAGGGAAATGTCATCCATGAGCTCGGCTCCGAGCATGCCGGAAAGCACGTTACCGTACGCACGCGCCATATCCGCAACGAACGCATCGGAGTATCGATTGCGCTGGTATTCCGCATGAAGCACGTAGGATCCATCGATCTTGAACAGCTGGAAGTCAAGCGAGCCACCCGTAGCATTGCCCTTCAGATCGACGCGGCTGTACGGCAGACCGCATACGGTGCCCAAGGCCAGGTAATCGCCCTGATAAGCGAAGAGGACATCACTCGTGACGCCGGCAAGAGGTGCCGCTTCGGCGAACGAGAAGAGGTCATGACTCATGACGCCCAACACATGAGACTTCACGGCGGCCAGGTAGTCAGCAACGCTCGTGCTGGCTTCCCACTGGCAATGCACAGGTAGCGTCTTGACCATCATGCTCACGGTGCGCGCGCACCTCAGATCGCTTCGCCCGTTGTAGATCGTCGCGAACAGGGCCTCGCGGCTGTTCGTATAGCCGCCAAGAAGGCTCCCGAATGCAGCGATCGCATAGACGTTTTCGGTGATGCCAAACCTGCCGCAGAAACGAACCACGCGATTGGCGTCAACGGCAAGCGACACATCCTGCGACGCGTATTCCACGGTCTCCCCTTCTGCATCGGGGTGCGGCACGCTGTCGACCTCCAGACCTTCGAATGCTGCCTCGTACCATTCCTTAGCCTGGTCATATGCGCTTGAAGCTCGTGCTTCCAGCTCGTCGGCCGCCACATCGAAGCCCGTATAGGATTCCGGACGGATTTCCTCACCAGCATACGCAGCATCGACATCAGCCATAATTACGCGCATCGACGTGCCATCGTACACAAGGTGGTGAAAGTCGGTGAACAAGTACAGGTTTTCGGGCGTGCGAATGACGCGCATGCGAAACAGGGGGCCTACATGCAAGTCAAACGGCTGAATGAGCCCAGCTTTCAGCTGTTCGAATTCCGCCTCCTCCATGGTCTCGACAGCAACGGAGAAGGGCTCGTCACCGGGAACCATGAGAGGTGTCCCCTCGCTATCCTCCTCCACATGCGACTTTACGAAACGATGAGCTTCAATGGCCGCTTCCAACGCCCGAGCCAGTCGATCCGCATCGATCGAAGCGTCTAGCCGCAAAAGAACAGGATTGGGCTCTTCGGTGGTTTCTGTGGGAGAGATTCCGGCATAGGCCCAGCTCAGCGGGCGAAAACAACGATCTGGAACTGAAACGGCCCCGGGAGGGGCCGTTTCCGCGTCATCCGCCTATGATTGCTAAGCCAAATTCAGACAACCGAAGAGGTGTGACGCATGAAGAGTCTACTACTTCTCGCCCTCGGTCTGGCCCGCACGGTCGTCCTGGGCGCGCGCATCGAGGCCGAGCGCATCGTCGTGAGCGTCCGGCCCTACAAGCGCGAGCAGCGCCGCTGCCCCGTATGCGGCAGGGCCTGCGACTTCTACGACATGGCGAACCGCGGGGCCCCCAGGCTGTGGAGGGCGATGGACCTGGCGCGCTCGGCCTGCTACCTGGAGTACGCGCCCTGCAGGGTGCGCTGCCCGGAGCACGGCGTGCGCACCGAGGCCGTCCCCTGGGCGCGGCACGGGGCGCGCTTCACGCGTGACTTCGAGGACTGGGTGGCGTGGCTGGCGGTCCGCTGCACCGCCTCGGCGGTCTCCGAGCTCGCCCGCGTCGAGTGGCACAGCGTGGGCGGCGTGTGCAGGCGCGTCTACGCCGAGCTGGAGGCCGCGCGCGGCGCCTCGAGGTTCGACGGCGTGCGCCGCATCGGCATCGACGAGACGTCGTACAAGAAGGGCCACAAGTACGTCACGGTGGTCGTCGACCACGACCGCGGCTGCCTCATCTGGGCGCACGAGGGCACCGGCAAGGACGTGCTCAACCTGTTCCTCGACGAGCTCACGCGCGAGCAGAGGCGCGCCATAGAGGTGGTGACCGCCGACGGCGCGAGGTGGATAAGGCAGCTGGTCAAGCGCCGCTGCCCCAACGCGAGGTGGGTCATGGACCCCTTCCACGTGGTCCAGTGGATGAACGACGCGCTCGACGCCGTGCGCTGCGAGGAGTGGAACGCCGCCAGGGCCGCCGCCAGGGCCGCCAGGCCCAGGCCCGAGGGCAAGCGCGGCAGGCCTGCCAAAGGCGAGCTGCCGCCCGAGGAGGTCAGGGCGCTCGAGGAGGAGGCGGCCTCCATCAAGGGCAGCCGCTACGCGCTCGTGAAGAACCCCGAGGACCTCACCGACGGCCAGAGGGCGAGGCTCGAGGCGCTCAAGAAGAGGGCCGGCTCGCGGCTGGTCAGGGCCTGGGAGCTCAAGGAGGACCTGCGGGCCGTCTTCCGGGCAGCCGACGGCTCCGAGGCCGCCGAGCTGCTCGACGACTGGATGCACAGGGCCGCCTACTGCAAGATCGCCAAGGTCGTCGCCGTGGAGAAGAAGGTGCGCCGCCGGCGCGACGACATCATCGCCGCAGTCGAGCTCGGCATCAGCAACGGGCGCGTAGAGGCCATCAACAACAAGATCAAGGTGACGGTGAGGATGGGCTACGGCTTCCGCAACACCGACAACCTCGTGGCCCTGCTCATGCTCAGGTGCGGCGACTGCCAGCCCCAGCTCCCGGGTCGCCCGGTGAAGGCGAGGAAGAAGGGCGTGAAGGGAGCGAAGAGCGTTGCTGCCTAGGCTAGCCCCTTGTCACACAAACTACCGAAGCCTCCAGGATTGTTGTACACCGCCTCGCCCACGCGCGCCATGCTCTCGGCATAGATGCCAAGCTGCGTTTGCGAAAGCGGAGTGGGCTCATAGCGTGGTTGACGATCCTCGAGCGCCACATCTGCCACTGCAAGCGCCATCTTGCGCGGCGTTCGTTCCTGAGAGATGAGCTTCGCGGAGAGCGGCAATTCGGAGCAAAGGCGCTGGAGCTTCATGACGCGAATGCTATCCCCGCCAAGCAGGAAGAAATCATCGTCGATGCCCACCTGGTCGAGCCCGAACATCTCTTCAAACGCCGAGCAAAGCTGGCGCTCAACATCGTTTTCGGGGGCGGCATACGACGTGCGTGCCTGGGAAACGTCGGGCGCGGCAAGCACTTTGCGATTCACCTTGCCGTTCGGAAGCAACGCGAACTCACGCACTTTCACGAAATGGGCGGGAACCATATAAGGAGGAACCTTGCGCGCGAGTTCATCGCGCAACGCTTCACCCTGCGCCTCGCCCGTAAAAAACGCGCATAGAAATTGGCTTCCACCGTCGCCGTCGAACGCCTTCACGACCACCTGACCAGCGCCCTCGATGGCACGTATGGCATTTTCCACTTCGCCGGGCTCAACGCGCTGGCCATTGATCTTCGCCATCCAATCCTTGCGGTTCACATACACCAGGTTGCCATCGGGCAGCTCGCGCAGGATATCACCCGTATGCAGCCATCCGCCCCGGTACAGTTCCTCGGTCTTCTGGGGGTCCTTGTAATAGCCATCGCAGTACACGCCGCTCAGGCAGAATTCGCCCTCCTCGCCCGGCTCGACGGGATTGCCATCATCGTCAAGCAGGCACCACGTCTCCTCGGGCTTGCCCACGGGCGTTACCTCGTAGGGTCGCTTCACCGCGAATGCGCACACCGTGCCACCCGTTTCGCTCATCCCGTAGCAGTTGATGAGCTTGTACCCATCGCGACTGCATTGTCCGCTCAGCCGCTCGCTACCCGTAAAGACGACCTTGAGCGCGTTCGAACGGTTATGGAACTCCGAAAGCATTGCAGGGCTAAGAAACGTGAACGTCACGCCATGGTCAACGATATAGTCCTCGAATTTCCGCAGATCGCGATACGTATTGGAGTCGATAAGATGAAGTTGGCCACCCTCCTTCAGCACCTTGAAGCACGTAAGGGACGCAACGAAGTACAAAGGAGCGCCCATGGCCCACACCTCGTCGGGAGAATACGTAAGCGCCACCTTGGCCGTATGCTTTACGCTAAGCCCCTTGAAAGAATGCAGAATGCCCTTGGGATTACCCGTGGACCCAGACGTATAGATAAGCAGCGCGGGCAACTCTTCAGCGGGATATTCGGGAGCATCTCCCTGAAGTACCAGGGATTCCATCGCCTCGGCCTCCAGCCACGCCTGGTCATCGAAGAGAAGCGGAGCCTCGCAATGCTGGCGAATGTAGGCTATGCGCTCCTCGGGAAATGCGGGACCCATGGGAACGGCCGTACAGCCATGCATCCAGATGCCAATCTCGGTGGCAATGTAGTTAGCCGACTGGGGCAGCACAATGGGAACAAACGACCCCTCGGGAACGCCCCGCTTCGCTAGCCAAGCCATTACGCGAAGCACAAGCTCCTTCAGCTCGGCGTACGAAATCGCACGCGTACCACCTTCGTCTACGATGGCCGGGTAATCCGCATACGTTTCGAACGCCTCCCACAACGGTTCCAAGTACTCGTTATGCATCATCGGATCCCTTCTCCCATTCGGGCCATGCTCAAAAACGCGCTACATGCTTACTTGTTTGAATTTCCCTTTTCCACTTCGATAACCGTCAGGTTCATGCCGAGCGAGTTGTTATGCTGAACGCGCGAGGCCACTGACAGCATCATGACAATCCCCTCATCCTCTACGTCGGGACGCAGCGGATCGAAAGGGGCTCCGTTGTCGCGCATGGAAACCTGAACGCTGTCGGGCAGATTGCTCACGATAACGTCAAAAAGCACATCGCGACCGCGGTTATGCTCGTAGGAAGCTGCATGGGCGACCATCTCCTCGACTCCCATCGTGGCACGCAACGACAAGAGCGATTCGACGCCGCAGTCATCGAGTGCCTCCTTCACGCAATGCGCAATGCCCGAAGCATCCGCATTCGAAGCGGGCGTCGTGGCCTCGAAAACGACATCACGCGTCGTATTGGGCACAAGCAGAAGACTGGCATAGCCAAGCTTCCTGCGAAGATATCCAGTCATCGCCACGAGGACGAGACATGCTAGAAACTCCGCAAGAACGAAGGCCAACACGGCGCCAACAAGGCCCAGTCCATTCGTGAGAAACCAAATGAGCGGCAGATAGAGCACGAGGTTCTCGCAGAGTGTCAGCACGAGCGAAACCATGCGCCGCTGAATGGTGTTGTAGTAGTACGTCATAACGTAGTTCAGGGCCAGCGGAAGGAACCCCACCGAATACAGGCGCAAGAGCCATTCGCCATCGGGAATGCCCCCTGGCACGAACGCGGCAATGATCTGCCCGGGAAAGAGCATCGCAACCCCCACGAGCACCAACACGCACGCAAGCACGACGCGGAACACGTACCCCACAAGCAGGCGCAAGCCACCATAGTCGCGCTCGCCGAACAGCACGCCCTCGATGGGCATGGCCGCCTGGCCACCCGCGCTGAAGAAGGCGACGGCGAGCAACTGCACATTGCCGCACACCGTAAGGAAGGCAATGCCGCCCACGCCAACGCGATTGCCAACAACGTAGTTCAAGAAGAGGAGGGCAATGCAGGCGAATAGCATGCGAAGGGCTCCAGGCACGCCGTTCTTCATTACGTCGACCACCTCGGGAAGCAGTCCGCCACGAAGACGGCAGAGCCGCAACGTGCGATGAGGCCAGCGGAAGTAGAGAAGCGACGTAAGAACGGCGGCGACCATGCCCATCACGGTAGCCATGGCCGAGCCCTCGACGCCCATGCCCAGGGCACCCATGAACAGCAGGTCAAGCAGCACGTTCGCTATTCCGCCAACCACCAGCACAACCGATGAAAGCCTAACGTTGCTATCGGCGCGCAACAGCATAGCCATAACCGAGGCAAGGATGAAGACGGGGCTTGAAGCGGTGACGATGCGCAAGAACGCGGCGGTATAGGGCACCGTGGCCCCATCAGACGAGATGAGTCGCGCAAGCGGTTCCGCAAAGGGAGCGATGACCAGGGCGAATATGGCTCCGATGGCAATAGATAGAACAATGCCCAGCGTAAAGGCACGATTGGCCGCCGCGGCATCGCGCTTCCCAATGGCAATGGAAACGAGCGTAGAAGAGCCCACGCCAATGAGCATGGCCAAGACGGTGAGCATGTTCACGATAGGCGAGGCAACGCGAATACCCGACATGGGAACGGGGCCCAGGAGCTGGCCCACGATAATCGTGTCGGTAACGATAGTGACCTGAAGCAGGAGAACCGCAGCTATAGAGGCAACGAAGAACTTGCGATACTGGCCGCCCAGGGCAACGGCCGTACGCGCATAGACGCCGGAAGTAATCCGACGACCGCCTTCACCCCCACGTGCATGCGCTTCCTGACCCAACGAGCCCTCCCCCGAACGGGACCCACACACTAGATCATACAGGTGCAATCATAGCAACATTCGCAAGGTCAAAGCCTTGCGATGGTTTGTTGAAACGTTCGCGTCACCGAAGGTGAGATTAGCGTGCGCTTCACGCGTTTCCACTCCAACGAGTTCAAGTCTCGTCCCACGTAACAAAAAAAGAGTTCCCAATCGGGAACTCTTCCAAATTCAGATGGCGGGATGTACGAGACTTCCGCGCACGCCTTCGGCGAGCGCTCGACCCCTCCCTCGCAGGCTCGGTCGGGCGAAACGCTACGGACGCCCCACTGGGGCGTCCGCTTAACGCGTTTCCACCCCAACGAGTTCAAGTCTCGCCACCGTCCCCGAATACAAAAAGAGTCCCATTTCTGGGACTCTTCTAAATTCAGATGGCGGGATGTACGAGACTTGAACTCGCGACCTCCGACGTGACAGGCCGGCGCTCTAACCAACTGAGCTAACACCCCGTGCTTCAGCAGCGGAATTGATTCTACAGGCTACCCCATCCAGATGCAAGAACAATTTTCAACTTCCCACTCACCTGCGAAGGAATTGTGAATTACCTGCTCAGAACCGAAAGCGCAAGAGCGTAGATTATCCTCCCCTGATAGCTATTTCCAATAAGTCGGCACGTAGAAGCGACGGAAAGTGAATAATAAGCAGCCGTGCCACGGCTGTAAACTAAACAAGGATGGCGCATTAGCGAAAAACGCCATGCCATCAACCGCAAAGGTTCCATGGGCGTCTGAGAGGGAGAAGATGATCAGCGACCTGCGCATCGACGAAGAACGTAAGCGCATGTATTACGAAAAGGGCTACTGGGGCACCAGTACGCTTTCCGACATATGGTCATCCCAGTCCAAGAAGTACGCGCAGCATGTGTACGTGAAGGACACCGAGGGACATTCGTATACGTACGGCGAAATCGACCAGGCAGCCGCCCGCGTAGCAACCTGGATGAAGGAAGTCGGTGTCGAAAACGGCGACATCGTTACGTTCCAGCTGCCCAAATGGGCCGAATTCGCCATCATCTACGTGGCATGCCTGAAAGTTGGCGCCGTCATGCACCCCTATGCGGTGCGCAACACCGATCAGGACCTCATCGAAACGGTGAACTCCGTGGGCACGGCGGTCTACATCGCCCCCACGTTCTACCATAACCGTAACTACGAAATGGAGTATCGTGCCATATGCGGCTCCATGCCCAACCTGAAGGGTGCATTGTTCGTAGACCGCATCGCAAGCACCATCCCCGGAGAAGTCTCCCTTTCGTGCGTGCTCACCAACTGCGAGCCTCTCGACGAGCCCAGCCCGTCTAAATCCGACGAAGCGGCATGCATTCTTTCCACGTCGGGATCCACCGGTCGCCCGAAGCAGGCCGTGTTCACCCACAACACGATCCTGTTCTCCGAACGAGCGTACATCGCGCCCATGGGATTCACCGAAGACGACATCGTGTGGATGCCCTCGCCGCTCAATCACGCCACGGGCTTCTACCATGGCCTCATCGCCACCATGCTGTTCGGGGGATGTGCCATTCTGCAGGAATGCTATTCGCCCGAATCGGCCGTGAAGCTCATCCGCGAAGAAGGCTGCACCTGGTCCCACGGGGCAACGCCCTTCATCTACGACTTGCTTAGCTACCTGGACGAACACGGCGGATCGCTGCCCAGCATGCGCTTCTACATCTGCGGCGGCGCGCCGGTGCCCTCCAGTATGATCGAACATGCCAGCAGGTACGGCATCCTGCTGTCCGAATCGTACGGATCCACGGAAAGCTGCCCCCACGTCTATGTGCCACTCGATAAGTGCCTGGAATGGAATGGCGCTTGGTCGGGCATTCCCTACGAGGGAATCGAAGTGCGCGTCGTCGACGCCAACCATAATGAAGTCCCCCGTGGAGCGCAGGGCGAGGAAGCCTCACGCGGGCCACACCAGTTCGTTGGCTACCTCAACGAACCCGAACGCACCGATCGCGCGCTCGATTCCGACGGTTGGTTCTACTCAGGTGACCTCTGCTACATGGACGAAGAAGGTCGCATCCGCATCAGCGGGCGCATGAAGGAAATCATCATCCGCGGCGGCGAAAACATTTCGTGCAACGAGGTGGACCAGCAACTCGACGGCTGCCCGGGCGTAGGCGAGCACGCCACCATCGGCGCACCCGACAAGCGCATGGGCGAACGCATCTGCACCTTCCTCGTTCCGAAGCCCGGAGCAAAGCCTACCGTGGAAAGCATCACGGAATACCTGGCCGAAAAGGGCACGCCCAAGCGCGTCTGGCCCGAGCGCATCGAATACATCGACCGCATTCCGTACACGCCCACCGGCAAAGTGCAACGATTCAAGCTCGCAGCCGAGCTGCTGCTGCGCATGCGCGAAGAACGCAACGAACGCTAGCAGCGCAACTCACGTAAGGAGAAGCCATGCCCATCGAAAGGGAGTTTTCCGCGACAAGGTCCCATGCGGGCTTCAAGCCGCGCGTCTGCGATGACGACCTGCACTTCTACCAGTGCCCTTCGTGCGGGCACGTGCATATTGGCCTCACCGATGGCAATCCCATCTCCTGGTCGGGAAACGGTTCGACGAAAATCGCCGAGCTACCCTTCGTGCGCACGGAGGCCCCTACCTGCACCGCCTGTGGCAAGCAGATGGAGCCCATCCCCTTCGTTGAGCACGAGGACGTTCCCAGCGATTTCGAACTCGACTTCCAATTCCGCGGCGGATTCAACGCAAACTGCGTGAAGATCAAATGGTTCGCGAAGATGGGCTGCAAGTTGCATATCGACTGGGCCTGCGTGAAGACGTTCACCGGATACCAGGTGAAGTACGTGCACGAGAAGAAGTACTCCCCCATCACCTTCGCGTTCGCCGACGAAGATGCCTACTGTTACTGCGACAGCGACCCATGCGAGGAATGCATGTTCCGATGCAAGAACGGCATGATCGGATACGTGCACGTCGTAGGGCTGGGCCTGGTGCGCATGAGCTTCGATCGCATGCTTGCCAGTGGCTCGGGTCCCTCGAACGAGGGCTTGCGACGCACCCGCAAATAACGTCCCATAACAGAGTAACGTGTATACAATCGGCCACTCCGAACGCGGGGTGGCCGATTTCGCTTTTGCATGTACGGACGGAAATTCCCACAATTCGCGGGGAATGTCCTCCATGTATTCGGAATATTAATAATTCGATTCAAAAACTCGAACCGCTATCAATTGGATTTAGCCATGGACCACAGGCACAATATTACCCGTGAGCTAAACAAAGCTCTATTCCGAACATCGCGTAGATCATTGAGGAGGACTTAGATGAACCCTAACGCGAAAATCACCGACGAGCAGTTTGAGGCTTATCTGAAGCAGATTCGCGAATTGGTCGAGGGACCTTTCGACGAGATGCAGAAGGAAATCGAAGTCACGAACAAGTTCCCGGAAGAGTTCTATGAACTCGCCAAGAAGAACGACCTGTACCGCTTCTACATGCCGTCTCAGTACGGTGGATGGGATCTCAACGAGCTCGAAATCCTGCGCGTTCAGGAAGAGTTCTCCCGCGGCCCCGGCGGCATGCGCATGCACCTGCATCACGCTGCCGACATGAACTGGCGTATCCTCGACGACTACGGCACGCAGGAAATGAAGGACAAGCTCATGGACAAGTTCCAGGACAAGTCCGTCTACTGCAACTTCGCCATCACCGAGCAGACCGGCGGCACGGGCGCCGACCTGCACACCACCGCTGAGAAGCAGGCCGATGGTTCCTGGATCCTCAACGGCGAGAAGTGGCTCATCAGCCACACCGACTGCTCTGATTACACCTACATCATCGCAGTTTCCGACCCCAGCAAGCAGAAGGACGACCGCCTGAGCGCGTTCATCGTCGACAACTCTCTGCCCGGCTTCGAAATCGTCGAAATGCCCCACATGATGGGCTGCCGCGGCGCTGGCCATGCTGGCCTGAAGCTGACCAACGTCAAGGTTGGTCCCGAGTGCCTGCTCGGCGAAGAGGGCCAGGGCATGGATGTCGCCATCCACAGCCTGTCCGTCTCCCGCGTGCACATCGCTATGTCCAACCTCGGCATGGCTCAGCGCATGCTGGAGCTCTCGCTCAAGCGCGCCAACGACCGCATCACCTTCGGTAAGCCCATCGCTTCCCGTCAGATGATCAAGTCCAAGATCGCCGACATGCAGATGATGGTTCACGTTCTGCGCACCGCCATCTACGACTTCGCTCGCGACTACGACATCGACCCGAAGAACGACTTCATCACCGAGAAGGCTGCCATCTGCAAGCTGTTCTCCATCGAAACGGTGAAGCTGGTCTCCGACGGCATGCTCGAGATCTTCGGTGGCGACGGCTACTTCGAGGACAGCCCCTACGGCCCGACCGAGCGTCTGTACCGCGACTGCCGCGCCATGTGGCTCGAGGAAGGCGCCCCCAACGTTCAGCGCATCACGATTGCTCGCGAGTGCCAGAACCACGGCGGCGAAGTCAAGTACAACTTCTAGTTGCAGCTTGATATACCAGCTCATCTCTGAGCGTATTGAAAGAGCTGGCGCATTTTGTGCCAGCTCTTTTCCTATTCGGAACATTTGTTTGAGGAGGAATATATGTCTCTGCCTCTCGAAGGCGTGAAGGTCGTCGACCTCACCACGTTCCTTGCCACCCCCACCACGGGCCGCGTGCTCGGCGAATGGGGCGCCGACGTCATCAAGGTCGAAGCCGCCAAGGGCGATGCCACGCGCACCAACCAGGCTCCCGTGTATGGCATTCCCGACTACACCGACGAAGAGAACCTGTCGTTCGACGTCGCCAACATGCACAAGCGCTTCATCAGCCTGAACCTGAAGAGCGAAACCGGCGCCGAGGTTATGCACAAGCTTCTTTCCGAAGCCGACATCTTCATCACCAACACCCGCACGAAGAGCCTCGCCAAGATGGGCTTCGACTGGGAAACGCTGCATGCGAAATACCCGCGCCTGATCATGGGCCATGGCCTGGGCTACGGCAAGAAGGGTCCCGAAAAGGACGCTGCCGGCTTTGACGTAACCTGCTACATGGGTCGTGGCGGCGTATTCGGCACCACGGTGGACGCCGACAGCTTCCCCATGATCCCCACCAACGGCTATGGTGACTTCCAGTGCTCTATGTTCCTCTGCTCTGGTCTGCTCGCAGCTTACATCGCGCGCGAAAAGACCGGCGTGGGCGACTACGTAACGTGCGCTCTGGAGCATGGCGCCATCTACGCGCTGTCCGTGGGCATGATCTCCGCTCAGTACGGCAACAAGTACCCGAAGAGCCGCCTGGAGGTCAACAACCCCCTGAACAACGTGTTCAAGTCGGGCGACGACAAATGGGTCGTTCTCTGCCTTCCCGAGTACGACCGCGACTGGCCGCGCGTGCTGAAGCTCATCGGCCGTGAGGACCTGCTGGAGGACGCCGATCTGGCTTCCATCGACGCCGTGAACAACAAGGGTCTCTCCCCCAAGGTCGTCAAGGTCCTGGACGAGGGCTTCGCCAAGTTCACTCGCGACGAGCTGCTGGCCATGTTCAAGGAAAACGACATGCCCTGCGAGCCTGCCCAGACGCCCGAGGACGTGTACAAGGATCAGAACGCGATCATCAACGAGTACATCAAGCCGGTGCACTATCCCAAGGGCGACCGCTGGTGCCCCACTGCCCCCGTTCAGTTCGAACTGAACGAGACGGCGGAGCTGAAGCCGACGGGCATGCTTGGCTCTTCCACCGAAGACGTCATGAGGGATCTGGGCTACACCGACGAGCAGATTGCCGCCGCCGAAGCTGACGGTTCCGTGTGCGGAGCCCGCAGCCTCGACGAACTGCTGGGTCGCTAGCAAACAGCGCCAAACACGTGGCTACAACGAGGGGGGATGCGCGAATGCGCATCCCCCTTTTTACGTATACATAACCGCTGTTCAAAGCTTTTTCTCAATTATTTTCAGAAATTGACAGAAGAACTTTTATAATTGGCAACATGGTGTTTAGGGGACGCCACTCATGGGCTAAAAAATGCGAACCTCATAGCCCATGCCAAACCTCAGAGGAGAGTTCATGAACCTTTCGCAACTGCAATACTTTTGCAAACTTGCCGAACTCCAGCACTACACGAAGGCTGCCGAACAGCTCTACATCACGCAGCCCACGCTTTCCAATTCCATCTCCCGCCTGGAAGACGAATTGGGCATTCCCCTCTTCGTGCGCGACGGACGCAACGTAAGGCTCACGAAGTACGGTCGCGAATTCAACGAATACGCCAAAGAGGCACTTGCCGCCATCGAACGCGGCAAGGCGCTCGCCCAAGACGAGGCTGGCGAATACACGGGCAATGTCTCCATCGGCACCATTTACACCGTGGAAGACCATTACCTGCCCATACTCATGAAGGCCTATCGCGAGCAATTCGGATCGGGCCCCGTCATCCGCGTTGCCCAGGGCCTTACGCAATCGCTCATCGAGGGCCTGGAAAACGACACGTACGACGTCATCTTCAGCGCCTACGTGCCCAACAAGCCCGACCTGCAATTCGTGCCCGTTACGTATCAGGACCTGGTAGCCATCGTGCACAGCCGCCACAAGCTCGCAAAGCAGAGCTCCATCATGCTAGGCGACCTTCGCGGCGACCACATCATCACCTACCACTACAACACGCCCATCGGGCGCGAAGTCAAAGAGGTCATGAACAGGGAGAAACTGCTTGCATGCGAGCAGTACGACGACGAGATCACGCTCGCTTCCATGGTCGACGCCAACAAGGACGCGGTGAGCATCGCGCTCAACACGCTGGGCATCAACCTCTTCCCCAACCTCATCAAGCTGAAGATCGAAGATATCCCCGAGCGCTTCCACACCATCTACCTGGCGTACAAGAAGAATTCCTACAAGACGCCCGCCGTTCAGCACTTCGTTGACCTCGCACGGGAATTCAAATACGAAAAGCAATAGCCCATTCACGCTTTAGATACGCGATAAAAGACGGCATGCGCCGTCTTTTTTATTGTCCATCCTATAAGAAAAAGAAAACCCGCCATGTCCCTCCATGGCGGGTTTCCAAGGCGGCGCAAACGCCTAGGATTGAAACCAGGGCTCACCGGCAGTGAGAGCAGAAGCGAGCCCTGGCGTTTGTCTGATGCTAGTCGCGCATCTTTTCCAGAGCGCTGTAGCCAAACATGCCCTTGTACTGGCTAACCAGGTACAGAGCCATCAGCAGCGCGAGGATGGCGAAGGCCAGCAGCAGGATCATCATGATCCAGACAGCGCTGGATTCACCCACGGCGGTGGTCATGGCGCCTACGATGAACGGCAGGAACACCGAAGCAGCGCCCATGAACGTGTAGTACATACCAACGTTACGACCGCGAGGACCGGGGCAGATGAGCTGACGCTGAGTAACGCCAGTCTGCAGCATGCCGCCAGCAGCACCGAAGCCAACGAGGGCCAGGCCGATGTAGACACCGGCAACGCCAATGCCCAGAGGCAGAGCCAGAAGGACGGCGGCAAGGCCAGCGATGGCGATGATGGAGTCGATCATGATGACCTTAACGGGATTCCAACGGAGCTTGCCCATCATGAATGCCCAGAAGAGCACGGCGATGATGGAACCGAAGGTGTAGATGGAGGTCAGCGTAGCACTGTCAGTTGCGGTCATGCCCAGGTAGGCGGTACCGAACTGCTTGGAGTACTGCTGAGCACCATACATGATGAACATGATGACGAAGCCGTAGAACAGCGTGACGAACTGGGTCAGGCCATTGGGCTTCTTCAGCATTGCGTCGCGTGCAGCCTGGATCTCCGCTTCAGCAGCGTTCTTGGCAGCACTCTTGTCGTCAGCATTGTCAACCTTCTGCTTGCGCTCGTCGTCATAGACGAAGGGCGTGATGATAGCGAAGATGGTGGCAATAACGGACAGGACGATTGCGACCCACACGTTGATGTGCCAGTCGCCCGTGCCAGGGCCAGCGACAACGGTCTTGGTGGCCTTGTCGAGCACGTGATTGGCGTTGGCAGCCGCGAAGATCGGGTAGATGATACCCGTAACGCTGATGACGGCCTTGATGCCAATCGTGCTTGCGCCAGCCTGACGCGGATTCGCCTCGGCGATAGCGGGGTACAGAGCACCATCCCAGAAACCAGACGTAGCCAGGCCAGACAGGAAGCCAGCGACGGCAGCCACGGTGGCGTTGTCGGTGATCAGCATGATCACAAACGAGATGATGTACAGCACGCCGCCCAGGATGGCCGGAATCTTACGACCGATACGGTCGGAGATCTCGCCGCCAATCCACACGGAGACGAATTTGCCGACGCCGGTCCAAACGATAGCCGTTGAAACCGCAGCCGCGCCGGCGGTGGGGTCATTGATGAAGCCCCACTGAGTATAGAAGTCAACTTGGTTCTGGCTGAAGATAATAGCCTGAACACCATGCGTCAGGTAGCACATGTATACCGTGCGATGGCGAAGAGGTATTTCTTAGCCGGCTGAATAACCTTTTCGCTCACTGCATTCCTCCTAATCGATAGTTCCCTCATGCTGTTTGCGCCAGTTATAGCATTCGCTGCGATTCTTGGAGACGCATTCCTCAAACTGCATCGAATACCAAACCACCTCAAATGGTATTTCACGAAGTATTCAAAATCCAATTAATTGACAAATGGGTTACGGGCAATATTGATTGTATTTTTCTATAGCAATCCAACAATTAATTGAATACATCCCTTGCCTAAGCGAAATAGTGCGCTATATACCACATCTCGACAGGAAATGCGACAGAGACCCCAGGGAGAGCGCTTATAAGCGGAAGATGCGATTAGGAAGCGTCATACGATTCCATGAGTAGAGGTCCGGCAATATGAATCATGATCTGGTCGGTACCCTCGGCAATCTGATTGCCGCGGCAGTCCTGCCAGATGCTACCCACCCGCTCGTTTTCGGTATAGCCACGTCCGCCCAAAACCTGAAGCGCATCGCTAGCCACCTCGGTAGCGGCACGGGGAACATAGCGCTTCGCCATGGCCACGAGCAGTCGCTTATCGCTGGAATCGTGGTCGAACGCCCATGCAGCGCGATACACGAGCGAGCGCATGTTGACGATCTTTACTTCCATGTCTACGAGCATCTGCTCGATTTGCTGGAACGATGCGATGTTCTTGCCGAACGCCATGCGATTACGGGCATAGGAAACGGCATCCTCCATGGCAGCCTGGGCCATGCCTAAAGACTGCGCGCACACCATAACGCGGCCGATTTCCAGCAAATGGAACAGCTGGGGGAAACCAGCCTTGCCCTCCCCTTGCAGACGGAAGGAGGGCTCCAGGCGCACATCATCGAACACGATGTCGGCAAAGGGCACGATCTTCTGGCCAATCTTGCCAATGGGATAGGCATTCAGGCCCTCGCTATTACGGGGAACCATCCAAAACGACAGCGTGGGATACCCATCGGAAGCAACATCGGGCTCTACGGCGGCAACCATGACAAAGGGCGCGAACTCGCCATTGGCGACGAACGTCTTCGAGCCCTTCAGAACGTAGGATTCGCCCTGCGCGGAGACCGTGGTCCGCATGGCCATGGTGTCACTGCCCGCGCTCGGCTCCGAAACCGCGAGCGCAAACGCAAGACGGCCCGTCTCGCGATAGGTTTCGAGCATGTCGTGCATGCTCTTCGAAGAACCCGCAAACTTGTTCATGATACGCAGGTTCATGATGTCGCTGGAAAACGGGAGCGACGCGCCCGCCACACGAGAAACCTCTTCAGTAGCTATAACCTGGGCAAGAAGAGATCCACCACCCGAGGCATCACCAAGCAGGCTGGCGTGACCAAGATACTCATTGATGAACGCTTTGCAAACATCGTCGGGCAAACCACCGTCGCGTTGCCACTGACGTACGTTCGCACGGGAAAAATAGCGTTCGGCATACGCGCGAAAATCATCCTTGAGCGCGAGTTCCTCGGTGCTGAGATTGAAATCCACGGCATACCCCTCCCCAACCAACTAACAAACAAAACGACATGGAAGCCCAGCGCACCATCCTGCATAACATAGCCCCAGATGATTGCGCACAGGCTTCCATGCCGTACGTTGCCACACTACAGCGATAGCGTCAAGCTACCCGCCGTTTAGCCGCAACGATAGACCACTCCCATTTCAGGCTGCGGCATATCCCACTTGGAAACGATCGTTTCCTCGCAGCAGATACGGCAGGTGCCGCATTCCAGGCAGCCGGCGTAGTCGAAGCTCTTGTGGCCATCCTCGTCAACCTTGTACAGGGCTGCCGGGCATACGCGAACCAGCTTCTGGAACTCCGCGTCGTCAACCTCGTCGAGGTTTTCCTTGTTCAGCTCGATGTGGGCGTTTTCCTCGTCCACGTTGTACTTGTTAACGCCGATGAGCTCGTCGACGTTTACGGTAATCTTCAGCTCGCTCACAGTGCCTTCAGAGCTCCCCTCACTTCGCTGGCCAGCTTGAACAGGCCGCGCTGCTTGACAATGGGCATCATGCGCTTCTTCAACGGGAGAGCAGGCTCGCCGTCGACCACGAACATGGCGTTGAAGATTTCGGAAACCATCTTCGGGTAGTCGGTGAACATGCGACCCCAGTGCTCCATCGTGGAGGGCCACTTCGAGAAGGTGGCAAGATCCTTGATGACGAAGGAGTTGTCCATCTTCTGCTTGTAGGAGGCGAGACCAGCTTCGGACACGTCTTCCGCGTCGATGGCATCGCACGCAGCCTCAGCCGCGAACTGGCCGCTGGCCACCGCCAGGTCCATGCCGCGAACCATGTAGCCAAGGTTCATGCAGAGCATGGCGGCGTCGCCGGCAATGAGCGCACCATCGTAGGTGTACTTCGGAATCATGTTGTAGCCACCCTCGGATACCATATGGCCGGAATGCTCGACCATTTCGGCACCGCGAATGATCGGGGCAACCGCAGGATGCTTCTTGAAGTCATCGAGGCACTGGTAGATGGTGGTGTTCGCCTTCGACATGTTTTCGATGGTGGCCACCAGGCCCAGGCTGATGGAGTCCTTGTTGGTATAGAGGAAACCGCCGCCAACCTCGCCATGGGTGGCATCGCCCACGAACAGCATGGCCGCACCCTCGCCCTCGGGGCACAGGAAACGATCCTCAATCTGCTCGGGAGAAAGCTCAAACACTTCCTTGATACCCACGGCCATCTCGTTGCGCTTGGGACGCGGAGCGCCCAGGCAACGCTCGGCCAGCAGGCTGTTCACGCCTTCGGCGATGATGACCACATGAGCAGTGATCTCGTCCTCGCCAGCTTTGATGCCAATGACGGCACCCGACTCGTCCTTCAGCAGCTCTTCCACGGCGATGCCGCAGATGTACTCGCAGCCGGCATTTTCGGCCTGCTCGGCAAGCCACTGGTCGAAGGGCCCACGCAGCACGGTGTAGCTGTCCTTGCCCATCTCGCCCAGCTGCTCGCTCGTAAAGTCGATGGTCATGTTGCTCGTGGCATCCATCATGGCGATGCGCTCGTGCGTAACCTTGCGCTCGAAGGGAATCTCGTCCCATTCGATTTCGCCTTCGCCGTACTTGTCGAAAACAGCCTTCAGGGAATGGGCGTAGATGCGACCACCCGTCATGTTCTTCGCGCCAGCATATTCGCCACGCTCGACGACCAGGACGCTTTTGCCCTTCTTGGCCGCCACGTACGCCGCAATGGCGCCTGCGCAGCCGGACCCAACGACGATGACGTCGAAGTCCCTTTCTTCCATGCGGTTCCTCCTTCTATCACTGAAATCACCGCATCAATTCGGGCTGAATTGAACCGGCGAAACTTGTTGGCGCCCCACCCTACTACCGCGAGCAGGGCGCCTGCCCCTCAAAATCGGGAGGGACTCGCGGCCCCTCCCGCTAAACGCTATGCCTACAGAGCTGCGGTGAGCTCGGGCAGAACCATCTTCAGGTCGCCTACGAAGCCGTAGTCGCACTGCTTGAACACGGGAGCGTTCTTGTCCTTGTTGATGGCAACGACGGTGCCAGCGCCAGCGCAGCCAACCATGTGCTGCATCTGACCGGAAACGCCGATGGCAAAGTAGATCTTCGGGGAGATCATCTGGCCGGAAACGCCCACGTAAGCCTCGCGGGGGAACCAGGTGACACCTTCGGAGAGCGGACGGCTGCAGCCAACCTCGGCGCCAATCTTGGCAGCCAGATCGCGGGCGAACTGCAGGTCTTCCTCGGCCTGGAAGCCACGGCCGCAAGCAACGACGGCGTCGGCGCCAGCCAGGTCGACGGACGCAGGAGGCAGAGCCTCGGAACCCGTCTTCACGACAGCGGCGGCGGGAGCCTCGAAGGCAACCTCTTCGACAGCGTCGGTGCCCGTAGCGGCAGCAGCGTCGAACGTGCCGGCAACAACCGTGTAGATCTTCACGTCGGTAGCGGGCTTTGCGGTACGCACGCCCGTGCCGCCGAAGTACATGGAGCTGGCCACGTCGCCATCGAGCTCGGTCACGCCAGCGATGGCGGCAGCGCCCTTGGCAGCAGCCAGGCGACCCACCAGGCTGAGCGCATGGAGCGTCTGCTCGGCCAGGACAACGTCGGCGCCAGAAGCGTCGAACGCCTTGATAACGGATGCGTAGGCATCGTCGACAACGTTGCCAGCGGGCACGTCGATGTGCACGCAGCTATCGGCAACGCCGGTTACCGCGGGAGCGCCCGCGATGCACAGCACAACGCCATCGGCGATGGAACGGGCGCCAGCGCAGAGCTCACGCGCGCCGTTTTCGGTTTCAGCAATAACAAAAGCCTTAGCCATTCTAGATTCCTGCCCTTCCCTACAGAGCGGCCTTGACGGCAGCTGCGAATTCGTTCACATCATCGAAGATCTGGCACTTGCGGTCGACCTGGGCAGGAGCCTTCACGGCAACTTCCTCGGTGGCTGCAGCGGCAGCACCCTCGGCAGCGGCAACGTTCATGGGCTTCTTGCCGGCAGCCAGGATGTCCTTCATGCCCGCGATACGGGGCTCGGCGAAGTCGGGGGCGATGGCGATCACGCAGGGCGTGGGAACCTCGACGGATTCGACCTCGGTTTCCAGCAGGCGCTTGGCAGCGATCTTGCCGTCGCCAGCCTCGGCGGAAACAACGCCGGAGACATAGGGCAGGCCCAGGGCCGCAGCCAGCTGAACGCCCGTCTGCTTCGCGTACAGGTCGGCAGAACCGTCGCCCACCAGGATGGCGTCGTAGTCGCCAGCCTTGGCAACCAGCTTGGCAAGCTCGGCGGCAGCGCCGAACGCATCCAGGTTGGCGGTAGCGTCGTCGGCCGTGAGGAACAGCTCGTCAACGCCGCGAGCAAGGATGTTCTTCTTGGTCTTGGAGTCGTCGGCCTTCTTGGAGCCAACGCTGATAGCCTTCACGGAGCCGTCGCCGGAGAGCATGGAAGCGGCTTCGATGGCGTTCAGGTCGTAGGTGGAGACTACCTGATGGGCGCGCGAGAAATCGAGCGAACCATCGCCAGCAACCTTAACGTCCTGATCGTCGGGGACGATCTTGCATGCCACGAGAATGTTCATGGATGTTCCTTTCTGATCCTCTTGGGAATGTCTTGCATATGCGGGCTAGACCCGCGAGAGCGTCGCCCGTCGCGAGGGGCGGGCGACGCGACCATGCCTGAAACTACAGAGCGTACTTCTTGGCAACCTGACGACCGCAGATGTACGCCATGATCTCGTGCGTACCGCCACCAAACATGTCGCCGCGGGAGTCGGCCCACAGACGGCCAACGCGCACCTCGGTGGTGTAGCCAAGGCCAGCGTAGATCTGCAGGGCCATGTCGCACACGTTGAAGCATTCCTTGCAGCCATAGCGCTTGAGCATTGCGCTCTCCAGCTGCACGGGCTGACCGTTGTCCATCATCCACAGCACCTTGTAGAGCAGCTGACGCGTGGTCTGGACCTTGATCTCCATGTCGGTGAGCAGCTCGCCGATGGCTTCCTGCTTGAAGATGGGCTTACCGAAGGCGATGCGCTGGTTAGCGTACTGAGCGGCGTCTTCCAGGGCAGCCTGGGCAATGCCAACCTGCTCGGCAACGATGTAGGCACGCTCGACCTCGAAGTTCTTCATGAGCATCATGAAGCCCTTGCCAGGCTCGCCCATGCGCTGGTCTTCGGTGAGCACAACGTCGTCGAAGTACACTTCGCAGAACGGAATGCACTGCTGGCCAATCTTGTGCAGCGGAGCGGTGGAAACACCCGGGGTGTCCATCTTGATGAGCCAGAGGCTCATGTTGCGGTTGTCGTGGCTGGGATCCTCGTCCTTGGCGACCACGATCGTGTAGGGAAGAACGGCGCCCATGGTAACCCAGGTCTTCTGGCCGTTCAGCTTGTAGGTGCCGTCGGGCTGCTTTACCGTAACCGCAGTCATCGACTGGTTGTCGGAACCAGCGCCCGGCTCGGAAATGGACAGCGAGGAGATGGGCCAGCCGGTCTCCATGTAGTGATCCATGGCCTGCTGCTTCTGCTCGTCGGTGCCGAACTCCATGATGTCGAACATCGAGAGAGAGTTCTGATACAGAATGTGCATGCAGCCGCTCTTCTGATACAGGCGCTCGATCATGAGGCCGATGGTAACGCGATCAGCATCAATGCCGCCGAACTCTTCGGGGATGCCCATAAGGCCAAAGCCGGCATCGCGATACGCCTCGGCGATTTCGTCGGGCATCGTCCCGGTTTCGTACATTTCGGCGATAACCTCGTCCGTGAAATAGCGCTCGCAGAACTCGTCAACGCTCTCGAGCAGCAATTCTTGTTCGTCGGTCAGGCTGAAATCCATGTTTCTTCCTCCTCGGTCAAAGGGTGGACAGGCTTCCTCTTCTTGTCCCATACCCACAATCCAAAGAATACCCTCGATTGAGCGATTCTGGATGGACATTTTTGCGTCTTTGTCCATCCGAATTGCAAAACCGCAGGTAGATGGCGAGCCACGATGCGCATGCAGGGAACTTTGAATACCAAGGGGTGGTATCTATAGATTTAGGCTATTGAATAGATATTTTTATTAGTAAATACGAATATATATTTCAATGCGTCTATCCGAGAAAAGAATTGCGCTTACACAGTTCCATAAAACTGTGGGAAACCCTATACTACGCACCACAGATATTACTTTTTGGGTAAAACTCTTGGAGAGATGCATGGGTTCCATCGATACAAAGCTTCTCATTGCGCAATCGTTCATAGAGCTCGTTGAGCAAGAGGGCCTTCAAAAGGTGTCCGTATCGAATATCGTGGAACGCTCTCAGCGCAACAGGAAGACGTTCTACTATCACTTCAGCGACCGCAGCAAGCTCATCCAGTGGATCTTTCGCTACGGCATGGCGGAAGAGCTGAAAAAGCGCGTGCGAGAAGACGAACTGGTGTACCCAAGAAACGACGCTGGCGACCTGGCACGTCTCCCCTATTACACGTTCACCAAGGAAGGCGTGCGATCAATCAACGCAGACGCGTTCTTCGAAGCGCTTGACGCCTGCTTCCGCTCGAAGAAGAAATACTACGCCGACGTTCTTTCCGAGACGGGCATCGATAGCCTTTCCGAATACCTCTTCCAGCTCTACGTGCCGGCGTTGCGAAACGACATCGAGTTCATTCTGAGCAATCGCTTCCTAAACGAGGCGAACCAGCAATTCCTGGCCGAATTCTACACGGGCGCCTTCATCGCCTATTACAAGCGTCGCATTTGCGAGAAGCTCGCAGATGGCGAACGAGTACTCGCGGACATGGGGCCGTTTTCCAACATCATTCACAGCTCCATCGCAAGCGAAATAAACGCGCAGCAGCGCGAACGCATGCTCTAGAGCGCTTATCGACTGGATTCCGCATGAGCACGCTTGAACGTAATCATGCGATTCATGGCATTCAGATAGGCCTTCGCGGATGACGTGATGATGTCGTAGTCGCTTCCGCGCCCGATGAAAATGCGACCATCGTCGTCTTTCACGCGTACCGTAACTTCGCCCAATGCATCAATGCCGCGCGAAATGGACGTAACCGAGAAATCGGTTAGATCGGAATGGGCGCCCACGATGGCATCGACCGCCTTGTACGATGCATTGATGGGGCCAGAGCCATACTCGCACACCGTGTGGAGTTCGCCCTTCTCATCGCAAAGCGTGAGCGTAGCCGTAGGAGTGAGCGGAAAGCCGCAACTCACCTGCAGGGCCTTGAGCGTGAAAACGTTCTCGACCTCACGGGCATTCTCGTTTACCAGGCTTTCCAGGTCTTCGTCGTAGACTTCCTTCTTGTGGTCGGCGATTTCCAAGAAGCGTCGGTAGAGCACGGACATCGTTTCATCGTCGAACGTATAGCCTAAATCGGAAAGACGCTGCTTCAGGGCGGAGTGTCCGCTGCGCGCCGTGAGAACGATGCGACTGGCCCCCGCACCCACCTCGCGCGGGTCGATGATCTCGTACGTAGACCGATCCTTGAGCACGCCATCCTGGTGAATGCCCGAACTATGCGCAAACGCATTGGCTCCCACGATGGCCTTGTTCGGCTGCACCACCATGCCGGTAACGCTGGAAACAAGACGCGATGCCATGGCAAAACCGCGGGCATCGACATCGGTATGCACGCCCAAGGCATCGCCATGCACGCGAATGCCCATCACGACTTCTTCCATGGCGGTGTTGCCCGCGCGTTCCCCCAGGCCATTAATGGTGCATTCCACCTGCGTAGCGCCTGCGGCAACGCCCGCAAGCGACAAGGCGGTGGCCAGGCCCAAGTCGTTATGGCAGTGCACGGAGAGCGTGACGTCATCGATGCCATCAACGTGCTCCATGAGATACGCAATGCGCGCACCGAATTCCTCGGGCAGCGAAAAGCCCGTGGTATCGGGAATGTTCACCACCGTGGCGCCCGCATCGATTGCCGCCTGCACCACGCGCGCCAGGAACGCATAATCGCTCCGACCGGCATCTTCCGCATAAAATTGGACATCATCGCAGAGGTTGCGGGCATAGCGAACGCAATGGGCAGCGCGCTCGACGCACTCATCGGGAGAAATGCGCAGCTTGTCGCGCATATGGCTGGTCGAAACGCCCAGGCCCGTATGAATACGCGGCCTTTGCGCACCCCGCAGCGCTTCCGCTGCAGCGTCGATATCGCCATCGACTGCTCGAGAGAGGGCCACAACCGAAGCGGAATCGCCCACGAGCTCGGCGATGCGGCGCACGCTCTCGAAATCGCCCGGCGATGACACGGGGAAGCCAGCCTCGATGGCATCGACGTGCAACCGAAGCAGCTGACGTGCGATGACGAGCTTCTCTTCGGTATTCATGGAACAGCCGGGAGACTGCTCCCCGTCGCGAAGCGTGGTATCGAAAATGGCTATCTTGCGAGACAATCCCGTCGCCTCCATACGTTTGCGTCTACGCGCCTATGCCTCTCGGCCCGAGCGGGGCATGGCGATTTTTCCCGTGCGAATGATTTCGCGAATGCCATACGGGCGCAACAGGCTCTCCAAGCCGCCAAGCTTGTTCTCGTCGCCCGTTGCCTCGATGGTAACCGAATCAACGCCCACATCAATGATCTTCGCGCGGAAAATGTCAGCAACCTCGATGACCTGGCTGCGATCCTCGGGAGAAACGGCAACTTTCACGAGCATGAGCTCGCGCACAATATCGACGCCCGAAGACTGCCTCGTGATTTTCAGCACGCTCACAAGCTTGTTGAGCTGCTTCGTAATCTGCTCGAACGCCTCATCTTCGGCATCGACGACAATGGTCATACGCGAAACGTTGGGGTCTTCCGTAGGACCAACGGCCAAAGAGGCGATGTTGAAGCCACGACGGGAAATGAGCCCCGTCACACGGGAGAGGACGCCCGCCTTGTTCTCCACAAGCACGGAAATGATGTGGCGATTCGTCTTCTGAAACGTCGTCATGTTACTCCCCCTCCGTAGAATCGGCGGTAACTGCCTTGGAAATATCGCCCACGGGCACGGCGCCAATCTCGTCGTGAATGGAATTACCGGGCGCAACCATGGGGAAAACCATTTCATCGGGAGAAATGGCTACTTCCAGAAGCGCAGGGCCCGCATGATCGAACAAGCGCGCCAGAGCGGCATCCACCTGGTCGGCTTGGTCGATGCGCTCCCCTTGCCACCCATACGCATTGGCAAGCGCACTGAAATTGGGGACGGGCTCCAAGTCGGTCTGGCTGAAGCGATTGCCGTAGAACAAATGCTGCCACTGACGCACCATGCCCAGCGAGCCATTGTTGAGCATGATGACCTTTACGGGCAGGCCATGAATGCTGGCGACGGCCATTTCCTCGATGCACATCTGGAAGGACCCATCGCCCGTCACGAGCACGACCGTATGGGATGGACGGCCAACCTGCGCGCCAATGGCAGCTGGCAGACCAAAGCCCATGGTTCCCGCTCCCCCGCTGGTCACGAACGTACGGGGGCTCGTGCGCTCAAGGTACTGCGCAGCCCACATCTGATGCTGGCCCACGTCGGTAACCACGATGTTCGAAACATCGCGAATCGCACCATTGAGCTTGCGCATAAGCCATTCGGGCCGAATGGCGCCATCACAGGAAGCAGGGTCTTTCCCCTCGAGCGGATACTGCGAGCGCCATGAGGCAATGCGGTCGAGCCAAACACCAGTGGAGCGCGCAACATCGCGCTTTTCGATCTCGGCGCGCAATGCGCAAAGTGCAACGCGGGCATCACCCACGATGGGCACATCGGCATGACGGTTCTTGCCGATTTCCGCAGGGTCGACATCGATATGGATGACGCGTGCATGAGGGGCGAAGGAGCTGGCCTTCCCCGTAACGCGGTCGCTGAACCGGGCACCCACGGCAACCAGCGCGTCGCATTCGCTAACCGCCAGATTCGCAAAGCGCGAACCATGCATGCCCACAAGCCCCAAGTTGAGAGGATGGGCACTTGGAAGCGCGTCAAGACCCACGAGCGTGGTAACCACGGGGGCGCCAAGCCGCTCGGCCAAAGCGGCAAGCTCTTCCGAAGCCCCCGAAGCAACAATGCCGCCACCCGCATAGATGACGGGCTTGTGGGCATTGCAAAGAACATCGGCCGCTGCGCGCACCTGACGTCCATTCGGCTTCAACGTGGGACGATACCCAGGCAGCGAGCTTTCATCAGGGTAATGGAAGCTTACCTGAGCAGCCAAAATGTCGCTGGGAACATCAATGAGCACCGGCCCCGGACGGCCCGTCGTGGCAATATGGAACGCGTCACGCATGGTGACGGCAAGGTCCGAGGGATCCTTCACCAGGTAGCTATGCTTCACGATGGGCATGGTAATGCCGAAGATGTCGCTTTCCTGGAAGGCATCGGTGCCAATGCTGCGCGTAGGAACCTGAGCGGTAATAACGACCAGGGGAATGCTATCCATATAGGCAGTCGCAATACCCGTAACGGTATTCGTCGCCCCCGGCCCGCTGGTTACCAGCACGACACCGGGATTGCCCGTGGCGCGCGCATAGCCATCGGCCGCATGCGTTGCACCCTGTTCGTGGCGCGCAAGGACATGCCGAATGTTCGAGCTATCGTAAAGGGCGTCGTAAATCTTAATGGCCTGAGCGCCCGGATAGCCAAACACCACTTCCACGCCCTCGGCTTCGAGCGAGGCAATGAGGGCTTGGGCACCATTCATGACGCGCCCCTCGTATGCGGTATGGCTCCCGTAGCGTGGATACCCCCGTCGCTGTTCCAGCGTGGAATCAGGCATGGTAACGACGCCTCCTTTAGCTGCGTTTCCCTTTACGCGAGTATATCTATCGTGCCACATCAGAAACAAGAAGCAACCAATGTGGAGCACAATTCACTATCGCATAATAAAGTACCTTGGGGCAAGCGCGGAACAGGTTAGCGGGATGGCCCACCATGCGCACGAAGCCCAAAACGAAAAAGGGCGCCGCAACGCGACGCCCCATAGATGCAAGCAAGAACGGCCGAAGCGCTATTCCTTTGCGCCATACTGCTCGTAGTACGCATCAATGCTGGCCTTCATGGCGTCGTCGATGACCACGCGGCCCTGGCACTCACGGTTGTACAGGTATTCCGTGACCTCCGCCATATCGACGATGCAGGCGGTGGGGAAACCGTACTTGTCGGAGACCTCGTCGATGGCGGCCTTTACGCCACCCTTGCCCACTTCCATGCGGTTCAGGGAAACCATGAGGCCCTTCACTTCAATATTGGCGATGGACGAGATCAGCGGATAGGTTTCATCGATGGACTTGCCCGACGTGGTTACGTCTTCCACCATTACCACGCGTGCGCCGTCGTAGAGCTCGGCGCCCAGCAGGCTGCCACCCTCACCGTGATCCTTCTTCTCCTTGCGGTTCGAGCAATAGCGCACTTCCTTGCCATAGAGCTCGTGATAGGCCATGGCGGTGACCACCGACAGCGGAATACCCTTGTATGCAGGGCCAAAAACGATGTCGAAATCGTCGCCGAAATTGTCATGGATGGCGCGAGCATAATAGCAACCCAGGCGATGGAGCTGGTCACCAGTAACGTAGGCGCCCGCATTCATGAAGAACGGGGACTTGCGACCACTCTTCAGGGTAAACTCGCCGAACTTGAGCACCTCGGATTCAACCATGAACTCGATGAACTCGCGCTTGTACTCTTCCATGCACGCAACCTTTCCGCGAACGTAATCTAAAGCGTCTCAACGATACCACGGATAAGCAGCTCGAACTGCTTTTCGCGCGTTTTCGCCAAAACCATGACCTCTTCCCCCGAAGGGGACGCGCCTCCTGCGCCATCGACCGCCCCAATACCTGCAGCCATATTCGATACGAGCGAAATACCCAGAACGCGCATGCCCACATGACGAGCGGCGATGACCTCCTCGACGACGCTCATGGCAACCGTATCGGCCCCCAGCACGCGAAAGGCCCTGATCTCGGCAGGGGTTTCGAAGCTCGGGCCCAACAAGCCCAGGTACACGCCCTCGTGAGCGCGAATGCCGCGTTCCTCGGCCACGCGCAATGCCGTGGCCCGCAAGGCCGGGTCGTAGCAATCGGTCATGCTGAAGAAGCGCTCGGCAAGCGCAGCCGCATCGGGATTGGCAATGGGATTGCGCCCCGTGAGATTGATGTGGTCGCGCATAACGCAGAAGTCACCGGGACGATACTGCTCGTTAATGCCTCCGGCAGCATTCGTCGTGCACATCGCGGGCACGCCCAAGCGCTGCATGAGCCAAATGGGAAACGCTACCTGCGTGGAAGAATAGCCCTCGTACGCATGCAGGCGGCCCTGCATGGCCAGAACGCTCTTGCCGGAAAGCGTTCCGCATACGAACTGCCCCTTATGACCCTCGGCAGTGCTTACCTGCATATGCGGAACATCGCCAAAGGGAATGACGATGGGGTCTTCGATGGAATCGGCAAGCGGATTCAAGCCGCTGCCCAGCACCAGGCCCAAGCTAAACGTACGGGGGCCGATGATGCCCTGAATGTAGGATGCCGCCTCGTCGAGATGCTGGGAAAGAATGTTTTCGCTGCTCATGTTCTCCTCTTTCGAACGGAACCTGCAGCGGTAATCATACCGCTATTCGAGCGGCGAAGAGGCAACGAGCACGCGCGGACGACCCGCAAGGTCCACGGCAATGCGGCAGGAGGCAAACCCGGCCTCCACCGCAATGGCGCGTGCCTCGTCCAGGCACGTCTCATGCAGTTCGACCGCCAATACCCCACCCGGGGCAAGCAGCTCGAGAGCGGCGGGGACGATGCGACGATACAAGTCGAGCCCGTCTTCCCCACCATCGAGCGCAAGCGAGGGCTCGTAGTCCATGACCTCGTGGCTCATCTCGCCCAAAACGGCCGTGGGAATGTAAGGAGGATTCGAGATAACCAGGTCGACCGTGCCATTCCATACCGCGGGAACGCCCTTCGCCAGGTCGCCCTGAACGACGTCAACGCGTTCGGACAACCCCAGCTCGGCGGCATTCAAGCGCGCGAGCTCGATGGCGTCATCGGAAATGTCGGTGGCAACGACCTGGGATTGGAGAACTTCCTTGGCAATGGAGCACGCAATGCAACCCGAGCCCGTGCAAAGGTCCACAACGCGAAACGGCTGCGGTTCGGCAGGCGTGGAAGCCTCCTCGCCCTCCGCTTCGCCTTCGAGTGCGACAGAAGCGGTTCGCAAGGCGGCAATACGGGGCTTGCATGCGGAAAGGGCTTCGCTCACCAGCACTTCCGTTTCGGGACGTGGAATGAGCACGCCTGGCTTCACACGCACCGTGATGAAGCGGAAGTCGGTGGTGCCGGTAATGTACTGAAGCGGCTCGCCCGCGCCACGCCTGCGCGTATAATCACGCAACGTGTCGCGTTCAGCCATGGAAAGCGGACGGTCGAGGTCGGCGTAGAGCTGAATGCGGGATACGCCCAGCGCTTCGGCAACGAGCCATTGAGCGGAGAGCAACGGATTCTCGTCGCCCCGTTCGGAAAGGTAGCCACTAATCCAGTCGAGGATCCTCTTGACCGTCCACGTTTCGGACATTTATACGGCCTGCTCCAGCTTGCGCGCACGGTCGGCAGCCTGCAGAGCCGTGATGAGCTCGTCGATGCCAGCGCCGCCCGCATTGAGCAGAATGCCGTTGTACGTGCCGTTGTAGCCAATGCGATGGTCGGTCACGCGGTCCTGGGGGCCATTGTACGTGCGAATCTTCTCGGAACGGTCGCCCGTGCCAATCTGGGCACGACGCTCCGCGCCCTCGGCTGCGCGCTGCTCTTCGAGCATCTTGTCGTACAGACGGGCACGCAGAACGGCCATGGCGGCAATCTTGTTCTGCAGCTGCGACTTCTGGTCCTGGGACTGAACGACCAGGCCCGTGGGCAGGTGCGTGATGCGCACGGCGGAGTCGGTGGTGTTAACGCACTGACCACCCGGGCCACCAGCGCGATATACGTCGATGCGCAGGTCTTCCTGCTTGATGTCAACTTCCACCTCGTCGGCTTCGGGAAGCACGGCAACGGTGGCCGTGGAGGTGTGGATGCGACCCTGGCTTTCCGTCTTGGGAACGCGCTGCACGCGGTGCACGCCCGATTCGAACTTCATTTCGGAATAGACGCGATCGCCCTTCACCTTGAACTGGATTTCCTTGTAGCCACCAGCCTCGGAAGCGGAAGCATCGAGCGTTTCGATCTTCCAGCCCTTCTCGTCGGCCAGGTGGGAGTACATCTTGTACAGATCGCCCGCGAAGATGGCAGCCTCGTCGCCGCCAGCGCCAGCGCGAATCTCGACGATGATGTCCTTATCGTCGGCCGGGTCGGCGGGAATGAGCATGAACTTGATGTCCTCTTCCAGGCCGGGCAGTTCGGCGTCGATGCGCGCGATTTCCTCCTGGGCGAATTCCTTCATGTCGGCCTCGCCGAGCATTTCCTTGGCTTCGGCCAGGTCTTCCAGGTCCTTCACGTACTTTTCCGCAGCCTTGGCGAGCGGAGTCTGATTGGAGTACTCCTTGGCAAGGCGGTTGTATTCCTTCTGGTTACCCAGCACGGCAGGGTCGGTCATCTTGACCTGAATTTCGCGGTAAGCCTCGATGATCTTCTCGAGCTTTTCCTTTTCGAGCATAACTGCACCCTTCACATGTATTCACGAAAACGCGCCGCCAGCGCGACGCGTTCTCATATATCTTCGTTTGCCCCGCTCGTATGCGGAGCCGCAATGTAACTGGGCTATCTTAACATGATGAAAGCCACTCTGCAGCGACCTCCGCAGCATTTGCACCATCGGAAACCGCCGTGCTCACCTGACGAAGCCGCTTGGTTCGCACGTCACCCGCCGCGAACACGCCCTCGAGAGCAGTGACCCCGTTCTCATCGGCCACGATGTAGCCAGATTCGTTCAGGGGCAGCACCTGGGCGAAAGGCTCGGTGTTCGGAACCTTGCCCACGGCAACGAACACCGCGCTCGTGGGAATGACGCGCTCCTCGCCCGTTTCGACATCGGCGATGACCACCTGGGAGACCTTGCCGTCTTCCCCGCGGATCTCGCGAACGACGGAATTCCATTCGAAGGAAACGTTCTCGGCGGCTTCCATCTGCTGGCGGCTCGCAGCGCTCACGCGCAGAGTGTCGCGGCGATGGACGACATGCACCTTGTTGCACAAGCGCGCCAGGTAGATCGCATCGCTTGCAGCGGTTTCGCCGCCGCCAACGACCACGACATCCTTGCCACGGAAGAACCCACCGTCGCAGGTGGCGCAATAGGATACGCCCTTGCCTGCATATTCGGCCTCGCCGGGAACCTCGAGCTTGCGACTGCGCGCACCCGGAGCGAAGATGATCGCACGCGCCTGGTACGTGCCCTGCGCGGTAACCACCTGCTTGGGCGAAGACGAGACGTCTACGGACAGCACGTCTTCCTGGATGCTCTGAGCGCCAAAGCGCGTTGCCTGGCCGCTCATCTGCATTGCAAGGTCGAACCCGCTCACGCCTTCGGAGAAGCCGGGGTAATTGTCCACCTGCGCGGTTTCGCCCATCTGGCCACCGGGCATCATGCGTTCGAACATTGCCGTGGAAAGGCCCGCACGCGCAGCGTAAAGACCTGCGGTAAGGCCAGCAGGGCCCTGCCCAATAATTGCGATATCGTATACACCCATGATATCGACCTCGCTACGTGCTAGTCGAACAGAGCCAGAACGGAAGCCTTGGGCTGGGCGCCAAGCGTCTGGTTCTTGATTTCCCCGCCCTGGAACACGATGAGGGTGGGAATGCTCATGACGCCATAGCGCTGGGCAATATCGGGGCACTCGTCAACATTCACCTTGTAGACGCTCGCCTTGCCAGACATCTCATTGGCAACCTCGTCAATCGTCGGCGACATCATCTTGCAGGGGCCGCACCAATCGGCGTAGAAGTCGACGAGGACGGGCTCGGAAGCCTGAAGGACCTTGGAATCGAATTCTGCCGAAGAAAGTACCTGAGCCATGATTACTCCTTTTCGTTGTGCGCAATGCGCTCTATGTATTGGTGACCACTATACTCCCAAAACCCCATCGCGGAAGGAGGAAGCCCGCATCGTTATCATTTCGTCACATCTAATTGCACGCAATTCAATTTCCCATTGCAGCTTTGTTTTGCCATCTATTCGCCGAATGGAGGTGAAAGCGAGGCGAGATAGCCCATACAATAGGGAGCAAACGATGGGAGGAACCATGCGAAACGCCATACTCTGCACCCTGCTGTGCGCAACGTGTCTCATCTTTGCCGGCTGCGCAAACAATGCGAATAGCGCCCAAGAGCCACAGGAAACCAACCAAGAGGCTGCAAGCGAAAACGCTCAGAACTCGGATACCAGCTCCGACGCATCGAAGGAAGCGGAGCAGAAGAAGTCCAGCAGCGCTACCCCGCTTTTCGAATTCGACCTTTCGAAGGGCGAGCAGTCGGAATCGGTCACCATCCAGGAAAACACGAATCTGCAGATGGAAGCAGAGATAACCGCAGGCGAGGCAACGCTTACAATTACCGAAGCAGGCGGATACGCCGCCTTTAGCCGTTCGCTTTCGGGCGAAGTGTTCCAAACCATCGACGGGCTCGCACCGGGCACCTACACCGTAACGGTTTCGGGCGATGCCGAAGGCAACGTCACGTTCAGCCAGATTGCCGCTGGAAAGTAATTAGCGCCCGCAGCAGTCGCGATACTCGAGCCCGCTACCGCAGGGGCACGGATCGTTGCTACCCACCTTCATGAGTTTGCCGCGCTCATCGTAGAACATACGGCGACCGGTAAGCCTCTCGCGCACTTCGCGCGGAGACCAACCGTTGTTTTCCCAGGAAGGCACGTTGTCATAGACGTTCGCCACCAGCTGACGCAGGCGCGTCTCGTCGGCACAGCAGCCATCGAGTCCTAGCTGATGCGTATAGGCATGCATGGCCTGGACGTCGCCAATTTCGATGGCGCCCAAAACGAGCTCCTCCACTACCCTATCGGCAAAGAGATAATCGTCCTGGCCATCGGGTATGCGCTCGTCCAGGAACGAAATGAGCATCTGGATGCACGTGTTATCGAAAATGACGTCAAACGCGTCAGCATCAGGCAAATACGGCGGAAGTGGGCGCATCGAGAACTTCTCGTGCTCACGCGCCAGATAATGGCGCATGCCATCAAGGTTGCCCAGCTCGTCTTCGAGCATGCGACGAAAATCGGCAATGTTGCGCTCCATGGAGGCAAACGCCTTCACAGAGGTTCCCTCGGTGATGCGTTGCGCCACCTGCGCGGCAACGTATTCCTCGTCGAGCGTGAAGTGCATCGCATGCACATGCTCGCCTTCGATCCAGATAACAAACGGTGCTTCCTTGTCCTGACCTGCTCGAACGGCAAGGGTACGAAACTCGGATTCGCCCATGGGCTCGTGCACGCACGCGCAGTACTGGCGATACGCATCGGAAAGGCGGACGATGCCGCAATACAACGTGCAAAGCCCGATGATGTTAAGCGCTTCGTCTTCCCTCGTTGCGAGCGCCGCAGGCTTCGATTCCCCGAAACGACGATCAAGGTCACGCTCAACCGCCTCATCTCGTTCCTTGCCAGAAAGCCCCGCCAGCGCGCCTCGATGAAAGCCCTTGGGCAGCACCTCGGGTTCCTGGCTCTGATGACGATCGAGCGAGTTCATGAACTTCTCGAATTCGAGCATGCTCTGCGCCTCGTGATAGGCGCTGGAACGCTGCAGAAATTCATCCGCCGTGGAAGCAACGCCCTGCTGACAACGTTCTTCGAACTCGTCGGCAATGGCACGCGCACGTGCCTCGGGCACATCGCCAATGGATAGGAAGCCATCGTAGATAATCGACCCCTCGAACGGAAGAAGCACAGCATCGACGACAGCAGGAACCCTGCCCAATACCTCTTCCCAATCGGCTTCCACGCCCGAAACGCTGTAGATGCCCGATTCGTGCATGAGGATGGCATGCCCTTGCTGGTACCTCACAACGGTAAACGTCCCCGAGAGCGCATGCTTCCACGATTGCGTGAGCGCCAGGTCGGCCTGAGGCAAATCGTAGGGATTGTCGCGCACGAAGTCGTCGATTACTGCAACGTTCTCCCATAGCTCATGCGCGATGAGCGCCAGCTTCGCTTCGATAAGCGGATCGCGATCGTCAACCTCGTTCGCATCGACCACGTTGAATCGCCCGTTCACGTACGTGAGCAGGCAATCCATGACATCGAAATACCTATCGCACTGGGAATCAGTAAGATGCATCGAAGCCCCTAGTGAGCCTGCGCCCAGTTTTCGCCCGACTGCACATCGACAATGAGAGGCACCGAAAGTTCAACCACGTTCTCCATGACTTCGCGCAACAGCTCGCTTACCGGCTCCACCTGATCGGCAGGAACGGACAAGTCGAGTTCGTCGTGCACCTGAATCATGAGCTTCGCATTGGGGAACTCGTGACGCAGGCGGTTTTCAGCTTGGACCATGGCAAGCTTGATGATATCGGCCGCACTGCCCTGCATGGGATGGTTCATAGCCCTGCGCTCCGCAAACGAACGCTGCTGCGCGTTGCGCACGTTAATTTCGGGAATATGGCGCTTGCGCCCGAACATGGTCTGAGCATAGCCATGCTCGCGAGCGAATTCCACAACGCCATCAAGGTACGAACGAACGCCCGGATATGCCTCGAAGTACTGGTCGATCATTTGCTGGGCCTCGGCAAAGGAAACCTTCAGGGTCTGCGAGAGGCCATATGCCTGCTGGCCATACACGATGCCGAAGTTCACGGCCTTTGCGCGACTGCGCAGTTCGGGAGTGACTTCTTCGATGGGTACGCCGAATACATGCGAAGCAGTAGCAGCATGGAAGTCGGCACCGGAATTGAATGCAGCAACCAAATGCTCGTCGCCCGAAAGATGCGCAAGCAGACGAAGCTCGATTTGCGAATAGTCCGCAGACATGAACACGTGGCCCTCGGTAAGCGGCACGAAGCATTCGCGAATATGGCGGCCAAACGCCGTGCGCACGGGGATGTTCTGCAGGTTGGGGTCGCTCGAGCTCAGACGGCCCGTAGTGGTAACCGTCTGGTTGAACGAAGTATGAAGGCGACCGTCGCCGCGACGCATCTTCGGCAGCGCGTCGATGTACGTGCCCTTGATCTTCGCAAGCTCGCGGTACTTCAGGATGAGACCCGGAAGCTCATGCTCGTTTGCAAGCTCGGAAAGCACCTTGGCGTCGGTGGAATAGCCACGCGAGGTCTTCTTCTTCGGCTTCAGGCCAATGACCTCGAACAAAATATGGCCTACCTGCTTGGGAGAATCGACGTTGAACTCCTCGCCTGCTAGCTCGTAGATTTGCGCAACGAGTGCATCCAAATCGCCCTGAGTCTTTTCGCCCAGTGCGCGAAGATGATCGACGTCGATAGCCGCACCCACGCGTTCCATATGCGCAAGCACGGGAACGAGCGGAGCATCGATATCGCTGTAGACGTCATAGACGCAGTCTTCTTCCATGCGCTTGCTGAGCTCGCCGGAAAGCAGGCGAATGGCAGCCGCCTGAATGACCAGCTCATCAGCGTCGGAAGAGCCCTGAGGCAACGCGCCGCCCAAGTAGCGCTCGGCTAGATGCGCCGGCGTGTAATCGCGCGCAGAGGAATCGAGCACGTAAGCGGCAAGACTCACGTCGAACAGCTTCATATCGAACAGGTCGTGCGTATGAATGAGCTTCTCTTCGGCAGTATCGGCGGGATACACTTCGCCCGCAACTGCCTTGGCATCGTATACGGCAACGGGAATGACGCCCGAAACCAAAACCGCATGAGACAACATAGCCTGAGCCTGCGACCCTTCCAACAGCGCGCATGCCTTCGCCGTGGAAACGGCCAGCATAAGATCGTCGCCAAAGATGGAACCCTGATCGCTCTTGAGGAAGGCAATGCCCACAACGTCGTCTGCGTCGTGTGCCACGCCGTCGTCGAGAACCTCGTCGGCAAACACCTTGGCGTCGTCCCCCGTAAGGTAATCTCGCCAGGGAATCTCGACGTTATGCTGAACCGCCTGGCCGCCAATAAGCGCAAGCGCCTTGCCCAGATGGGCCTTCAAGCGCAGCTTGTCGAACGCCTCCGAAACGGATTCGGCGGTATACGAGGGGAACGAAACGGCATCAAGATCGAGCTCGAAGTCGAGGTCGCGCTTGATGATGGCGACATCGCGCGACAGGAAGGCCGCATCACGATTATTGGTAAGGTTCTCGAGCTGCTTGCCCTTTAGCTTGTCGAGGTTTTCGTACACGCCCTCCATGCTGCCAAACTGTTGCAGAAGCTTGGAGGCGCTCTTCGGGCCAATACCAGGTACGCCTGGGATGTTATCGGCGGAATCGCCCATGAACCCCAGATAATCGGGAATCTGCTCCGGGGTTACGCCGTACTTTTCCTGAACGCCCGCCGGGTCGTAGATCACGACATCGGAAATGCCCTTCTTCGTATTTACGATGTGCGTATGTTCACTGGCAAGCTGACACGCATCCTTATCGCCCGTAACCAGGAGAGAATCGTATCCGAGGGCATCGGCGCGGGCGGAAATGGTGCCCAGGATGTCGTCGCCTTCCCAACCGGGAACCTTCACCACGGGAATGTTCATGCTCTCCAAGATTTCCTCGACGAGCGGGAACTGAACGCGCAGTTCGTCATCCATGGGAGGACGCTGCGCCTTGTACTGCTCGAGCGCCTCGATGCGAAACTTCGGCTTACCCACGTCAAACGCGCAGACAACCGCGTCGGGTGCGGCAACCTCAATGAACTTGAAGAACATGGAAAGGAAGCCGAATACGGCATTGGTAGGAGTGCCGTCGGGCGCGTTCATGGTTGGCGGCACCGCATGATACGCGCGATGCATCAGGGAGTTTCCGTCGATGACAGCTATTTTCTTAGGCATAGGAACACGCTTCCCGGTAAAAACAACTTACGAATAGTTGAGTATACCCTACACGTTCCAGAGATAGCCTACCCCACGCACGGTTTCCAAATGCTGCGCAAGTTCAGGACCAAGCTTTGCGCGAATACGACGAACGTGCACGTCGACGGTACGGCTGCCGCCATAGTAGTCGAAACCCCACACGCGACTCAGGAGCGCATCACGCGAATACGTACGACCAGGATGCGACGCGAGAAACGCGAGCAGTGCATATTCCAGATACGTGAAGTCGAGCGGAGAGCCATCTACGTCAACCTGATACGTGGCCAAGTTGATGGTCATGCCATCGACGACGATATAGTCATCGACATTCGTTTCGTTGCCCGGCCAGAGAAGCTGCCTAATGCGAGCGGTGCATTCCGCACCTGACGCTCCGCTTAGGATGAAGTCGCACTTCACCTGCGTGGGAAGGCAAAGGCCCGACAACGACGCCTCATCGACGACGAACAGCGCGCATGCATTCGATTCGCTGGAAAGCACCCGTTCAAGACGGTGAAGCACCTCGGAGACATTGCCCGAAATCTCATAGATGAGCAAGTCGAAGTCGAATCGCTGCGCAGTTGCCTTCTCGAAGCGGGCGCTCGACCAGGCAACGACGTCGACGTCCATATCGGAAAGCGCATTTTGAAATGTGTAGGCGTTATCCAGGCTGTCCGCCACGAACGCGACTTGCTTGCGCGCCATGGCTACAGCACTTCCAGCCAGCGATCGAGCTCCCACGGGGAAACCTGCTTCAGGTACTCACGCCACTCGCGCGATTTCGCATCAACGAGATAGCCGTGGATGTGCTCGCCCAGCACCGATTTCATAAGGTCGCTTTCGGCAAACAGTTCGATTGCGTTGCCCAGGGTAAGCGGGAGCTTCTGCACGCCCAGCTCGCGAAGCTTGGACGGATCGAGCGAAGAAAGGTTCACGCCCTCGGAGGATTCCGGAAGCGGTAACTGCTCGCGTATGCCTGCCATACCAGCAGCAAGCATCACCGCGAAGGCCAGATACGGATTGCATGCCGGATCGGCATTGCGCATCTCGACGCGACAGGCCATTTCCTCGGATGGACGATACCCCGGAATACGCACGAGCGTAGAACGATTGCTGCGCGCCCAGCTAACGTACGCGGGGGCTTCCTTTCCACCCGTAAGGCGCTTATAGGAATTCACATACTGGTTCGTGACCAGGCAGAATTCGGGAGCGTAATGCAAGAGACCCGCAATGAAGTGCTTTGCGGTGCTCGAGAGGTGATGCCCCAGGGGGTCGTTCGGATCGAAGAACGCATTGCGATCATCGTGATCGAACAGGCTCAAATGCACATGCATGCCACTACCCGGGCAGTCGGAAAGAGGCTTGGGCATGAAGCTCGCATACACGCCATGAAGCGCGGCGATTTCCTTCACGACCATCTTGTACGTCATGACGGCGTCGGCCATGCTACATGCATCGGAATAGCGCAAGTCGATTTCATGCTGGCTGGGGCCACTCTCGTGATGGCTGTATTCAACAGGAATGCCCATATTCTCGAGGGCCAAAACGGTATCGCGACGCAGGTCACTACCCGAATCGAGCTCGGTGAGGTCGAAGTAGCCTCCACGGTCGAGCACTTCGGTCCCCTTCGAGTCGCGGAAGTAGAAGTATTCGACCTCGGGACCCATATTCGCTTCGTAGCCCGCCTCACGGACGCTCTGGACAACGCGCGACAGGATGAGGCGCGAATCGCCTTCGAATGGTTCGCCTTCCGGCGTGCGAATATTGCAGAACATACGCGCCACGGCATTGGAATCGGGACGCCACGGAAGAATCTGGAACGTGGAGGCATCGGGGAACGCGAGCATGTCGCTTTCCGCCGTATCGGAAAAGCCATTGATGCAGCTGCCATCGAAACCCATGCCCTCTTCAAAGGCATGTTCGAGCTCGTTGGGATTGACCGCGAACGATTTCATGTTCCCCATGACGTCGGTGAACCAAAAGCGGACGAAATGAACGTCCCTGGCCTTAACCGTCTTGAGAACGTATTCCTGATCGGGGGTCATAAGCCTTCCCTTCGTGTTCGCGAAGACGCGATGCGTCATCAGCCCATAGCCGTAACCTCATTATTAGTGCCATATTACACGTTCATCTTTTCAAGGATGTTTCCAAATGAAAAAAAGGGAGGCTTCGGTAGTTTGTGTGACAAGGGGCTAGCCTAGGCAGCAACGCTCTTCGCTCCCTTCACGCCCTTCTTCCTCGCCTTCACCGGGCGACCCGGGAGCTGGGGCTGGCAGTCGCCGCACCTGAGCATGAGCAGGGCCACGAGGTTGTCGGTGTTGCGGAAGCCGTAGCCCATCCTCACCGTCACCTTGATCTTGTTGTTGATGGCCTCTACGCGCCCGTTGCTGATGCCGAGCTCGACTGCGGCGATGATGTCGTCGCGCCGGCGGCGCACCTTCTTCTCCACGGCGACGACCTTGGCGATCTTGCAGTAGGCGGCCCTGTGCATCCAGTCGTCGAGCAGCTCGGCGGCCTCGGAGCCGTCGGCTGCCCGGAAGACGGCCCGCAGGTCCTCCTTGAGCTCCCAGGCCCTGACCAGCCGCGAGCCGGCCCTCTTCTTGAGCGCCTCGAGCCTCGCCCTCTGGCCGTCGGTGAGGTCCTCGGGGTTCTTCACGAGCGCGTAGCGGCTGCCCTTGATGGAGGCCGCCTCCTCCTCGAGCGCCCTGACCTCCTCGGGCGGCAGCTCGCCTTTGGCAGGCCTGCCGCGCTTGCCCTCGGGCCTGGGCCTGGCGGCCCTGGCGGCGGCCCTGGCGGCGTTCCACTCCTCGCAGCGCACGGCGTCGAGCGCGTCGTTCATCCACTGGACCACGTGGAAGGGGTCCATGACCCACCTCGCGTTGGGGCAGCGGCGCTTGACCAGCTGCCTTATCCACCTCGCGCCGTCGGCGGTCACCACCTCTATGGCGCGCCTCTGCTCGCGCGTGAGCTCGTCGAGGAACAGGTTGAGCACGTCCTTGCCGGTGCCCTCGTGCGCCCAGATGAGGCAGCCGCGGTCGTGGTCGACGACCACCGTGACGTACTTGTGGCCCTTCTTGTACGACGTCTCGTCGATGCCGATGCGGCGCACGCCGTCGAACCTCGAGGCGCCGCGCGCGGCCTCCAGCTCGGCGTAGACGCGCCTGCACACGCCGCCCACGCTGTGCCACTCGACGCGGGCGAGCTCGGAGACCGCCGAGGCGGTGCAGCGGACCGCCAGCCACGCCACCCAGTCCTCGAAGTCACGCGTGAAGCGCGCCCCGTGCCGCGCCCAGGGGACGGCCTCGGTGCGCACGCCGTGCTCCGGGCAGCGCACCCTGCAGGGCGCGTACTCCAGGTAGCAGGCCGAGCGCGCCAGGTCCATCGCCCTCCACAGCCTGGGGGCCCCGCGGTTCGCCATGTCGTAGAAGTCGCAGGCCCTGCCGCATACGGGGCAGCGGCGCTGCTCGCGCTTGTAGGGCCGGACGCTCACGACGATGCGCTCGGCCTCGATGCGCGCGCCCAGGACGACCGTGCGGGCCAGACCGAGGGCGAGAAGTAGTAGACTCTTCATGCGTCACACCTCTTCGGTTGTCTGAATTTGGCTTAGCAATCATAGGCGGATGACGCGGAAACGGCCCCTCCCGGGGCCGTTTCAGTTCCAGATCGTTGTTTTCGCCCGCTGAGCTGGGCCTATGCCGGAATCTCTCCCACAGAAACCACCGAAGAGCCAAAAAAGGGCGCCGGCAAAACGCCGACGCCCTATGATTACGTGCCTTTGCCGCTACGATGCGTCGGCCGAGCCGAGCACCACCAGCAAGTCGCCCGTCATGGTGTACGTACCATCGTTCTTCATGACGGTGTTGCTGCCGCCCAAGGTTTCGTTGATGGTCTTCGCTTCATCGGCAAATTCGTCGGAAGCGTAGATGATGAGCGTGCTCTTGTACTTATCGGAATCGGCATCGCCAACCTCGGTCACATTGAAGCCAGCCTTGGCGAGCATGCTAGCCGCCGAGGAGGCCGCACCCGATACGCCCGAACCGTTCTTCACGACGACATTGCCATCCTGGGTAACGGAAGCAGTCGAGGTGGCATTCGTGTCGGCCGTGACGGAAGCCGTGCCGCTATCGCCCACCGACGAGAGCACAATGCCCGTGGCAGAATCGACCTCTTGCTCTTCAGTGGGAGCAAGGCCCTGCTTCATGCGGCTGAGCATTTCCTCCCATTCGCTTGTAATGAGCTTGCACCACCAGATATTGTTCTCGTACACCGACTCGACGGGCGCCGTAGCGCTGTACACATCGGTCGTTGTGTCGATGCCCTTCAGAGCCTGGGCGTATTCCACGATTTCGCTCACCGTAAGGTCGGTCTGAATGAACGAAGACAGGTTCGTGATGGACGTGCTCATAGTGATGATGTCACTCTGGAAGAGCTTGTCGACGATAGCGCTAATAACGGTACGCTGGTTCGCGGCGCGAAGCAGGTCGCCATCGCCCACGGAATCGTATGCATGGCGGCTACGCGCAAAGATGAGCGTCTGCCAGCCATCGAGCGTCTGCAGACCCGCGTCGAGATGGCCCGTGTAATCCTCGTCGTCGATTTCCATGGGAACGTCGACCTCGATGCCACCCAGATTGTCGACGATGGCAGCAAGACCGTCCATGTCAACAAGCACGAAGTGAGCGATATCGACGTCGCAGAGCTCGGAAACCGTCTTGACGGCAAGAGACGCCCCGCCATACGCATATGCGGCATTGATCTTCTGAAGACCGTATTCACCCATGTCGACCTGCGTATCACGCGGAATCGAAATCATGGTGACCTTCTTGTTGCCCGGATCGACGCGCGCAAGAATGATGGTGTCGGTGCGATAAATGCCACCGAAGGTGTTATCTTCGGAACGTTCGATGGACTCGTCGGTACCCATGAGCAGCACGTAGAACGGATCGCTTGGCGCGTTCGTTTCAACGAGAGCGTCTTCGATGTCGGCATCGAGACCCTGCGAGAAGTTCTCGTCAATCGTCTTGATCTGATTGGTGAAATACAAAGCCGCAGCCGTGCCAGCGCACACGAGCATGGCGATAATCACCAGGGCAATGGTGATGCCGATGCGCTTGCGACGACGACGCTTCCCCTTCTTGTTCGCAAGACCCTCGGCGTACGAGGAGCGAGAGTACGGATTGATGGGCACCATACCGCTGGGCATCCACTGGGCATTGCCTTGTTCCTGGCCCCACTGGTCCTCGTAACGAGTAACCGGTGTACCATGACCAGCATGTTTTCCTTTGCTCATGAGCTGATATATCCCCTACAGTACAGTCGGCACATTAAGATTCTAAAAAGTATAAACGAATACGAACTCGCAGAGCGCAGTTTACATACGACCCGCTCAACTATGCGCCTCGCCTTCAGCAACCTTTAAGCAAGCACGCCCAAGGTCAAAGAAGCGCGAGGCGCGAACGACAGCCTAGTTGTACACGTGAACCGTAGTGCCAAGCGGTACGTTTTCGTAAATCCACCTGGCATTATCCACCTCAACGCGCACGCATCCATGCGACAGGTAACGATAGCTGCCCAGCTCGTTGCCCGTGCCAAGGATGCTATGAATGAAGTAGCCGCCATAGAAGCGCGTGCAATACCGCGCGGAATAGGCCGTGCTCAGATGCGGCTTGCGATCGAGCGTGGTGAACGTACCGGTAACCGTGGGAGTGGAAGGCTTGCCAGGCGAGCAGAGCCAGTACTGGACACACGTCCAATTGCCCTGAGAACCCGTATAGACACCCAACATGGCGGTATCGAGGTTGATCATGATGAGCCAGCGCGTAGCGCTCGAGAAGCGCTGCGCATACTCGGTCATAAGGTACTGCGCAGGAGGAACCGACTTCACGAGCTTGCCGTCATTGTCGGCCTTGTACCAGGTGGAGCCATCCTTGATGAAATTGTTTCGAAGCACGTAACCTTCGTTGTATACGCCAAAGTACTTGCTTCCCTCGGCATTGAAGAAGCCCGTACGCGCCCCCACGAACGACTGGTAGGCCTTCTGCAACCAGTAACGCTGCAAGTTGCCCCCATCGTAGATTCCTGTCACAAGCCAACCCGTGGCAGACGGCATGACGCCATCGTTGTTGGCCAGAAGAACATGATTGCCCCAGTTGGTCTTGCCGCGCAGCACGTAACCATTGTTGCCCATGCCAAAATAGCGAGCGCCATCAACTACGAAGAAGCCCGACAGCATGGCATGGGACGTGGCGTCATAGCGATAGCGCTGCAATACGCCATCGTAGGCCTTGGTCACAAGCCAACCGGTATTTCCGTCGGACGTGGATGCCAGTTTGCCGTCATTGTTCGCAACGTATACGCGACCAGCGCCGTTATCCCACTTTCCGCGCACGATGATGCCGTTGGAACGCGCGTATGCGGTATACCCCGCACCCTCCGAAGCGGTAACAAGGCGAGACTTGGCGACGCTTGCATTCGAATCGAGCCAGTAGCGCTCGAGAGACCCCGTCCATGCGGGAGAAACGAGCCAGCGCGCCGTAAACGGCAGGTTCGCGCCATTCGTGGCGTACCAGGCGATGCCCTCGGCCGTCCAGCCCATCTTCACAAGCGAGGCGTTTTCGGTGGCGGACGTCGTGTAGTTATGCGAGCCCGTCTTGGCGTTCTTGTTGTACTGACGATACACGACGAGGCCCGTGCCTTCGGCATCGGAGTACCAGCCGATGCCCTCGTACTTCCAGCCCTTCTTCACCAGGCCGTCGCGCTCGGACTCCGACGTCGTGAAGAAATGGTCGCCGCCGTTGGGGTTGTACAGGCGATACACGGGCGTATCCGACATAGAGGGAGCCACCCAGCCAATGCCCTCCCATTGCCAACCGATGCTGGCAATGGAGATGGCCTCGGATTCGCTCGACGTGTAGAAATGTTCGCCCGAATTCGGGTTATACAGGCGATACATGTTCACATGGGATTCTTCGTACGAGGGCTCCTGAGTGGTTTCGGAAGGATCCTGGGGATCGTCCGAACATGTATCGAGGGAACTTTGAGCAGATGTGGCCTGCGGTTCAACCGCAACGACAGGAACATCAGCGGAAACGGAATCGGCCGCCGGCGAGGCAGCGGGATCCCCTTCCCCATCGTCAGCCTGCGAAACGGCGGACGGCTCACTAGCAGGAGCATCGCCCTCATCGACTACCGCAGAATCGCCTGTCTTGGTCGTTGGGTCCACAGATGAATCGGCAACGGCCTCTGAGCCCTGCGGCGCGACAGTGGGAAGCGAATCGATTGCCTCCAAGCCATACGACGGAGACGACGCAAGCAAGAAGGTGACGATTGTAGCGGCAATGAACGCAACGCATGCCGAACGCATGCGGAAACGATAGGAATACCCCGTCATATCAGCCCCATTTCCTCGTGGTTTTCACAGCCACACAGGGAAATATTACCACAACAAAAGTCCCAATTTGACGCAGCGAACAAGCACCCCAAACGCAAAAAAGCGGAGGACGCACGGGCGCCCTCCGCTTTACGGCGATGTTCCAGGCAACTAGGCGATGGTTACGCCAAGCTCTGCTTCGACCAGGTCGAACGCAGCGTCGATGGCCTTGTCCATGTCGTAGTACTTGTAGCCGCCCAAGCGACCAGCGAACACGACCTTGCCCTCCTTGGAGGCAAGGTCGACGTACTGAGCATACAGCGACGAATTACGCTCGTCGTTGATGGGATAGTACGGTTCGTCGCCGGGCTTCCAGTCGGCCGGGTACTCGCGCGTGATGACCGTCTTGGGCTGCGTGCCGTACTCAAAATGCTTGTGCTCGATGATGCGCGTATAAGGCACCTCACGCTCGGTGTAGTTCACCACGGCGTTGCCCTGATGGTTTTCCTCGTCGAGAATCTCGCTTTCGAAGCGCAGGCTGCGGTACTCCAGGCGACCAAGCTGGTAATCGTAGGACTCGTCGATGGGACCGCAGTAGATAACGCGATCGGCAACATCGGGGTTCTGGGCAATGAACTCACGGTATTCCGTGTTCAGCTTGACGGGCGTATCGCCAAACATGGCTTCCACCATCTTGGTGTAGCCACCCATGGGAATGCCCTGCCAACGATCGTTGAAGTAATTGTTGTCATAGCGGAAGCGGCACGGAAGGCGCTTGATGATGCTGGCAGGAAGGTCCTTGCAGTCGCGGCCCCACTGCTTTTCGGTGTAGCCCTTGATGAGCTTCTCGTACACATCGCGGCCAACCAGGGAAAGTGCCTGCTCTTCCAGGTTGGAGGGCTCGCCAATGCCCGCCTCGGCTACCTGGGCGGCAATCTTCGCCTTCGCCTGTTCGGGCGTACGCACCTCGGGCCACATCTTGCTGAAGGTGTTCATGTTGAACGGAAGGTTATACAGCTCGTCCTTGTAAACGGCAACGGGGCTGTTCACGTAGTTGTTGAACTCGGCAAACTGATTCACGTAATCCCACACGCGACGAATGGACGTATGGAAGATGTGGGCACCATACTTGTGGACGTTAATGCCCTCGATGTCCTCGCAGTATACGTTACCGGCGATATGCGGACGACGGTCGATGACGAGGCACGTCTTCCCCACCTTGGCGGCTTCGTGCGCGAAAACGGCGCTCGAGATGCCAGCGCCAACGATGAGATAATCGTACTGAGACACGATCATTCCTTTCTAAGAGCTTAGACGTACCGAGTATACGCAACGAATGCGTTCGGAGCGCCAGTTACGCTAAATAAACCAAAGCGTGCCGCCGGCGAAAATGGCCAGCGGCACGTACCATCCAGGAAAACCCGCTTACTTCGAAAACGCGGGATGAACCTTGTCCTTATCGGAAAGAACGATCTTCGAAGCGTCGAAGGCCTCGTCGCCCTCCATGGCAGGCCACTCGATGCCAATGGCGGGATCATTCCACATCAGGCCACCCTCGTCATTGGGATGGTAGACGTCGTCGCACTTGTAGCAAAACTCCGCCGTATCGGAAAGCACCAGGAAGCCATGGGCGAAACCGCGCGGAATGAAGAACTGGCGCTTGTTTTCCGCGGAAAGCACCACGCCCTCCCACTTGCCATACGTAGGGCTGCCTTCACGCAGATCGACGGCGACGTCGAACACCTTGCCCGACACCACGCGCACGAGCTTGCTCTGCGGATGCTCAATCTGGAAATGCAAGCCACGCAGCACGCCCTTGGTGCTGGAGCTCTGATTGTCCTGCACGAAGTCGACATCGATGCCGCCCGCGACGAAATCCGGGCGCTTGTAGGTTTCCATGAAGTACCCGCGGCTATCGCCATATGCCTTCACATCGACGATGATTACCCCGTCGATGGAGGTCTTCGTAAACGTAAAGTTCCCAGACGTAATTACGCCTTCGTCCATAGTTCCCAATCCTCTCGCAACCAATCGAGTTCGTATCTAGCTGATTCGCGCGCGCAATGCATTCCATAGAACGGATCACCGGCGCTGATGTACTTGCCCCAACGCTCGCGGAACAAACCGCCTTCGCTATGCAGGCGAGCGAACTTGTTCGGGTTCATGAAGTCGGAGCCACGCGAAGCAGATTCGTAATGATAGAGACGCGCCGTCGGCTCGATGACAACGCTCCAACCGCGCTCACGCAAGCGAAGGCAGAGGTCGATGTCGTTGTATGCCACGGCGAAACGCTCGTCGAAGCCGTCGACGGCATCGAACTGGCTTGCGCGAACCAACATGCACGCACCCGTAACGGCCGACGATTCGCGCGTACGCTGCAAATGCGAAAAATGGTAGAGCGAATCGGCCGGGAAGCAATGGCACAGGTGGTCGGGGTTCGCCTTCGGAATGATTACGCCAGCATGCTGAATGGTGTCGTCGGCATACAGGAGCATGGCGCCCGTGCAAGCCGTAGTGGAACGATGCAGCATGGGACCAAGCATGCGTTCGATCCATTCGGGCGTGATGACCGACGTATCGTTATTCAAGAACAGGTAATAGTCGCCCGAGGCATGACGCGCGCCGAAATTGCAAATGGCGGAGAAATTGAATTCCCCTTCGTAGCGCACCACCTTTACGCGGGAATCACGCGAGGTGATCTGGTCGTAGTAGGCAAACGTCTGCTCTTCGGTGCTGTTGTTCTCGACAAGCACGATTTCGTAATTGCGATACGTGGTCTTTTCCAAAATGGAATCGACGCACGTGGAAAGCAGGTCGATATGGTCCTTCGTGGGAATGACGATGGAAACCAGGGGCTGCTCTTCGGGCATGATGTACTTCACGCGATGGTAGAAGGCAGGCGTGCTATCTTCCACCTTCACGGGTACGCCAATGCGCTCGAAGTGCGCTTCGATGGCGCGATTGCCCGCTTCCTGCGCCCACGGCTTGGAATCGGCGGAGCCAGCGGTGGACTGCTGATGCACACGCCAGTGATAGAGCACCTTGCGCGCATGATAGACGTTACGCGCCTGCTCAGCGATGAGGAACGTGAGGTTGTGATCCTGAGCCCCATCGAACTCCTTGCCCGGCAGCTCGGGAAGATCGCGCACGAGCGACGCACGCACCGTAAGCATGTGACACACGTAATTCGAAGCCGTGAGCAGGTCCATGTCGAAATCGGGCTTCAGGAAGCCATCGAAGTAATGACCGTTCTCGATCTTGTCCTCATCACAGTAGAGCAAGTCGGTGTCGGGATAGCGGTTGATGCCCTTCACATACTCGAAGAGCGCATCGGGCTCCAGGATGTCGTCGTGATCGAAGAAGCACAGGAAGTCGCCCTTGGCGGCACGAATGCCCTCGTTCGTGTTGAGCGTGATGCCCTTGTTATCGTCGAGCGTGACCAGCCGAATACGTTCGTCTTCCGCTACCGCACGCTGGGCGTTTTCGCAAAGCTCGGCATCTTCGGGAGAGGCATTCACCAACACGAGCTCCCACTTGGCATACGTCTGCGAGCGCACCGATTCGACCATTTCCCAGAAGAAGCCAAGGGGCGTCTTGTACAGGGGCACGATAATCGAGAACAGCGGTTCGATTTCGAAATGGGCCGTCTTCTGCGCTTCAATGACCAGCGAAGACGTACGATGAATACGGCGGAACCAATCATCGTAGGCCTCACCCTGCGAGGTATGCGACATCATGAAGAAGAAATCCCTGCGCAGCTGCTCGATACGAGAGGCTTCCATGCGAACGAAGCCATCGGGCGCGCTTCCACCGGGGAACGACACCCAAATGAAGAAATCGGAATCGAGTACGGGCAGGCGGAACGAAAACTCGATGAGACGAGCCCCATCGGGAGAGTCGGCCGTAACGGGAATGGGGCTCTCGCCGAAAACGGTGACCTTCGACGATTCCAGTAGAGAACCATCCATGCCAACAAATCGAATGCTGGCGTTATTCAGCGCCTCGTTGCGATAGTTGGGCGCATACACGCAGATGAAGCCGTGCAGCAAGTTCGTTGCATCGTCGAAGAGGACGATGCGGTCGATGCGAATGTTCGCGCAATCGATGCGCGGCTCGGCGTCTATGTTGCGCATGGAAGTAGCTGCATCCTTCAGCAGCGTGTTGCGCTTCGACTGCCAAGCCGACTTCTTCGGATCGACGGCGGTCATGGCACTGTCGAGCGTCTTGCCCTGCCCATCGACCACATGGGCGGTGACTACCTGGGCAACCGAGATAACGGGAACCACAACCACATATGAATCGGCCTGCTCGCCACGCAGCGCAAGTGCCGGCATGTCATTGCCGTTTTGCGCACGCGAGGAAACGCGAATCTGCGCACCAGAAGGCACGTCGGCACGCAGCGCAATGTAGATCTTCCCATCCCCCCGCGTAAGCTTACCGAACTCCATCTAGTCCAGAACCTCCTTGGCAGAATACATGGTGTCGTAGTATGCGCGATATGCACCGCTCGTTACGTGCTCCATCCATTCCTTGTGCTGCAGGTACCACTCGATGGTGCGGACAATGCCATCTTCGAACTTCGTCTCGGGGTACCAGCCCAGATCGGCCTTGATCTTGTCGGGGGCAATACCATAGCGCCTGTCGTGGCCAGCACGATCGGTGACGTGACGGATGAGGTCCTCGGTGATGGCAGGGTCATTCACGGCCTTGGAGGCTTCCGCGATGATGGTCTTCACGATGAACATGTTGGCGCGCTCGTTGTGGCCACCCACGTTGTAGACTTCGCCAAGCTTGCCCTTCGCCAGAACCATGTCGATGGCCTTGCAGTGGTCTTCCACGTACAGCCAATCGCGCACGTTCAGGCCATCGCCGTACACCGGCAGTTCCTTATGGGCAAGCGCATTGTTGATCATGAGCGGAATGAGCTTTTCCGGGAACTGATACGGGCCATAATTGTTCGAGCAACGCGTGATGTTGATGGGCATGCCATACGTATCGCCATAGGCGGAAACAAACATGTCGGCCGCGGCCTTGCTTGCCGAATACGGCGAATGCGGGGAAAGCGGCGTGTCCTCGCGGAAAAACTCATCAAGCTTGTCGAGGGAAAGCGTACCGTACACCTCGTCGGTGGAAACCTGCAGGTACTTCTTGCCCGGGGTCCACGAGCCATCTTCTTGCTGCCACGCCGCACGAGCAGCATTGAGCAGCGTTACCGTACCCATGACGTTGGTGTCGGCGAACACCTCGGGGTTTGCAATGGAGCGGTCCACGTGGCTTTCCGCGGCGAAGTTCACCACGTAATCGGGATCGTATTCAGCAAACAGGCGCGTGATGGCATCCTTATCGCGAATATCGGTCTGGCTGAAGATGTGACGCTCGTCGCCCTCGATGTCCTTCAGGTTCTCGAGGTTGCCCGCATACGTGAGCACGTCAACGTTCACGATGCGAATATCCTGGTACTTCTTGAGCATGTAGAGCACGAAGTTGCTGCCGATGAAGCCAGCGCCACCAGTTACCAAATACGTTTTCATGAAACTCCTTATAGTTACGTTCGCAAAGCGAAATCTATTTGCCCATATAGCTACGAAGCGCATCGTGCCACGGACGCATGGTGTCTCCTATCGTCGCAGCCAGATGGCCGTTCACGAGCGACGAATAGGCGGGACGCGACGCGCTTTCGGGGTGCGCTTCCTTATATTCCTGCGAGGTGCAGCGCGCGACTACGCAATTGAGCCCGGCTTCCTGCATGATGGCCTGCGCGAAATCGGCCCACGAACAGGTGCCCTTGTTCACGCAGTGGTAAATGCCGTAGTTTTCCGTTTCTGCAATGCGCAGCATCTGGTACGCGACGTCGTTGGCGTTCGTGGGGCAGCCAAGCTGATCATCGACCACGGTAACCGTGTCAAGCGAATTGCCCAGGCGCATCATCGTCTTCACGAAGTTCTTGCCCTCGTGGCCATAGAGCCAAGCCGTGCGTACGATGAAGTGACGAGGACACGCTTGAGCAACCGCCTGCTCCCCCGCCAGCTTGGTACGGCCATACGCGGAAAGAGGAGCCACTTCATCGGATTCGACACGCGGCTCGGGCTGGTTGCCCGGGAACACGTAGTCGGTGGAAACGTGCACGAGCTTCGCGCCCGTCTGCTCGCAGGCACGCGCAAGGTTCGCGGGACCCGTGGCATTCACGGCAAAGGCATCGCTCTCGTGAGCTTCGCAACCATCGACGTTCGTATAGGCCGCGCAATTGAAGACGACGTCGAAGCCGCTTGCCAGGAAAGCATCGACGGCAGCGGCGTCGGTAATATCGAGTTCGCCAGCATCGGCGCAGACGACTTCCGCACCCGCATAGCTAGCGGGAATGGGGCCGATTTCCGCCTGCCCCGAGGCAAGCATGCCCGAAAGCTCACGACCGAGCTGACCGGCAGCACCAGTAATAAGAATGCGCATTCAATCACCTAATCCATAATGCGGCCGTCGGCAACCTTCTGAAGGTGCTGGCCATACGGGCTCTTGCCATACGTCTTCGCGGCCGCAAGCAGCGTTTCGCGCGAAATCCAACCGTTCTCGAAGGCGATTTCCTCGGGAACGGAAACGGGCATGGACTGGCTGCGCTCAACCGAGCGAACGAATTCGGAAGCCTCGAAGAGCGATTCGACGGTACCCGTGTCGAGCCACGCGTAGCCACGGCCCAGCGTGACGACATCAAGGCTGCCATCGTTCAGGTACATCTCGTTCAGGCTGGTGATTTCGAGCTCGCCGCGCGCGGAGGGCTTCACCTTGCGGGCGAAATCGCACACGCGCTTGTCATAGAAGTACAACCCGGTAACGGCATAGTTGCTCTTGGGGTTAGCGGGCTTTTCCTCGATGGAAATGGCATGGCCGTCTTCGTCGAACTCCACGACGCCGAAGCGCTCGGGGTCGTCGACGTAATAACCGAATACCGTGGCACCGCCATTGTTCTCGGCGGCGTCGACGGCGGCCTTCAGATGACGAGAAAGACCATTGCCGTAGAAGATGTTGTCGCCCAGTACGAGTGCACAGCTTTCGCCATCGATGAACTCCTCGCCGATAATGAATGCCTGGGCAAGGCCGTCGGGCGAAGGCTGCTCTGCGTAAGAAAGCGAGATGCCATACTGGCTGCCATCGCCCAGCAGGTCGCGGAAGCGAGGCAGGTCAACCGGAGTGGAAATGATGAGAATGTCCTTGATGCCCGCGAGCATAAGCGTGGAAAGCGGGTAGAACACCATGGGCTTGTCGTAAATGGGAAGAAGCTGCTTGCTGGTTACCGTGGTTAGCGGATACAGACGAGTACCGCTACCACCCGCAAGAATGATGCCCTTCATGTGCGCTCCTTTAAACATGTACATGTCACATATATGCGAAACATTCTACGCCCTGCGCGCATGCTTGCAGGAAACGCAACGACTATTACCATAAATCGGCACGTCGGACAGGCTACGCGCAAGTAACGGAATTCCATGTATTCGCGCGCGTGCAATTGATACGCATCGCCATTATCGCGATAATAAACGCTTGCGACTGGACAACTCAAAGGAAATGGAATGGCAGACGCAGCTATAGAAAAGAAACGAGTAACGGAATTCCAGCACAATAAATTCGTGCTGGCATCGCTGGTAAGCAAGGACTTCAAGCTCAAGTACCGCCGCAGCTTCCTGGGCATCGTATGGAGCGTGTTGAACCCGCTCCTCATGATGATCGTGCTCGCCGCCGTATTCAGCTACATGTTCCGATTCAACATCGAGAACTTCCCGCTGTACCTTATCTTGGGTCAGATCATGTTCGACTTCATGAATCGATCCACCAATTCGGCCATGAGCTCCATTATCGATGCGCAATCGCTCATCAAGAAGATTCGCATCGAGAAGATGATCTTCCCAATGGAAAAGGTCATGTTCGAGCTTCTGAACACGGCTATCTCGATGATTGCGGCCGCGCTGGTCATGGCTTACTTCCAGGTGCTCCCCAGCGTGCATGCCATCTGGGGCCTGCCGCTGCTGATCATCTTCATCACCATGTTCTCGTTCGGCCTAAGCCTGCTCATCTCGGCGCTCTCGGTATTCTTCCGTGACGTCATGCACCTATGGGGCGTTCTGCTTACCGCATGGACGTACGCCACGCCCATCTTCTATCCCGTGGACATGCTGGCCGATTGGATGATGGCCATCATGCAGTTCAACCCCATGTACCACTACCTCACGTTCTTCCGCGACATCATGATGTGGAACACCTGCCCCTCGATTCAGGAAATCCTCATCTGCTTCGGCATGGCGCTCGTGACCTTCGTGGTGGGATTCATCGTCTTCCGCAAGACCGAGCACAAGTTCATTCTCTATATCTAGGACGGAATATGAGCGAACCAGCTATCCGCATAGACCATGTCTCGATGGTGTTCAACATCGCCAGCGAGCAGCTCAACAGCCTAAAGGAATACTTCATCAAGCTCGCCAAACGCGAACTGTTCTTCAAGGAGTTCAAGGCTCTGGAAGACATCGACTTCACCGTCGAGCAAGGTGACGTATATGGCATCGTTGGCACGAACGGTTCGGGTAAGTCTACCCTGCTGAAGATCATCGCCGGCGTGCTCGAGCCGTCAAAGGGATCCGTTACGGTAAATGGGTCCATCGCCCCGCTCATCGAGCTAGGCGCAGGCTTCGACATGGAACTCACGGCACGCGAGAACATCTATCTCAACGGCGCACTGCTGGGTTACAGCCGCAAGTACATCGACACCCACTTCGACGAAATCGTAGACTTTGCCGAAGTTCGCGAGTTCTTGGACATGCCCATGAAGAACTACTCTTCGGGTATGGTCGCACGCGTGGCCTTCGCCGTGGCAACGGCTACCATCCCCGACATCCTGGTCGTTGACGAAGCGCTTTCCGTAGGCGACTTCCTCTTCCAGGAAAAGTGCGAACGCAAGATCAACGAGCTCGTGCGCGAGCACAACACTACCCTGCTATTTGTTTCCCACAGCATCGACCAGGTCGAACGCGTCTGCGAAAAGGCCGTCTGGATCGAAAAGGGTCACCTGCGCAAGATTGGCACCGTAGAAGAGGTATGCGCCGCATATCGCGGGCTGGAACAGGAACACCAGGCATAGCAGCCGTCCCATATAAAAAGGCAATAGCCCTTTCGGATTTATCCGGAAGGGCTATTTCGTATGGTCAAGAAGATAGTACGAGCTGCTCTGGTCGAGATTGGCGTTATAGAAGCCATCGGGTGATGAAACGATGGCGGGCCAAGCTTCGGCAAGGCGTTTGGCATCATGGGCAAGCAAGTCACGCACGCTGGGATGCAGCGGCGAAAGCGCCTCGAAGCGCGTACGGGAATGTCGAAGCTCCGCAAACGGAACGTAGAGCGTGAGCAACCCCTTCTGCGCAAGCCTGAGGCAAAGATCGACCTGGGCGTACAGCAGCGAGCCATAGCTCTCGTCGTAACCGCCCGCTTCCAGGAAGTCCTTCCTACGCATAATGACGCAATCGGGAGCGACGGCGGCATAATTCGCAGGACGGTGAAAACGCCCAATGTAGCCACTATCCCATGCCGGCAAATCAATGCCCAGCTCGGTAAGCTGCCCATCAGCGCGAACGACGATACCGCTCTGGCAAAGCGTATCCTGCGGCGTAAGCAAGCGAGGAGAGATGAGTCCCACTTCCGAACGCTCGAAATACGGCAGCAGCACGCTCAGCGCGTCGGAGGTAATGGGCGCAACGTCGCCAGCAGCGAAAAGCACGTACTCGGAGCTCGCCTTGCGCGCCGACTCATTGCGGTACGCAAGGATATCCCGTTCGGATTCAAGAGACTCCGAGGGCGTAACCGTAGCCAACCCATCTGCAACGGCGGCATCCCATGAACCAGACTCAAGGCTTTCATCCGAATCGAAAACTGCCGAAACGCTCGAAGTCGCGATATCGGAATGGATCTTCAGCTGATACACGAAGATGCAATCGGTATCCACGACATCAGCCGTGATGCCACGTCGCTTGAAATGCTGCTCGATGGTGTAGGCGCCTGCGTCGTTGCAATACGGCTTCGCATCGGAGTTGCCACCATTGGTGGACCCAGAATGCATGCGCCAGTGATAGAGCACGCGCGGTACGTGCACGATGCTGCGGCCAACTTCGAACGCCTTGAGCGTAAGGTCGTAATCCTGCGCGCCATTCGTGAGCGGACCCGATCGCTCGGTGCGATCAAGCAGCCACCTGCTCACCATGAGCAGGTGAATAACGTAATTGTTCGAATACAAAAGATCGGGAGAGCGATCGGGCTTGAACAAGGGAAGCGTATAGCCCTTCCCCTCCTCGAAGCTATCCTCATCGCAATAGAGCAGGTCGACGTCTTGCGTTTCATTGATGCGCGCCACGTACTCGTAAAGCAAATCGGGCTCGATAAAATCATCGTGATCGAGAAAGCCAACGTAGTCACCATGCGATGCGGCGATGCCGCAATTGGTATTACCGTCGATGCCATCATTTTCGGGATGGTCGACCACGATGATGCGCTCGTCATCGTACGACGCAAGAACCTCGGCAAGGGCCTCGTCGTCGGGGCTGGCGTTCACCAGCACAAGCTCCCACTTCTGGTAGCTCTGCGCGCGCACCGAATCAATCATGACGCGCAGGAACGCCGGAGGCGTGCGATACAGGGGGCTCACCAAGCTCACCAGGGGCTCGTATGGAAAATGCGATTCGCGCTGCCTTTGGAGCTGATCGTCCGTTACGCACTGACGTTCACGCCATTCCTCGTAGGATCCATCCGCAAAGGGATTCCGCACGAGGGCGTAATAATCATCGGTGAGTTCGCGCTGCCAGCGCTGCTGAGACATCGTCCACGCGCAGAGCGCCTCTCCCGAAGACGCGCTCTGAAAGCGCACGGTTACGTTACCCATTTCCTTCGAGAGAAGCGTAACGTAGCAAAGCTCGTACCAGGCCACCTTCGAGTTGCCACGCGGCGATGCAATGCGCTGCGAACCACGCAATGCAGAATCGAGCACGGTGCCATCGTCCAAGACCACCTGGAATTGCAGGTCATCCATGCGATCCTGCGCCACGAGGGCGCGAGATTCGAGCATCCACGTACCCTCTTCGAGCGGCCTGCAGCCCATCACGCGCGTACCAGCGCCCGTGCGAACCTCGGCCGCGGAAATCCAACTCTCCCCCGCGAAAAGTCGATTGTAGAGTCGAGAAAGAATGGACATGGCTACTTGCGGAACGCGTTCTTTACAGCAGCGATAGCCTTGCGAGGCATAACGATACGACCAGCATGCGCGAGCTTCGTACCCAAACGCATGGTGGGAGAATCCTTCATGTCGGCAAGAGCCTGCTCGTCGAGACGCAGCACGTAATCCTTGTACAGCATGCGATCTTCCAGGAACTCCTCGACGCCACCCTTTGCCAAGAGCTCGTACACGCGGTGATCGCGAGGCCTATGCCAGCAATACTCGTTACCCAGGCGCTCCAGGCACGCGCGCACGGCGGGAAGCTCCTCGTCGATGCAAGCGTGAAGTTCTTCCAGGTTCTCGGTATGCACGATATCCCACGCGAACGCGCTAGCCAGCACGTTGGAAAGCGAAACGGCATAGCGCTCGTCGCCCACCGCTTCAATGCCCTTCAAGATGGAAGGCGTAACGCGACGACGCGATGCGCTGCGCTCGCTGCGAAGCTGATGCTGCTCGTCGAGCTCGAGGTAGAACAGCGGCCACTCGATGAAGCGGTCGGCGTTCGACATGCAGTTGAAGGCGCCGTAGGCAATGGACGCGGCAGCAATGGTTGCACGCATGCCAAACGACGCATCGCCCATGACGTCGCAAGAATCAAAGGAAAGGCCCTGTTCGCGAATGAAGTCATTGCGATAGATGCGAGCATATTCGTTTGCATGCGCCACGTCGAAGGCAAAACCGGAAATGGATTCGGCGCCCGCCGGAAGCATAGCTGCAACGAATTCCTCGGTCTGAACGGTAACAGCATCAAGCGCATTGGCCGCACGCAGTGCGTCCACGACATAGCGCATATCGTTGTCGAGCAGCGCGATGTCGGACGATCCCTCGGCCACCAACTCGATAAAGGAAGAGAGGCGGGCATCAACGCTCATGGACGGGTCGATGACCATACTGTAACGCCCCTTGGATGCCTTCAATGCGGCATTGAGGCCCTGCGGCACCGATTCAAACGCACCATCGAGCATGCGCACATTTGCGTGCGTATTGCACACGCGCTTGCAAATCATGGGGCTGGAATCGTGAGAGCCGCAATCAACGCAGATCACCTCGTGCTCAACTTCGAGCGCATTGAGCGAAGAAAGGCACTCGGCCATGGTGCGGCGATTGTCGAGCACGGGAACCAGGAAGGAAACAACGGGCTGTTCTTCGGAAGCTTCCGGTTCAGCGTTGTCCTGCGCGTGCGCAGCCGCCAGGAACGAGTTGTAGAAGTCGATATCGCTTGCGGCGAAGCACTTACTGGAAAGAACGAGGTCCTTGTCCATATCCTCGAGCATCTCGAGAACGAGGGCATGCACTTCGGGGTCGGTCTCGGAAAAGCCGCACTCCCCCAGCACGAAGTTGATGTAGCTGAATTCGCGCACGTACAGAGCTTCCCAGATCTTCGCAGAGGCATTGCGACGACGAAGCACCTCGCGCATCTCACGCGTACGGTCGAACGGAATGTGAAAGTCCTTCAGGAAGCTCGAAGAGCTCATGTTCGTCTGACGATAGTAATAGTAGTTCTTGGGAACCCAAACGATGCGCTTGGCTGCAACCAGGGTTTCTTGCATAAACGGGTTATCGGCCCAACCGGCGCCATTGGGCTCCATGAATCGAATGCCCTCGGATTCCAGGAAGGAACGACGATAGATGGCCGTCCAGATGCAAGGATGCGACGAAGACAGACCCGGATGATCATCGATGGTAAGCGCGGTGGGAACCTTGGGCATGAACTCGGTAAGCGCAGAGGTGGTTACCGCATCGCCATAGCCATTGCGGCCATCGTAGAACTGCACGTACGAACCCTTGACGATATCGGCGGGCTTGCCACCAAAATCCTGGTACGACAGAAGGTCTTCGTACATATGCTCGTCGATGAAGTCGTCGGGCTCAACGATGCCGATGAATTCGCCCGTAGCGTGATCGAGGCCATAGTTGAGCGAATGACCATAGCCGCCATTGGGCTTGTCGAGCACCTTGAAGCGGCTATCAGCCGCAGCGTACTCGTTCATAACCGCAAGGGAATCATCCTTGCTGCCGTCGTTGATGCAAAGCACCTCGATATCCTGAAGCGTCTGCGCTTTGATGCTATCAAGGCACTGCCTCAGATAGGGAATCGCGTTGTAGACGGGGATGAGAATGGATACTTTGGGCATGCACGCCTCCTGCAATCAGCCAATAAAAAAGCAGGTCGCAGCTGAGCCGCGACCTGCGTTATTTTGGTGCCCCCAACGAGAATCGAACTCGTGTCTCAGCCTTGAAAGGGCCGCGTCCTGACCGCTAGACTATGGGGACGATCATGCGCTTCCGTGAAGCAGCTAGGCTATTATGGCAAAGCACCGCAGCCGACGCAAGGGCCAATTTTGCGACAAAGGCGCCGTTCACACGATGTCCACGATTTGCCCCTACCCCCTCGTGTCGTAGCGCTCCTTCACGATGTACAGGGGCCTACGCTTCTGCTCGATATAGCTTCGTGCCTGATAATCGCCCATCACGCCCAGCACCAAAAGCTGGAGGCCGCCAAAGAGGAGGACGAGACACACGAGCGTGGGATAGCCGGGGATGGCAATGCCCATGATGAGGTAATCGACGATGAGAACATAGAGCAAGTAGAGCGTAGCCACCAAGCTGGAAACGAAGCCTATATACTTCGCCACCTTCAGGGGCCATGTGGTGAAGGCGATGATTCCCGAGAAGGCATACTTGAAGAGCTTGCGCGTAGACCAGCTTGACTCCCCCGCCAGGCGCTCGTCGGGCGTGTAGGGAACGGCATGCGTATTGAAGCCCACCCAGGCGAAAAGCCCCTTGCTAAAGCGGTAGTACTCGGGCATGGAAACAAGGGCGTCGGCCACGGTACGCCGGAACACCCGAAAGTCGCTCATGTTCTCGGGCATCTCGATTTCGTCGGACGCCACGTTGAACGTGCGGTAGAAACGACGCTTCAACCAGGCCTGAACCTTGTTCTCGCGTCGCGTTTCCTGATACGCCGCCACAACGTCGCATTCTTCGTGCTCCATCAGATACTGGTACATGCTGAACGCCAAGGCGGGATCCTGCTGCAGGTCGGCATCGATAAGGCACACGCAAGAACCCTGCGATTCCTTCATGCCGCAGAAGATTGCACTCTCCTTGCCGAAGTTGCGCGAAAACCCAATGGCACGAAGCGCGTGGGCGCCGGCGTCTTCGGAGATAAGGCTCCGGAGCTGCGCCATGGTGCCGTCGGAGCTGCCGTCGTTTACGTAGACGATCTCATACGATACGCCCGAGCCATCGAATACGTCCTTCACGCGCTCGAAAAACGCATGGACGTTCTTTTCCTCGTTATGGCAGGGAACAACCAGGGATAGGTCGAAGGCCTGGGGTAATGGCGCTACGCGCGAAGAGTCTACAGTCATGGGCAATCTTTACAGACGATGTGTATCGGACACACCCAGTGTAGCGCATGGTAAGATTTTCCAGAACCTGAACAAGAAGGAGATACGTTAGGCACATGACGTACGCGCAAGCCCCCGACATTATCTACCATGCCGACGATTACGGCATCACCCCAGCTCAATCGGAACTCATTCTTTCCTACGCGAAGGCATGCGGCGGCACGGGAGCACTCAACAGCGTTTCGGTCATGGTCAACGCACCCAGTTTCAGCGAGTCCATTCCCCTGCTCCAGAAGCAACAGGAGAACATCCTCGCGAGCCTGCACGTAAACGTGGTGGAGGGCCCCTGCTGCGCGGACCCCAAGAGCATTCCGCTTCTCGTAGACGACAAGGGCATATTCCGCCAGAGCTTCGCTTCGATGCTCAAACTCTCGTTCAGCTCCCAGAAAGCCAAACTCACCAACCAGCTATCCACGGAAATCGGCGCCCAGCTCGACCGTCATCTGGCAGCACTGCCCCATGCGAAGGACGCGCTGCGCATCGATAGTCACCAGCACTTTCACCTTATTCCCGCCGTATTCGACGCGCTGCTTCGTGCCGTCGAGTCGCGCGGATGCACCATCGCGTTCCTACGCATCCCCGCCGAGCCAGTGCTCCCCTTCCTGAAAACGCCCCGTGTATGGCTGCGCATTCCCGCCATCAATTGGGTCAAGCACTGGCTACTCAATTTCCTTTGGCGCATGGACAAGAAGAACCTTCCCAATTACCAGGACATATCCGCCATTTTCTGTGGCATCAACTTCAGCGGGCACATGACGCCCGAACGCGTTGCGGCGGTTCTGCCCGCCTTCAAGGCGTACGCCAGAAAAAGGAACATGCCGCTCGAGCTGCTCTTCCACCCGGGCGCGGTTCCCCAAGAAGACGCGCTCAACCCGAAGCTCACGGGCTTCGTGGAGTTCTACACCTCCCCGTTGCGGGGAATCGAAGGAGAAGCGCTGCGTTCACTGTAACGCCATACCGCGCCTATATACTAGTCCGCTGGTACATACGCATCGCATCGTGTTCGCATGCCGAACTCATCCACGCCGATGTTTCGCGTATAAAGCGCATAGTAGATAGATTCAAGGAATAATCCCATATGACATCATTTAACGAATTGGGCCTGAGCGAACTGGGCCTCGCGGCCGTCGACGCTCTTGGCTACAATGAGCCCACGCCCGTGCAGCAGCAGGCCATTCCCGCGATCCTGCAAGGACGCGATGTTATCGCTGCCGCAAAGACCGGTACGGGCAAAACGGCGGCATTCAGCCTGCCCTCTATGGACAAGATCGGCCATGCCCGTCACGGCCAGGGCCCGCTCATGCTCGTCATCACGCCTACCCGCGAGCTCGCCATGCAGATCCGCGAAGTGTGCACCACCATCGCCACCAAGACGCACCATCATGTCACCTGCGTCGTAGGCGGCCTTTCCTATGGCCCCCAAATTGACGCGCTCTCGCGCGGCACCGACGTGCTCATCGCCACGCCCGGCCGCCTGGTCGACCTGATCAACCAGGGCGCCGCCGACCTGAGCCAGGTGGAAACCGTGGTGCTCGACGAAGCCGACCGCATGCTTGACATGGGCTTTCTGCCGGACATGAAGCGCATCATCAAACAGTGCCCCGTCGACCGCCAGACGCTGCTCTTCTCGGCCACCATCGATTCGGCCATCCAGAAGAACATGAAGAACCTGCTGAAGGACCCCGTTTTCGTCGAGATTGCCCATAAGGGCGAAACCGCCGACACCATCGAACAGTACGTCATCCACGTAGACCAGCGCGCAAAGATCGACCTGCTTATCTCGTTGCTGAACGAACGCGGCGGCACGCGCATCATCGTATTCGCACGTACGCGTCATCGCGTGGACAACACGGTCAAGAAGCTGCGTCGTGCTGGATTCAAGTGCGCGCCCATCCATTCCGACCGCAGTCAGAACCAGCGCAAGCGTGCGCTCGATGACTTCGCTGCAGGCAAGATCGACATCATCGTCGCCACCGACGTGCTCGCACGCGGCATCGACGTATCCGATGTGTACTACGTCGTAAATCTGGACATGCCCATGCAAGCCGAAGACTACGTCCACCGCATTGGCCGTACGGGCCGCGCGGGCGAAAAGGGCTTTGCCGTTTCGTTCATCTCGCCCGACACCAAGAAGCTGCTGCGCGCCGTGGAAAAGCTCATCGGCATCAGCATTCCCACCATGGAGGTAAAGTCGTTCGACGCTTCCGCAAGCGAAGCAGCACTTGCCGACAAGGCCACGCGCAAGGCAGCCAAGGAAGACCCCGAGCTCGCTGCCGCGGCAAAGGAAGACAAGTCGCGCAAGAAGTCGAAGGCAAAGCGCGAACGCAAGCGCAACGAGGAAGCTCCCTCGCCTCACAAGACGCGTGGCACCGCCAAGAAGCAGGGCAAGAAGAACCAGAAGGCTGCACAGGCAGCCCAGAAGAACGGCCACAAGAGCGCCGAAGAGCCCGCACGCAAGAAGAACCGCAACGCAGCCCCCAAGGGCCGAAACGGCAAGGGCGATTTCCGCTCGGGCAAGCCCCAGGCCAAGGGTTCGAAAAACGACTTCCGCCCCGGCAGGGCGCAACGTCGGACCAGGGCCAAGCAGCACTCCAAGAGCGCACGCTAGCCATTAGGTCATCGTGAGAGGCGGTTTTCACCGCCTCTCTTTTTCCCACCTACCACCAACTTGCAGAAAAGTTCCGCTGAGCGAAAGCGCGCCCCCTTGCATGGGGGCTTTGCTATCGTTTTCACAGAGAGAGGAAAAGGAGCACGTTATGAGAATCGCGGTTGCGAGTAACGGCCTGGACGTTGCGGAGAACTTCCCCCAGTGCCTGAATTTCAATTACTACACCACGAAGAGCTACGAAATAGCTGAATCTCAAAACATACCCGCTCAGGGGCTCACGGGGGAAGAGTACGCCAATCTCATGGAACGCATCGACGTCGACACGTTCATCTGCCATTCCATCGCTCCCGCGCACAAATCGGCATTCGAGGATCGCGGCATAGAAGTCGTTAGCGGGGCAAGCGGACGTGCCATGCAGGTAGCCGAATCGTACGTTCAGAAGAAGGCAGAAGAGCTGGAAAACGAAGAGGCTCAAGAAGACGACGAATGGCAAGGCCTCCCCTGACGCCAAAACGCTTGGCCGAGCCAACATCGCACATGGGGGATACAACGCATGAGGCAAAACAAAAAGGGATTGGCAAATGCCAATCCCTTTTATCATGCTATGCAGCCGGATTTACAGAGCCTTCTTGGCAACTTCCGTAAGAGCGGCGAACGCAGGAGCATCGTTTACGGCCATGTCGGCGAGAACCTTGCGGTCGAGCTCGACGCCAGCCTTCTTCAGGCCATTCATGAACGTGGAGTAGCTCATGCCATTGATGCGAGCGGCAGCGTTGATACGCGTAATCCAAAGACGACGAATCTCACGCTTCTTGTTGCGGCGATCGCGGTACTGGTACTGCAGCGAGTGCTGGACCTGTTCCTTCGCAGCGCGATAGGAACGAGACTTTGCGCCATAGTAACCCTTGGCACGATTAAGGACGGTGCGGCGCTTCTTATGAGCGTTAACGGCACGCTTTACACGAGGCATTTCAATCCTCCCTTACTTACTATCGACGGCCAAGATTGCGAGCGACGACCTTCTGGTCAGCCTTGGCAATCTCGGTTTCGTGGCGGAAATTACGCTTGCGCTTCTGGCTCTTCTTGGTGAGAATGTGGCTCTTGTAAGCCTTGGAGCGCATGATCTTGCCAGAACCGGTAACGCGGAAACGCTTAGCGGTGCCGCGATGAGTCTTCATCTTGGGCATGTTACTCCCCTTCCTTTTCTTCGACGTTCTTCCTATTACGCTTACCAGCAGCGGCCTTCTTGTTCTTGGCCGTGCCAGGCAAAGGCGAAATAACCATGTGCATATTGCGGCCTTCCATCTTGGGCTGGCTTTCAATTGCCGCAATATCCTTCAAATCATCAGCCAGGCGTTCCAGAATGCTCAGACCCTGTTCCGGATGAGCCATTTCGCGGCCGCGGAACATGATCGTGATCTTGACCTTGTTGCCCGCCTCGAGGAAGCGAATGACGTGCTTCTTCTTGGTGGTGTAGTCGCCCACATCGATCTTGGGACGAAACTTCATTTCCTTGGTTTCGATCTTGCTCTGGTTCTTGCGAGCCTGCTTGGCCTTGATAGCCTGTTCGTACTTGAACTTCCCGTAATCCATTACGCGGCATACGGGCGGATTCGCATTCGGAGCAATTTCAACGAGGTCGAGGCCAGCGTTATCGGCAACATGCTGAGCTTCCTCGACGGCGCAAATGCCCATCTGCTCTCCGTCATAGCCAATGAGACGCACTTCACGTGCGGTGATGGACTCATTGAGCCGTGGTTCCTGTGCAGCTATCGCAAACACCCCCTTCAAGGTATCGTTGCTATCTAATAAAAAACCCATGGCATCGAGCCATGGGACACACAACAAAATACGCCTAACAGCATATATTCGCATGACCCATCAGCAACCGAAGCGCCGAAACAGGTGGGGCTACAACGCCCTCTTGAATGACAGCTTGCTTATCCTACCACGTCGTATCCTGCGATATGCACGAAAAGGATTCGCGGCACGCATTCTACACAAGGGAAAAGCAACGTGCTACTTCTCTTCCCCAGACTCCGGGTCTTCCGGGATCTGCTCGCCACGCCCATAGCCCGAAGGCATACGCGGGCCTTCCTTGCCCTTATGCTCGTAGTAATGGCGCAAAACGGGCTTGAACAGCTTGAACTTCCAAATGACAACGGCAAGCGCCGCAGCCAGAACCCCAAGAATGACCCAACGTTCCGAACCAGTGAACTGGCCAATGGAAATGCCAATGGCGCCAAGCACGCCCGAGCAGCAATACAAAATGATGACCGCCTTGCGCTGGCTGAACCCAGCGTCAAGCAGGCGATGGTGCACGTGGCCGAGATCGGCCTCATCGATATGCTTGTGAGCAACCTTGCGACGCACGATAGCCGAAAGCGTGTCTATAACGGGAACGCCGGCAATGACCAGCGGAACGAGCATGAGCACCAAGCTGGACATGCGCACGACGCCCATAATAGAAACGATACCAACGATTAGGCCCAGAAAGAGTGAGCCCGAATCGCCCATGAATACGGTAGCCGGATAGAAGTTGAAACGAAGGAATGCCAGGCAGGCGCCAATAAGCGCAAGGCACATGCCCGTAAGCGTGAACGAACCCTGCGCGGCAACGAGCACCATAAGACATGCGGTAACGATGGCAACGATACCCGCGGCAAGGCCATCCAATCCGTCGATGAGATTAGTGATGTTCACGAACCCAAGCAAGTAAATGACGGTAATGGGCATATCGGCCCAATGCAGGAAGATAAGCCTATGACCTTCCGCATCGATGGGAGAGCCAATGGCGTCGATGGAAATGCCCGCAGCGTAAATGAGGCAGCAGGCCACAATCTGACCAGCAAACTTGATCTTGGCGTTGATCTGACGAACGTCATCGACCAGACCCAAGGCGAACATGAACGTAATGCCGCACACCAGAAGCGGCGGATTCACATTTCGCTCCATGATGATGTCGAGCCAACTATGACCGCAGGTAAACGACTGAACGTACATGACCAGAAGACCGGCCAGGAAGCCAACGTAGAGCGCAATGCCACCACAGCGAGGAATGGGCGTGGTGTTGACACGACGATTGCTGGGATAGTCGATGGCGCCAATGCGCAGCGCGATGCGCTTGGATACGGGCACCATGATATACGTGACCACGAAAGCCACCAGCAAAACAATGCCCAACTGAAGAAAATCCAACGCTAGTCCTCGTGCCGCCCTACAGTATCGCGCCCATATCTAGTATGGGCGCACAATCGATGAATTATAGCTCTTTCGTTCTACCAGAAATCAAACCGCATCTAAGAAGCAGAAATGTAGATGGTAATCTGGCGAACGGTATCGGCGAGATTGCCACTTGCGTTAGCAGCCGTGTAATCGTACGAAAGCACCGACGACCAATTGTACGTGGCGCTTCCCACGGTAGACGTGCCGTCGAACGAGCACTTTTCGAACACGCGCGTAGTGCCGTCAGTGGCATACGTAGTGTATTGCGAGGCATCGGGCAGCGTAACGGAACCGTCGGCAACGTTCAGACCAGCCTCGTTGAGTGTCTTCTCGATAACGTGCTCGTTGCTAACCGCATCGCTGAAACTCAGATCGCCATAGCCAAGGCTTGCCGTAGCAGCCGTATAGCCAGCACGCACGACCGTACCTTCCTCGGTAACGCTCAAGTACACCGTGGGAGTACCCGATTTGGAATCGGCGGGCTCGTCGGTGAGCATGACGGTAAGGTTGGCGGTAACGGGGTTGCCCTCTTCGCTTACAGGAGCGGTAAGCGTGATGGTAGCGCCATGACCCAGCTTGGCAATAGCCTCGTCTTGGGAAAGACCAAGCACGCCCACCAGATCGGGAACATCGGTGACCTTGGAGTTGCCAGAAGACGCATCCTTGCCATTCGAATTATTCGAGGACTGCAGAACATCGGTAGTGGCACTGGTGCCCTGCTGCACGTTGATGTCGCTAATGGTGGTAACGGCCTGGTACGCCCAATAGGCCATTGCGCCCAAAAGGGCAATGAGAACGATGAGCACGAAGACAAGCACGCGACGCTGACGACGCGACTTGCGCTGATGCTCGGGCATGGCAGCCAAGCGCTCCTTGCGCGTGGGCTTCGCCTTGCCATGGCGACCATGTTTGCCGCGCGCCGGCGCAGCGGCGGCTTCGTCTACCACATCGGCACGCACGGTGTGCATCTTATCGCCGTATTCGTAGTAATCGCGCTGGGCATCATCGACGATGCTATCGGCGGATCCACCCAGGAATTCCTCGCCGTTTTCCGCGGGATCCCACAGGTGATCGGCATCGAAAGGCAGGCCATCGACGCCATCGTCGCCATTGGAACGCGAACGATCATCCTCTACGCCAAACGAGTGAGGCGTCGGGAACGCAGACTCGGCTTGAGCGTCATCTTCATTAGAGGGAAACGAGCCTTCGGACCAATCGCTTGCGCTCGATTCGTCTTCCAGTTCCGCTTCTTCCCCATCGGACGGAGCCTCTTCCTGGGCTTCCTCCGCGGCGACATCGGTATCGGCTACCTGCTCGACTGGCTCGCGTTCGGCTTCGCCATCCTGCTGGTTTTCCTCTTCTACGGAATCGATAATCTCTTCGCTTTCGCTAGCACCATGCGTGTTTTGATCGGACATCTGGCGCATCCACCTTTCAAGCGTGTACGGGCGTTGCTATGCGGAATGAGTGAGCATCCAATAGGCCACGGCACCCACGACCATGAGGACGCCGACAACGATAATAATGACGCGCATGCGCGCAAAGGGAGTTGCAGCATGCAGGTCGTCTTCGGACGTGATATATGCCTCGCGTTCGCGAATGGCCTTGTTCTTCAAATGACGGGCATATGCCCTGCGATCTTCTTCCGAGGCGTTCTGAAGCATTTCGACAAGCTCGTCGCTTTCCCCAGATTCACTAGCCGCACGAGAAGCATGCGTGGCTTCCGGCTCCTGGGAAACTGCGGTGGTTCCGGCGCGACCCACAGGCACGGCACCCGCCTGAACGACCACGTCGTCCGCTTCGTCACTGCTAACCGTTATGAGGCTGAACGCTTTATCTTCCGACATGGTTTCCACCTTCTTTCCCATCAGCCAATTAATTATAAAGTATGCCGCCAAGCAGCCCTAACCGTCCAGATAATATCCATTGGAGCTTATCATCTGTTCGGATACAATACCGAATCGAAACGCATTAGCATAGACGAGAGGACGTTAGATGCTAGAACTCAAGAACGTGGTATTTGAGGTACCCGTATCCGAGGGGTCGAGGGAGACCAAGCGTATCATCGACGACCTGAGCCTTCGTATCGATGACGACAAGTTCGTCGTCATCACCGGTCCGAACGGCGGCGGCAAGAGCACGCTGGCAAAGCTCATCATGGGCATCGAACAGCCCACGAGCGGCCAAATCCTGTTCAACGGAGAAGACATCACTCACGCGAGCATCAGCGATCGCGCCAAGCTGGGAATCGGCTATGGCTTCCAGCAACCGCCCCGCTTCAAGGGCATGAAGGTAAAGAAGCTACTGGAAATCGCCGCTGGCGAGCGCCTGCCCATGTTCGCATGCAACGAGTACCTGGCGAAGGTCGGCCTGTGCAGCGCCGACTGGCTCACACGCGAGGTGGACAAGAACCTTTCGGGTGGCGAGGTGAAGCGCATCGAAATCGCCACGCTGCTGGCGCGCAATCCCAAGCTCGCCATCTATGACGAACCCGAAGCGGGCATCGACCTGTGGAGCTTCGATCGCCTTACCGGCACGTTCCGCGACATCCACGAAGCGCGCGAAGGCCACACCATCATGATCATCAGCCACCAGGAGCGCATCATCCAGCTGGCCGATGAAGTCGTGCTGCTGAAGAAGGGCAAGATCGACAAGCGCGGAACGCTCGAAGAAGTCATGCCCCATCTGAACCTGGCGCATCGCACCAACCCCAACGAAGCCTGCACGTTCACCACGCCCACCAACATCAACACGGGCGACATCAACACCAACTGCTAGGAGGCACCAACCATGGCAGTAGACCTTTCCCCCATCGACGAAAACCTGCTTGCGACCATTTCCGGTCTGCACGGCATGCCCAACGGCGCTTTCAACATTAGGCGTAACGGCGAACTCGTAGAACGCCACAGCAGCGCGTTCATCGAAATCGCCACCAAGGAAGGCGTTCCCGGCATCGACATCAAGATCAAGCCCGGCACGCGCGGCGAAACCGTATACATCCCCGTCATCGTTACGCAGGCTGGCGTAAAGGACGTCGTATACAACACGTTCTACGTAGGCGAAGGCAGCGACGTCACCATCGTTGCGGGCTGCGGCATCCACAACGCCGCTCACGAGCAGAGCCAGCACGACGGCATCCACGAGTTCTTTATCGGCAAGGGCGCACGCGTAAAGTACACGGAAGCGCACTATGGCGAAGGCCCCGCGAATGGCACGCGCATCCTGAACCCCGTCACGAAGGTTCACATGGCGGAAAACTCGTTCTGCGAAATGGACCTCTCGCAGCTGGAAGGCGTTACGAGCACCAAGCGCGAAACGGAAGCCGACCTGGCCGAAGGCGCAAAGATGATCATCACCGAAAAGCTTATGACGCACGACGAGCAGTTCGCGGAAAGCAACATGCTCTTCCAGCTGAATGGCGACGACAGCAGCGTGCAGGTGGTAAGCCGCAGCGTTGCGAAGGACGAATCCCGTCAGGTATTCAGCCCGCTCGTCGTGGGCAATGCCGCATGCCGCGGCCACGTGCAATGCGACTCCATCCTCATTGGCAATGGCAAGGTGAAATCCGTTCCCGCCATCGAGGCAAATTGCGAAGACGCCATCCTCATGCACGAAGCGGCCATCGGCAAGATCGCCGGCGACCAGATCATCAAACTGCAGACGCTGGGCCTTACCGAAGAGGAAGCAGAGCAGGAGATTCTCGACGACTTCCTGAGCTAACCGCCTTAGGCACAGCAAGCAAGCCACATGAAAGGGGCGCCCGAATCATCGGGCGCCCCTCGTGCATTCTATGGTGTCCCCTGCAGAATTCGAATCTGCGTTTCCGACCTGAGAAGCCGGTGTCCTTGGCCGCTAGACGAAGAGGGCAGGTAATCGCTGGGTTGCCAGCGCGGATTATCCTATCATGCGCAGATGGTAAGGCTCAGCGAACAATGGCTAGCGCGCAATATCGCCAAGAACATCTACAACAGCTGTGGTAAATGCATCAATTTCCTCTTCCGTATGGGCAACGCTCAGGAACAACGCCTCGAACTGACTCGGCGCAATCAGGTACCCCCTGTCGAGCATGCCGCGGAAGTAGCGCGCAAACATTTGCGTATCGCAGGCAGCGGCATCGTCCCAATTGCGCACAGGGCCATCGGTGAAGAACAACGTGCACAGAGAGCCAACGCGATTCACGCAAGCACGCGTGGAAGTACGCTCGATGGCTTCGTTCAAGCCCGCCTCCAGACGAGCACCCAGCTCTTCGAGACGCTCGTACACGCCCGGCTTCTGAAGCTCGCGCAGCTGCGCAAGACCCGCCTGCATCGCCACGGGATTGCCCGAAAGCGTTCCCGCCTGGTACACGGGACCCTCGGGAGCAAGCGCCGACATGACGTCGGCACGACCCGCAAAGCAACCCACGGGGAAGCCACCACCGATGATCTTGCCAAACGTGCACAAATCGGGAAGCACGCCATAGCGTTCCTGAGCACCGCCCAGAGCGGCGCGAAAGCCGCTGATGACCTCGTCGAAGATGAGCAGCGCGCCATACCGCGTGCACAGCTCGCGCAAACCGGCAAGGAAGCCATCAGCAGGAGCGACAACGCCCATATTGCCGGCAATCGGCTCGACGATAACGCAGGCGATGGAATCAGGCTGCGCCTGGAACGCCTTCTCAACAGCCTCGAGGTCGTTGTACGGCAGCACGATGGTATCGGCTACGGCGCCATCGGTTACGCCTGGCGTACCGGGAATGCCAAACGTGGCAACGCCACTGCCAGCCGAAACCAAGAGAGCGTCGGAGTGCCCGTGGTAGTTGCCCTCGAATTTGATGAACTTGGGACGGCCCGTAAAGCCACGTGCCAAGCGAATGGCGCTCATGGTCGCCTCGGTGCCGCTGGAAACCATGCGCGCCTTCTCGGCAGAGGGAACGATGCGGCATATCTCCTGGGCCATTTCGATTTCCGCCTCACACGGAGCACCGTAGCTCACGCCCTTGTCGAGCTGCGCACGCACGGCAGCGTCGACGGCGGCAGGGCGATGCCCAAGAATCATGGGGCCCCAGCTGCAGATGAAGTCAACGTACTCGTTGCCATCGACATCCCAGACATGGCTCCCCTGCGCATGGTCGTAGAAGACCGGGCTGCAATCGACGTTGGCGAATGCGCGCACCGGAGAGTTGACGCCACCCGGAATGGAAGCGCAAGCCTTCTGGAAATCTTGTTCGGAAACGCTGTGTTTCATCTTCTTGCTCCTTGAACGCGCAGATGACTACGCGAAATACGTCATCGAAACCTTCTTGAACTCATGCGTGGTGGTAAGCGCGAAATGAGCCCTGCACGGCACCTGAGCCTCCTCGAGCGCGCGAGACAGCTCGGCAATGTTCTCGCTCATTTCCTCTTCGCTTTGCGCATGCGTCATAGCATACATATTCGCAGGCCACGTTTCCATGCGAGGACGCGCATAACAATGGCTCACAAACGACTTCGCCGCGAAGAGCGCGCCCGCCTCCTCAACATGCTCATCGGGAATGTCCCACACTGTCATACTGTTGAATGCGTATCCGATGCGCTGGTGGCGCACCATGGCGCCAAATCGGCGAATGACGCCAAGCGTCTTCAGGTCGCGAATGCGCGTGACGACGTCTTCTGCCGAAACGCTTTCGTTTACCTGGGCCGAAATAACGCGCGCACCCTCGTCGAAGGGACGCACGACCAGTTCGCCCTGTGCATCGCGCGCAACGTCTCCCTGTGCCCAGCGTACGAGGGCAACGTCAAACGCGCTCTCCGCGCTAAAGGGCGCGATGCCTTCCGCGGACTGAGCCGAGGAAGCACGCTTCGCGCGCGCACGATGCCCCGAGCCAAAGTCGACGCGAATCTTGAACATGCGCGAAGCGGGCATGTCGAGCAAATCGTCGCAGCCCGTCTTCTGCCTGATTTCGGAAAGAATGCGCTCCTTTTCCTCAACCGAGCGCGTGATAAGCGTGAACCACAGGTTGTACCTGTTCGCGCGGCCATAGTTATGCGTAACGCCAGGATAGGCGCTCACGATGCCGGCGGCGGCAATGAGTTCCTCTTCCCCACCAGGCACCGCAAGGGCGCACAACGTAGATGAATACCCCAGCTTGCGAGAATCGAACGAAGCACCGATGCGCCTCACGCTTCCCTCTGCATACAGTTCGCGAATGGCCGCAAGCACGTCAGCCTCGCTCGTATCCAACTGCGACGCAAGCTCGGCGTAGGGATCACAGCAAATGGGAAAGCCAGACTGGATGATGTCGAGCAGACGATTCTTCAGTTCTTCGCTAGCGGACATCGCCGTCTCCTTCGCACGCAGCGTCAGCGTCGGGGCACAGTGCACCCAGGGCGAACGCCGGCATCTTGAGCGTTCCGTCGTCTTGGCCTTCCTTACGCAGGGAACGAGGAACGTAGCTGCAATACGGCTCTTCCTCCATGTAGTCACCCGTTGCGGAAAGGGCGCGAGCGCGGCATCCGCCGCACACGCCACGATATTCGCACGCGCCGCACTTCCCCTTCAGCTTGCTGAAGTCACGCAGGTCGTTGAAGACAGGGGAATTCGTCCAAATCTCGCTGAACGGCGTCTCCTTAACGTTGCCCAATTGCATATCGAAGTACCCGCACGGCTGCACGTCGCCGACATGGCTGATGAACACGAAGGAGATGCCACCCAGGCAGCCACGCGTCATGGCATTCAGGCCGTATTCCTCCGCCGTGGAGGTGTCACCCTCCTCGCGCAGGCGCTGATGCGATATGCGGTAGTACTGCGGCGCGTCCGTGGGCTTGAAGTGCAAGGGAGAGGTCTTCTGCTTGTAATACGCCCAGGTAAGCACTTCCTCGTACTCCTCCGGCGTAAGCTCTACCTCGCGCAGGCTCTCGCCACGGCCCGTAGGCACAAGCAGGAACGGGTGGAACGCTACCGCGTCCAACCCACGCACCATGTCGTGCATTTCCTCAAGGTATTCGGCGTTCTTCTTCGTAACAGTGGTGTTCACCTGCACGCCAACGCCATGTTCCTGGGCAAGCTTGATGCCGCGCACGGCATCGTCGAAGCTGCCCTGCTGCCCACGGAACGCATCATGGCGCTCGGCATCGGGAAAGTCGAGCGAGATGCTAATGCGGCTAATGTGATGCTCCGCCATCTTCTGCGCGATTTCCGGCGTGATGGTCGTGCCATTCGTGCCGATGACGGGCATGCAGCCCGCCTCGCGCGCGTAGTCCACGATCTCCCAGATGTCGGGCCTCATGAACGGCTCACCGCCGGTAAGGATGAGAATGGGGTTCGTGATGCTGGCGATATTGTCGATGACCGCCTTGCACTCATCAAGCGACAGCTCGCCCGGATAGTAGCCAAACTCCGCCGCGGCCCTGCAATGTTCGCACGATAGATTGCAACTGCGGGTAATCTCCCACGCGATGATGCGCGGAGCCTGAATGCCCGTGCGCTCCTTGTACTGTTTCGCAGCTTCCCCGCCACCAGGCCGATAGCCGCGACCCGCAACGCTCGCGGGATGCAATGCGCCCTTGGGCTTGCCCCCAAGCTTCTTCGTCCATTCGGGACGCTTACCCACCTTGGGAACCCACGAAGGATGCCCGCCCTGGGGCTTCGCCTTCCCCGTGAGCTTGCCCGCAGCCGCGGCCTCGTCGCGCGCGGCGGCAGCCATGCGCTGCAGAGGCGTTAGTTCCATCTGTTGTTCGTTCGTCATTGCATCCCCTACTCGGAAAGCCAACGCGCGGCTTCTTTGGCGTGATAGGTAATGATCATGTCGGCGCCGGCGCGCTTCATGCTCATCAGCAGTTCGAGCACCACGCGCTTCTCATCGATCCACCCCTGCGCAGCAGCCGCCTTCACCATCGAATACTCGCCGCTCACGTTGTAGGCAACCGTGGGAAAGCCCGTTTCGCTCTTCACGCGACGCAGAACATCCAGATACGAAAGCGCAGGCTTCACCATGACCATATCGGCACCCTCGGCGATGTCGTAAAACGCCTCGCGGACACCCTCCTGGGCGTTGGCGGGATCCATCTGGTACGCACGCCTATCGCCAAACGACGGAGAGCTGTCCGCCGCATCGCGGAAGGGCCCGTAGAACGCACTGGCGTACTTCGTCGAATAGCTGAGAATGGGAATGCGCTCGAAGCCGGCTTCGTCGAGAGCAGCGCGGATAGCACCCACGCGACCATCCATCATGTCGGACGGCGCAATCATATGCGCACCAGCACGAGCCATGCTCACCGCCTCGTTGGAAAGCAGCTCGAGCGTGGCATCGTTGTTCACGTAGCCATCCTCATCGAGCTTGCCGCAATGCCCGTGGCTCGTGTACTCGCACATGCAAACATCGCAGATGATGTACATGGAAGGAGCCTCGGCGCGAATGATGCGACACGCCTCCTGCACCACGCCATGCTCATCCCAGGCCGACGAGCCAACCTCGTCCTTGCTTGCCGGAATGCCAAAGAGAAGCACGTAATGAACGCCCAGATCAAGCAACTCGTTCACTTCAGCCATGAGCATATCCAGGGAAACCTGGTACACGCCGGGCATAGAGGGAATCTCGTCCCTGCAACCCGTTCCGGGCTTCACGAACAGCGGATAGATGAAGTCGTCCGCGGAAAGGCCCGTCTCGCGAATCATGGTGCGGGCCAGCTCGCCGTCACGCATGCGACGCGGACGATACGCGGGAAACGATCCATACTGCATGTCTATCATCTTCCTTCGAGGACGGCGCAGCGACGCGCCGTCCATTCAACGTAATTGCTAGTCTTCGTATGCGGGAGCTTCGACGATGCGCTTCTCGGGGTCGTCGGGATGCTTGGCGATTTCCTCGTCGGTAAGGTAGCACGCGGGATCGGAAGCCCACAGGTCGCCCGTTGCGGCTTCGGCGCGCACGCGGAAGTTGCCGCCGCAGACGTCGAGCCAACGGCAGTCAGCGCAACGGCCCTTCACAAAGGGGCGCTTGTCCTTCAGGCGGAACATGAGCTCGCTGCGCTCGTCGGTACGGCTCACGTCGCTCCAGATCTCGCTGAAGGGACGATCCTTCACGTTGCCGAAGCTGTAGTGACGCCAGAACTGGTCGGCGTACACTTCGCCATCCCAGCTAATGCAGCCAATGCCATTGCCCGAGCTGTTGCCCTGGTTCCACTGAAGCAGCTGCATGACCTTTTCGGCACGCTCGGGGTCTTCCTTCAGGAGCTCCATGTATACGAACGGAGCGTCGGCATGGTTGTCTACGGTGAGAATCTCGGGAGTGCCACCCTCGTCGAACCACTGCTTCGTACGGTCCATGATGAGGCGCACGGCCTGACGCGTTTCCTCGTGGTTCAGGTCCTCGTCGATCATTTCGCTACCGCGGCCCGAATACACCAGGTGATAGAAGCAGGCACGGTTGATGCCCTCGCGCTGCATAAGGTCGAAGATATCGTTGATCTCGCGCCAGTTGTGCTTGTTGATGGTAAAGCGCAGGCCAACCTTGATGCCCTCGGCCTGGGCGTTCTTCAGACCCTGCAGGGCGCGGTCGAACGAACCTTGCACGCCGCGGAACTTGTCGTGGGTCTCGGGGTCGCCATCGAAGGAAACGCCCACGTAGGAAAGGCCAACCTCAGCGAACTGCTTGGCCAGCTCGGGCGTGATGAGCGTGCCGTTAGTGGAAATGACCACGCGCATGCCCTTGCTCTTGGCATAGTGCATGAGCTCGAGCAAATCGGGGCGCATCGTGGGCTCGCCACCGCTGAACAGCAGGACGGGAGCGCCGAAAGCAGCCAAATCGTCGATCATGACCTTGGCCTCTTCGGTGGAAAGCTGGTCGTAACGATGGCCATCGGACTGCGCGTAGCAATGCTCGCACTTCAGGTTGCACGTACGGGTGCAGTTCCACACCACGACGGGCTTCTTGTCCTTCGAGAACTGAAGCAAGCCGCTCGGGAGCTCCTTCGACTGACGCTTGTAACGCAGAACGTCGCTGGGCTCAACGGAACCGCAGTAGAGTTTGGAAATGCCGATCACTAGTTGTTCTCCTTCTCGTTAGACAGAACGTCTTCTACCAAATGTGCCAGTGCGGGAATGGTGTAGGTAGGAGCCTCGCACGTGGGCTCCATCCCTTCCTCGCGCATCGTGTTGCTCGTAATGGGGCCAATGCTTGCAAGCTGCACGCCAGAAAGCAAAGCGGGCCACTCGCCCGGCTCGCACGCATCGCGCACCATAGACGCAAAATTGCGTGCGGTGGACGAACTCGTGAACGTAACGGCACTCACTTCTCCCGAGCGCAGGCGTTCGACCAAGTCGCCCGCCTCCTCGTCGTGCGGCATAACGGTGTCGTACACGGGCACGACGCGCACCGTTGCACCAGCCTCGCTCAACGAGGCGGGCAGGACATCGCGCGCAGCGGAAGCGCGCGGAATAAGAATGCTCGCGGATGACAGGTCGCAAGCCTCCGAAAGCGATGCAACAACGCTCTCGGCTACGAAGCGCGGAGGAACGAGGTCGGCATGCAGGCCGCGGGCCTCCAACGCCTGGGCAGTCGCAGGGCCGATGGCGGCAATCTTGCTGCCGGCAAACACACGGGCGTCGCACCCCTGAGCGCAAAGCATATCGAAGAAGCAAGAAACGCCATTCGCGCTGGTGAAAACAACCCAATCAAACGCGCCAGCGGAAAGGTCGGCTATGGCCGACGTCAGCTCGTCGTCCATAGCGCGAGGAGCAATCTCGATCGTGGGGAATTCCACAACGTCGGCACCCAGCACGCTCAGACGACTCGACAGAGCCGAAGCCTGTTCGCGGGAACGAGTGACAACGACCGTCTTCCCAAACAACGGAGCATCCTCGAACCAGGAAAGGTCGTCGCGGAGGGAAACCACGTCGCCGACAACGATGATGGCGGGAGCCTTGAACTGGGCTTCGCGCACCCTCTCGACCACCGTTTCCAGTGTCGCGACAAGCGTCTCCTGACGCGGCGTCGTACCCCAACGAACGAGCGCAACGGGCGTATTCGCGGCACGGCCACCCTCGATGAGCTTGCGCACTATGGTGGGCAAATCGCGAATGCCCATGTAGAAGCACAGTGTGTCGCCGCCCTTTGCCAAAAACTCCCAATTGATGCCCGATTCGTTTTTATCAGGCGTCTCATGGCCCGTGACCAGCGTAACCGACGTGGCAACGCGGCGATGGGTTACGGGAATACCCGCATAGGCTGGTGCCGCAACGCCGGCGGTAACGCCGGGAACCACCTTGAAGGGAATACCTGCCTCGCGCAACGCAAGGCCCTCTTCCCCACCACGGCCGAAGACGAACGGGTCGCCACCCTTCAGGCGGGCAATGACCAAGCCGGGCGCGCTGGCTTCCTGGATGATGCAGGCGTTGATCTCCTCCTGCGTAACATGGGCCGAAAAGCCCTTCTTACCCACGAAGATACGCTTGGCCTGGCGATTAGCGAAGCGCATAACAGCATCGCTCGCAAGGTAATCGTAGATAACGACATCGGCAGCCTGCAGAACCTCGCGCGCCCTGCACGTAAGCAGCCCCGGATCGCCCGGACCCGCGCCGATGAGATATACCAGGGATTCGTTCGCCATGCTCATCGCAGCTCGCTCAGAATGGGGCCCGCGCCACCGGCAAGCAGGTCGTCGACCATGCCCTGGGCCATCGTCTCGTAATCGGACGGCACGCATTCGCCATGGGCACGCACAAAGCGAACGCCATCAAGCGAGCTCACAAAGCCATCCATGACCATGCGCACATCGCCCGTTTCATCCACGACGTCGCGAGCGTGAACGCCCATGGGAACCTGGCAGCCACCCTCGAGCGCACGCAAGACAATACGCTCCGCACGAACGGCCCTCATCGTGGGCTCGTGCGTAATGGCAGCGCACAGGGCGGCAACGCGCTCGTCGTCCGAACGTACCTCGATGGCAATGGCGCCCTGCCCCACAGCGGGAATCATGTCAGCAGTGGAAATAACCTGGGCAATCACATTGGGAATGCCCAAACGTTCGATACCCGCGCAGGCAAGGACGCCCGCATCAAATTCGCCTTCGACGATACGGCGGATACGGGAATCGATATTGCCGCGGATCTCGCACGGCTCGATATCGGGGCGCAGTCGCTTGAGCTGGGCGGTTCGACGCAGCGAGCCCGTAGCAACGCGCGCACCTGCAGGGAGCTCGAGAAGCGAGCCAACCCCTCCGCGCATGACGAGCGCATCGGCTGCGTTCGCACGTACGGGGACGCCCTGAATGGAAAGGCCTTCGGGCAATACGGTGGGCATGTCCTTCATGGAGTGCACGCACAGATCGACCGACCCGTCGAGCAGTGCATGCTCGAGCTCCTTCGTGAACAGGCCCTTATCGCCAATCTTGGAAAGCGCGACATCGAGAATCTTGTCGCCCTTCGTGTGAACTACTTCGACGCAATAATCGTATTCGGGAGCAGCCGTCTCCAGAAGCCCCTTTACGTAATTCGTCTGCCATAGAGCAAGCTTGCTGCCCCGACTGCCCAGGACAATCGTCTGCTTCTCCACAGAAGTACCTCCTCGTCTTGTTTCGAAACTATTCGTTCGTTGCCGCAGAAGCGAACAGGCCCTCGCACATGGCCTTCATGTCAGCTTCCGACATATTGGGAACCCCATTCGGCCCGAACGTAAAATGGGCATGCGGAATGGGATGCGGCGGCATGGCATGGGGAGCCGCAGCTCCCGCCCCCACCGATTCGGCATCTTCGGCAAGGGAGCGCGCATGCTCGACCATGCCATCGCTGTAACCGAACAGGTAACGCACCGCCTCGACGCATTCGAAATCCCGATTATGCGAAGCGCTCTGCTTCATGCGCACGGTAGGCTCGTGAAGGATCTTGTTCACGATGGCCCGCGTAGCGCATTCGACTACGCGCATATCCTCTTCGGAAAGGTTGGCATCGAGGCACTTGACCATATGTTCAACCTCGTGCACGCGAATGGCTTCGACGTCATTACGCATCTTCTTGATAGTGGGCACTACGGCATGCTCTCCAACCCAGGCCACGAACGCGCGCGTTTCGCCTTCGACGATGGCCCTCGCCTCATCTGCGGCCTGACGGCGCTTTTCCTGGTTACCCGCGATAATTTTGCCCAGAGCATCAAGGTCGTATAGCGTAACGCCCGGAATGTCACCACACGCAGGATCGACGTCACGAGGCAGCGCGATGTCGAGAATGAGCACATGATCCTTGCACCCCGCGAGAAGCGAAGGAACCAGGATGTAATGTGGTGCCGCGGTAGACGAAATGACGATATCGGCCTGACGAAGCAGCTCGGGGAGTTCGTCGAACTGGCGGGCCGTGCCACAGAGCTCATGCGCAAGCGTGCATGCATGGGCGTACGTACGGCTCGACACGATGAAGGATTTGACGCCCTGTTCCTGAAGGTAGCGGGCAGCGAGTTCGCTCATCTCGCCCGACCCCACGATGAGTACCGTCTTATCGTGGAACGACTCGAACTCGGCACGGGCGACATCAATGGCAACTGTGGAAACCGAAACGTGGCTTTCGCTGATGCCCGTTTCGTTACGCACGCGCTTTCCGCAGGTAAGCGCCTGGCGGAACATACGCGCCAGCACCATCGTGCACGTTCCGGCTTGCATTGCCTGGCGAAACGCATTCCTCACCTGGCCGGTGATCTGCTGCTCGCCCAGCACCATGGAATCAAGCGACGAAACCACGCTGAACAGGTGATGCACCGCCTCGAAGCCCTCGCGTCGATAGAGATGGGGCTCGAGCTCATCAACATCAACCTGGCGATACTCACGCAGGAACGAGCGGATTCCCTCCCGAGCCAAATCGGGCGACTGAGCGTCAACGTAAATCTCGGTGCGATTGCACGTGGAAAGAATCACGGCGCCGCGCACGCCTTCGTACGCGGTTAGCGAGCAAAGGGCGCTCGCAAGGTGGGGCCTGCTGATGGCAACCGATTCGCGAACATCGACATCGGCCGTCTTATAGCTGAGGCCCATCATGTACAACTGCATATTAACGAGCCTCCACCATACTGCACGCCTGACGATAGGCATCCTCGGGCTCGATGGTTTCGCCCGAAGCAATGCGCTCGCGCCAACCAGCGGCGCTTGCGGCCTCGTAATACGGACGACGGGTCTCATCGGAGCCCTCGATGCGCTCCTTCACGAGCAAGCGAACCTGCCCCATGAGCTCCAAGTAGTCCGCCCAGCTATCGTCGAACTGCTGCTCGAGGGAGCGGCGAATAGACTTGGCTTCGGTGGGAGCGGTGCCCGACGTGGAAACGGCAATGGTAAGCGGGCCACGCGAAACGATGGAAGGGACAATGAAATCGCATTCGGAAGGAACGTCCACCACATTCATGAGGCACCCGACACGTCGCGCCTCTTCATGGCAGAGGCTGTTGACGCTAGGGACCCCGCAGGCGCAATACGCCATGCACGCGCCCGCAAGGTCGCCCTCCTCATAGCAACGCAGATGAAGTTCGATTTCACCGGCGTCGGCTCGAGCCTGGATGGCATCGGTGACGCAGGGCGAAACAACACGGACGGAAGCTCCGCACGATAGGAGCGTCTCGACCTTTCGCTCGGCAACCTTGCCGCCACCAATGACGACCGTACGACGGTCGGTTAGGTCGACGAAAACGGGATAATACGCCGGACGGGCAACGTACTGGGAATCACTCATGCGTGCTTGACCTCCATATCCATCTCCTTACAGCAAGGATTATAGCCCCGTAAGACGGCTTTCCCGCCATAGCACAGCCCTTGCAGACGGATGAGGGCAAAACAAACAAGAATGACCCTACCTGCACGAAAACAGGTAGGGTCAATACTTCATGTGGTGTATCTGGTAACGAAATGCCAACAAATGCGTATTGCAGGCATTACGCAGCGGAGTCAGTTGCCTCCTGAGAAGAGGATGCGTCGTCGGCCTGCACCGAATCGCCGGCAGACTTATCTTCCTGCGTAGCGGTGGAAGAAGTGGTCGAAGAGGAGCTGGAGGAACCAGACGACTTGCGAGCCGCGGCGGACTGGTCGACGCTGCTAAGGTCGAGCGACGTGCCCAGCCACTTGGATTCGATCACGGAAATGGTGCCGTTAGAGGAAATCGTCTTCAGGGCAGTGGCAACAGCATTCTGCAGCTCAGTATTGGAGGTGGAGATGCCGATGCTATAACCGCCAACCTTCTGCAGCACACCTACGATCTTCGCATCGACGCTGCTCGTGTACGCTACGTACGAACCAATGACGGCATCGGCCGCAACGTAGGTCGTCTTGCCGGAAGACAGATCGGAGAACGCGGTCTTCAAATCGGACACGCTAGACAGGGACGTATCGCCGAACTGATTGGCAACTTCCCATGCGCTCATGGAAGACGACTGCGCTTCGATGGTGGGCTTGGAATCCTCGGAAGGAAGCGAAGAGGAAGAAGACGTGGAGAACACGGAAACCGCCGTGGGCAGATAGGCATCGGAAAGCCATGCCGTGCTGGAAGTGTCGCCCGCTTCCTGGTTCATGATGATGTCGACGGAACCATCTTCCAGGGCGCCTTCGGCATCGTTGCCCACGTCGACGAGTTCGAGCTCGAGGCCCATTTCGGTGGCAAGAGCGGCAGCAATGTCAACGTCGATGCCAACGAGCTTGCCCGAAACCTGCGTGGAGAACGGAGCGTTGGAAGAATTCACGCCAACACGGAGCTTGCCATCCTGGCCAATGGTGGGAACCGTTACGGTTGCGCTCTTTTTGGTGGGCTCGTAAGAAGATTGACTCTGGCATCCGCAAAGGACCATGCAGAGGGCGCACACGAGCATGCACGCGATACCTACCGAGACCCTACGTTTCATAGCATAACCTTCCGCTTCGGTTCTACGTAATGCTGTTACGGCTGACCTAGTCTTTGCCCCCACACTCGCGCACTGGAGCTGAGCTGTTCACCATCACCCTCTCGTCCGCGCGACGGTATGCCGCATAAGGTAAACGGACGGTGCGTCTTACATCTAGAATGCGCCATGCTCACGGTGCCTTGCGGCACACGCTTACGTGGATCCTTTTGACCGCATCTGCCATGGAATAGGAATGCAACGTGCATTCCGCAACTACAGCCCGTAAAAGCACCAGATATTGTATCAGATGGCCGTATAGGCGAACCAGTTTGCGTAATATCAATACACACGTGCAAAGGTAGCGCAACGCACGTGCTCTACCCCTGCGGCTCGCAATGTCGCAGCAGCGGCAAACAAGGTCGCTCCCGTAGTAAATACGTCATCCACCAAGATGACGTTACGTATGTGGAAGTCGCAATCGACGCCCTGTAGGGAAAAGGCCGCTTCCATATTGGCAAACCGCTCGCCACGCGTTAGTTCTCGCTGGTCCTTCGCGCAAGGCGGCTCTAGCAAACGTGCGCAGGGTGCATGCAGGTACTCCGCTACGGCCTGAGCCAGCGATGCGCCATGGTCGAACCCACGCGATCGCTGCGCCTCGCGCGTTGCGGGGATGGGAACAACCGATACCCCTTCGCGCATTCAATCGGGCGGAATGGCGCAGGCCATGGCATAGGCCATATCGCGCGCCAGCCTACGCTCTCCCCCATCCTTATGCGTGCGTACGATACGTGCCACCGCGGAAGAGAAGAAAGCGGCGCTCACGCACGCATCGAACGGAGGATCGTCGAAGCCCGTATCGCGCAGGCTCAGACGGTTGCATTCGGTGCACTGCCGCATACCATAGGGAGCGCCACACCGCGGACAAGCCATCCATTGGTCGATATACGGAAGCGCGCGACGACATCGCTCGCACAGCACCGAACCCAACCGCTCGCAAATAACGCATCGAGTGGGCCACACCGTCTCGGCAAGGCACTCAGCTGCCGCAAGAGCGTATCTTCGCCACCGAGGAACTGGGCGTTCGCCCGCATCGACCTTCGCCATAGCCGTTTCCATGTCGCTCCTTCCCACGCGTCATGCCTTCGAGCATGGAAGAACGGAGCGACAGCGCTACGAAAAAATGATCGCGAAAAAATAGCGAGGCTGTTGCGCAATCATCACGCAACAGCCTCGCAAAGCGACATTTACCAGGAACTAACGGGAAAGAACGCTCTCGCTTTCCTTGCCCTGCACCGTAGCGTATTCGCTCACGTTGACCGTGATGCTGTGCTTGATGGGCTTCCATTCCGGCTTCATGAACAGAGCGGCGATCGCAATGGGAATGTACGTAATCATGAACAAGGGGAACGTAAACATGTACTTCACCTTGTTCTTCGAGGACGTGTGGATGTTATCCCATTCCGTAAACGTGGTGAGCACGCCAAACAGGAACATGAACAGCATGTAGTTCAGAATGCAGAACATGATGGAGGACGCGCTGGTAGCAACCATCTGGCCCGTAGACATAACGCCCGCAACGGAAAGGCCGATGATGATGGCGTTGAACGTGATGGTGACGAGCGTGAGCAGCATGCCCGGAGCAATGGTCATGAGCATGTCGTAGCATGCGAACCTACGACCATGGGGATTCGTGAACATGCCCTTCACCAAGCGGAGACCATAGTGGCCAAACACCTGGTAGAAGCCCTTGGCCCAACGCTCGCGTTGACGCCAGGAATCGCGGAAGGTAATGGGCTGCTCGTCGTAGAGAACGGCCGTGGGGCAATAGGCGATGCGCCCGCCCTCGCAGATCGTGCTCGTGGAGAACTCGATATCCTCGGTAAGAAGGTGCCACTTCCAGCCATCGGACTTCGCAAGCACTTCGGCGGCAATGAAGAAGCCCGTACCGGAAACCGCGCAGCTGGTGTTCAGCGTCAGACGGCTCTGGTTCAGGTACTTCGCCTCGCGCAGGAACCACACGCCATAGCCAGCGGAAATCCAGTTGCTATCGAAGTTCTTGGAGTTGCGGTAGCTCGTGGAGGCGATGGCACCCGAGTCGAACGTGTTGTTCATCTCGCGGAAGTAGTTAACGTCCAGCACGTTGTCGGCGTCGAACACGAAATACGCTTCATAACCAGCATCGCCGTAATAGCGCTGGATGTTCTTGTAGCCATAATCCAGGGCATAGCCCTTGCCACGCTGCTCGGTGTTTTCGCGCTCGAACACGTGAGCGCCCGCCGTACGTGCAATTTCCGCCGTGTTGTCGGTGCAATTATCGGCAATGACGAACACGTCAATTAGCTCCTGCGGATAATTCTGAACGCGAATGCTGTGAATGAGGTCGGCGATGACCGTGGCCTCGTTGCGCGCCGAGACGAGCACGGCATATTTGTGATTCTTCTTCGCTACATGCGCCGGCGGCTTGCGCGTAAGCGTGACAAGCACGTAATACAGCTGATAGGCGTAGCAAACAGTGAACGTGATAAAAACGCAGAAGTTGAAGATATCGACGAACGATAGCTGCGAGAACAACTCGTCTAACACGTACCCTCCTTTTGGCTTTCTACTTAAACGTGCTAATTATAGGAACAATTCCAGCCTTAAACCTTACAAATCCGTCAGTTAGTGACATTTCCCCAGTTCAGCTAAATGCGCATTACAGTGCGCAGTGCTTGAGCGCACACCGTCTACACAGAATCGCGCCCCTCGCCCACATCCTGAACACATAGCTACATCCTCTTGAGCGCCCCGTTTTGCCACTTGCTGCGTGAGTCCGTCCCGGGCGCCCGGCCGCGTTCGCCCCTTGGGGCACCCGCTCCGCTGCTCGCGGCCCCGTGGTTGGTTTCCCAGACGGGAACGTTCGGCTGCGCCTCCGTTCCCGCCGGCAGAAATCGACGGGGCCGCTCGTGCGCTCGCTGGTTCATGCTTTTACTGCGCGCTGCCCGGGGTTGCCCGCGGATTTGCGCGAGGCTTCGCCTCCCGCTCTCCGCGGCAACCCCGGGTACAGCGCGTTTTTGTTTGCTTTCACAGTGCCCCGAGGGGCGAACGCGGCCGGGCGCCAGCAACGAAGGATCGCGGCAATCGACGACACTCGGAGCGCTCAATCGGCTGAGAGGCCTACTTTAAACCTTTCTTGGGGATTTCATCTGGGGCCTCCGTTCGCCTGTGGCGAACGATTGGCCCCCGCGAGCAGGCGGGGGTTTGCGTCCCCGTCCTGCGTTCGCCTTTGGCGAACGGGCGGACCCATAAGCGATCGGGCGGGCATCGCTTCGCTCGCCCGCTATGACGAGTGAGGGGATTTGGAATCCGCTTAAAGCGTTTCCACCTCATCGGTTCGATTCCCTAGTGCCAGGTGGAAAGGAAAACGCCCACCGTGTGGTGAGCGTTGCTGTAAGCGAATTGGAGCGGGTGACGGGCTCCGGCGTTCGCTTCGCGAACCCCGACCCCTCCCTCGCAGGCTCGGTCGGGCGAATTCCTACAAACGCGCCACTGGCGCGTTTGCTTAACGGAATTCCACCTCATCGGTTCGATTCCCTAGTGCCAGGCGGAAAGGAAAACGCCCACCGTGTGGTGAGCGTTTCTGTAATCGAATTGGAGCGGGTGACGGGAATCGAACCCGCGTTATCAGCTTGGAAGGCTGAAGTTCTACCATTGAACCACACCCGCATATGCAAGGACTGCTGGTCGGGACGACAGGATTTGAACCTGCGACATCCTGCTCCCAAAGCAGGCGCGCTACCGAACTGCGCCACGTCCCGCCTTTGCAGCTTGGTCATTATATCAGACTATTTCAATGTTTCAGAAATATTCTTCCGCAATGCACGAAGGGCGTTTCCACGGTGTGACACGCTGTTTTTCTGGGCCTGCGATACCTGGGCAAGCGTCAGCTCGCCACCAAACTCGTCGGGCACGAACAGCGGGTCGTAGCCAAAGCCCTCATTACCACGCTCCTCGTATCCGATCTTTCCCTCGATAGTGCCACGAGCCGTAAGCTCAGTGCCATCTTCATCGATAAAGACCAGCGTGCAGACGAATCGGGCCGTCCGCTTTTCATCGGGAACGTTGGCGAGCTCCCTCAAGAGCTTGGCGTTGTTCGCGGCATCGTCGCCATGCTCGCCCGCATAGCGCGAAGAATAGACGCCCGGCGCCCCATCGAGGGCATCCACTTCCAAGCCAGAGTCATCAGCAAGAACAGCTGAACCAGACAGCTCGTGGGCAGCACGCGCCTTGATGCGAGCGTTACCCAGGAACGTATCAGCATCCTCTTCGGGATCGGAATCGAGCCCCGCCTGACGCAACGTCTTGAATTCCCACCCTTCGAAGTCGAGTGCAGTTTCAATCTCCTGAACCTTATGGGCATTATTACTGGCGATAATGACTTGCTTCATATCGTACTCCTCACGTTAGTGGATAAAAGTATACGCGGAGCAGACGCACCCGCAGCCTGTGTGCCTTACGTTGCACACGGTATACAAGCTTGATTGGCAATGCGCCAGCGCGTAGAATGAGTGTCCACCCAATTTCGGGGGCGACTGGTTTCGACATGGTAGGCTCGAACCGGGAAGCAAGCCGTGGTCTCCTCGCCACGCTAAACAGGGGTACCGTCAAATTTAATTGACAACAAATCTTTCTCTGGGCAGTACGCCCTCGCTGCTTAATTTATAGCAGCGCGTCAACGTTGGGCACTTCCCTCGGCCCAGCCGCGATGTCACATTAGAGGGATGCATCCGCGCACGTAATCGGTATGGCGCACGATAAAGATCGAACCGATTAGGCGAAGGCATTGTTCGTCGACGAGCGCACCTTCGCTGAACACTTTTCGCCGACTAAGCTTGTAGCGTCCTGGGAACTGTCTAGTATGGACCGGAGTTCGATTCTCCGCGCCTCCACCACAGACAATAGGCTGGTAGCACCCGCTGCCAGCCTTTTCCATTTTCGGGAGCTGCATACGCGGAGAATCGAACTCATTGGGGTGGAAACGCGTCAAGCGGACGCCCCAGTGGGGCGTCCGTAGCGTTTCGCCCGACCGAGCCTACGAGGGAGGGGTTGAGCGTTTGCCGAAGGCGAACGCGGGATTCTCCGCGCCTCCACCACAGACAATAGGCTGGTAGCACCCGCTGCCAGCCTTTTCCTTTTGCGCGCATCGTTACGGAGAATCGAACTCATTGGGGTGGAAACGCGTTAAGCGGACGCATTTCACGAAAACGGCCGTCGATTGACAGTTTTTCGAGATATAGAACCATTTCGAGCTCGCCCAGGGAATCAATTGCAGGGAAAACGCCACCAAACGCTTCCAGAAGACTGCAGCTCGAAATACACGATAATCTTTGACCAGGCATTTTAGAATGCGACGAATCGCGTCATGTCTCTATATCTCAAAATTTTGTCAGGAGAGATGCAGTTTCGTGAAGGGGGCATCTAATCCACTTTCTCCAATTGCAATGGAGAAAGGGTACAGCACCCCGAGTCAATTTCGCCAACCGCGACGGCTCGTCACGCCCACTCACGAGCCCACTCGCTTGCAGGGGCCAATCGTTCGCCAAAGGCGAACGGAGGCCCCAAGAAGACCCCCCAAGAAAGGTTTACAGTAGGCCTCTCAGCCGACAGCGCGCCCGCAATTTCCGCTGGGCGACTCCGCGTTGTTGGCGTCCAGCCGCGTTCGCCTCTCGGGGCACTCTGAAAGCATTCAAATAGCGCTGCATATCGGAACCCCTGGAGGCGGAGCGGAAACGAAGTTTCCGCAAACGCCTCCAGGGGTTACGGCAGCGCAAGTAAAAGCATGAAGCAGCGCAGCGCACGAGCGTAGGTTTCGGCCCGTGCGGGGCCGAAACCACGCGAGCAGCGGAGCGGTGCCCGAGGGGCGAACGCGGCTGGGCGCCCGGGATGGAAGGGTTCCAGCAAGGAATATAAGGCGCGCAGGAGGATGCAGCTACTCAGCCCAGTCCCAAAACAGCTTCGCCGACGAAGCCGCGGGCAATTCCTTGCGGATGATGGCGTAGGTGCCAAAGGACGAACGCGACGGAGTGTCGAGCGGACGGACAACGCGACCGTACTCCGCCTGAATATCGGCAACCTCGGCAAAGCAAAAATACAGCGCCTCGCTCGATTGGGCCGATTGAATCAGCATTTCGGAATCGGAAGTAGTGAGCAAAATGTCGGGATACACGCCAGCGCCCTTGCATTCCTCGGAAAAAAAGCGATGCAAGTGATTGCGCTTGCCAAAGGTAACGAAAGGCTGGCCATCCACATCCTGAATGGTCAAGCGCTCCTTCCGGGCAAGCTCGTTATCGCGAGGGACGCTCAAGAACAGCCCCGTCTTTACGAGCAACTTATATTCGAACCCGCTAAGATAGTCGGGCGTGGAACCCACGATTCCGATATCTGCCTCAGAATCAAGCACCGCATCAAGAACGCTTTCGGTGGGCATCTCCTCGACTGAAAGACGCACGTTCGGATGACTAGAGCGAAACAGCTCAAAGTAGCCATCAGGCAGGGAAAAGAGCGATCCATGCCCCAATGCAATGGAAAGCGGCGTGACACGCGGACGCGAATCGGTATGAGGGACAAAACGACACTCGAGCTTGCGATAGGAATCGATGACGGGCGCAGCTTCGGCATACAGATTCGAGCCTACCTCGGTAGGCTGCACGCGGCCATTGCGCACGATTACGAGCCTGTCTCCCAATTCGTGCTCAAGATTTTTCACGGCTTTGCTGAGCGCCTGACGAGTGACGAACAACTCATCGGCTGCCCTGGTGAAACTCCCTTTTCTCACCAAAGTGGAATAGTATTCCAACTGCCGTATATCCATAGATATCCCTCCTCGGACAGCTGCAACGCCCCCATCATAGTTCATTTGCACAACAACTAGAAGCAAAACCGAACATCAAGCGAAATGAAGTTGCTAAACGGCAAAACTTAGCTGCGTAGGAACGTGACCTGGCACGAATACACTGATTATGCCCGTAGAGGGACGGGCCCTGGCACACACATTCAACATTAGGAGGGAATATGGCAGAGCCAAGGGATTTTTCACGTCGTTCATTCTTCAAGATGGGGGCTTTGGGCGCCGCCGGCGCCGCAGCAGCCGGACTTGCTGGCTGCGCATCGCCTTCAGGCTCGAAGAAGACCGAGGCCACGACGACCGCAGGCGAGGTCGCATCGAGCGATGCAGTGCTGAAGCTTGATGGCAGCATGCCGAAGTGGTCGTTCATGGTGGCACCCGACCCCATCGCCGATAGCGCTATCACCGAAACCATCGAAGACGACATCATCATCGTCGGTGGCGGCATGTCCGGCTTCACCACCGCCGTATCCGCAGCTGAAAAGGGCGCAAGCGTCACCCTGTTCTCGGCTGCCAGCGCGCCCATTTCGCGCGGCGGTTCCAACTTCGCCCGCAACTCGAAGGTCATGGAGGAACTGGGCATCACCCCGTTCGACCCCGTGCCCTACTTCTACCATGAGATGCGCGCCGCCTCGTTCGCCATCGACCAGACCAAGTGGATGCGCGGCTACAACAACTCCGAAGAGGCCATGAACTGGATGATCGACATCGCTCGTGCCGCTGGCCTGGACGTCATCATGGAGCGCGACAACTCCTTCGACCTGGGCCCGAACTATGCGCATGCGTTCTCCACGCTGGGCAACTCCGCCATGGTCTCCACGGGCCAGCAAGGCGCCGTCGAAGCCCTGGAGGCGAAGGCCAAGGAATACGGCGTGCAGATCATCTACGACACGAAGGCCGAACAGCTCATCCGCGAGGACAACAACACGGGCCGCGTAACCGGCGTCGTGGCATCGAAGATGAGCGACGGCAGCTACGTGAAGTTCGTAGCCAAGAAGGCCGTCGTACTGGCCACGGGCGACTTCTCGAGCAACAAGGAAATGCTCGCCGCCTACTGCCCGCAGGTTCTTCCCCTGGTCGGCTACGAGCAGGGTGAAATCGACTACAACACGAGCTTCAACCTCACCGGCATCTATGGCGGCGACGGTCAGAAGATGGGCCTGTGGATTGGCGCTGCATGGCAGCACGCATACCCCAACGCTCCCATGATGCAGGGCGCCTGGGGCGGCAGCCACGAACCGTGCGGCTTCCACATGGGCCTGAACGTGAACATGAACACCGAGCGCTACCAGCGCGAGGACATCTCCGCACCCTACAGCTCCAACCACCTGCTGTCGCAGCCCCGCAACATTGCCTACGGCATCTGGACGGCCAATTATCCTCAGGCCATCAAGGATAAGGGGCATGACTGGTACACGTTTGGCATGGACTACACGCTCCCCTCTCTCACGCCCGAAGAACTGGTGAAGATGTGGGACGAAGGCGTTTCCACGGGCAAGTACTTCAAGGCCGACACGCTCGACGACTTGGCAAAGCAGCTCGATCTCGACGCCACCAAGCTGAAGGCAGTCGTGAAGCGCTACAACGAGCTGTGCGACAAGGGTGTCGACGAGGACTTCCACAAGAACCCCGACTTCCTGGTGAAGATCGACGAAGCCGGCCCGTTCTACGCTGCGCAGAACTACGCCATGTTCATGACCGTCATGGGCGGCCTGCGTACGAGCGTCAACATGGAAGTCTGCGACGAAAACGACAAGCCCATCCCCGGCCTGTTCAACGTAGGCGCCATGATCGGCGACATGTACGCCAACACCTACAACTTCGCGGTTCCCGGCAATAGCTACGGCATCAACTGCCTGACCTTCGGCTATCTGCTCGGTCGCGACCTTGCGGCAGGCAAGTTCGACTAGTCGAAAACATACCGCCTCAAACAAGATGCGCCAGGTTGGGTCCTCCTCCCCACCTGGCGCATCGCTTTATATGCCCACTATATTGGCTAGTTGAGCATCTCCTCAACCTGATGCCTCATCTTGGCATTCTCGGAAAGGTCGCCGCGCTTGGCATCTTCGGCCAATTCGTCACGCGTTTCATGCCAGCATTCCGTCGCGGGAAGCCCAGGGATGCTGGAAGCCAGGAACACCGGATCGAGACCCTGCTTCTTCTGGGACTCGTAATCATTGAGAGCCTTAATAGCCCAGCCTCCCAGGAAGAACAGCGCAAGCAGGTTCACGAACGCCTGGAAGCCCATGAAGATATCGGCAGCGTTCCATACCAGGTCGAAACCAGCCTGAGCGCCCCAGAACACAGCAGCAACGCAGAACACGCGGAAGATGAGCATGCCCCACTTGTTCTGGCTGATGAAACGGATGTTGCTTTCGGCGTAATAGTAATTGCCGAGCAAGCTGGAGAACGCGAACAGGAAGATGCTGAACGTGATGAAGTTCACGCCGAAATCGCCCAACGAATAGCGAAGCGCTTCCTGAACGAGCGGCATGCCCGTGAGCACGGCGCCCGTATTGGGGTTCACGAACGACGTGATGTTGGTAACCGGGTCGACGACGGTTTCCAAGCCGCCACCCACGTAGAACACGAGAATCATCATGCCCGTGCAGGTGCAGATGATCATGGTGTCGATGAACACCGAGAACGTCTGAACGAGACCCTGCTTGACGGGGTGAGAAACCGACGCGGCAGCTGCGGCATTCGGAGCGGAACCCATGCCAGCTTCGTTGCTGTACAGGCCACGCTTGATGCCCCACGACACTACGGAACCCGCAAAGCCACCCGCGAAGGAACGGAAGTCGAACGCGGAAGAGCAAATGAGGCCAAACACCGCAGGAATGTCACCAGCATGCATGAACGTAACGGCAAGGGCGATAAGAAGGTAGGAAACAGCCATGATGGGCACGATGATGCTCGTGAGGAAGCTCACGCGCTGTCCGCCGCCGAAAATGCAGATCGCCATGAAGGCCGCAATGAGAAGGGCGACCCAGATAACAACGTTGCTGCTGAAGTAATCGGGCATGTACACCTCGAGCGTACTGGAGGCGTTGTATGCCTGCAGCGCATTGAAGCCAAAGGCGAAGCACAGGATGAGCGTGACGGCAAAAACAATGCCCAGCCAGCGCTTTCCCAAGCCCTGCTGAATGTAGTACGCCGGATCGCCACGGAACGAACCGTCTTCGTTCTTGACCTTCCAAACCTGGGCAAGCGTGGACTCCACGAAGGCAGAGGCTGCGCCGACCGTGGCCATGATCCACATCCACATGAGCGCACCCGGGCCGCCGAAGGCGATTGCCGTGGAAACGCCGGCAATGTTTCCCGTACCCACGCGGCTCGCGGTGGAGATCATGAGCGCCTGGAACGAAGATGCCGTAGCTTTGCCCTCGTTGTACTTCTGCTCGGTGATGGATTTCACCATGTCCTTGAAGAGGCGAATCTGCACGCCCTTCGTGCGTATGGTGAAGAGGATGCCCGAAACAACCAACATGATGATGAGAATGTACGTATACATGAACGTATCGATGTCACCCGTAAGGGTAACAAGAGAATCCATGTCCATGCATCCCTCCTTTCCGTGCTCCCTCGCCGGGGCCACCGCGCAGCGGAAAACCTGGCGAAAGAGAACTCCAGCTCCCTACATTATTGAACACATTACTGAACAGAATAGCAGTACTGGCCTCCCGCTGAAAGAAGCAGGAGGCCAGTACGTACGTTTTTGGTTTATCGCTCTAGAGCGAGAAGCCTGTTATTTCGCGAGAGCGGCCTGAGCGGCAGCCAGACGGGCGACCGGCACGCGGTAAGGCGAGCAGGACACGTAGTCGGGACCGATCTTCGCGAACTTCATGATGGACTCGGGATCGCCACCATGCTCGCCGCAAACGCCGAGCTTGAGCGCGGGGTTCGTGGAACGGCCCTTCTCGCAGCCCATCTTCACCAGTTCGGCAACGCCGTCGTCGAGCGTAGCGAAGGGGTTGCGCTTGAGCAGGTGCTGCTCCATGTACGCGGGCAGGAACTTGGCCTCGGCATCGTCGCGGCTGAAGCCGAGCGTCGTCTGCGTGAGGTCGTTCGTGCCGAAGCTGAAGAAGTCTGCGTGCTTGGCGATCTTGTCGGCGATGACGGCAGCGCGAGGCAGCTCGATCATGGTACCGATCTTGATGTCGAGTTCAACGCCCTCTTCGGCGGCAACGGCGGCCACGAAGCCCTCGGCCTTCTCGCGGAGCGTTTCGATTTCGCTCTCGAAGGCAACCAGCGGGATCATGATTTCGGGCTGGGGGTTCAGGCCTTCCTTCTTCAGGCGGGCAGCAGCCGTAGCGATGGCACGAACCTGCATTTCGGGAAGCTGCGGGAAGAGGATGGACAGACGGCAGCCGCGCAGACCCAGCATGGGGTTGGCTTCGGCCCAACCGTCGATCTGAGCCATGAGGTTACGCTTAGCGGCGATTTCGTCGGCGCTGGCACCCTTCTCCTCCATGCGAGCGATGGCGACATCGAGCGCGCGGGGGCTTTCCAGGAACTCGTGCAGCGGCGGATCGAGCAGACGCACGATGACGGGCAGGCCGTCCATGGCGCGGAACATGCCCAGGAAGTCACCGGTCTGCAGTTCGCCGAGCTGCTTGACGCATTCGGCACGCACATCCTCGTTCTCGTCGAGGATGAACTTCTGGATGATCTGCTTGCGGTCGCCCAGGAACATGTGCTCGGTACGGCACAGGCCAATGCCCTCGGCGCCAAACTTACGGGACAGCTCGGCATCTTCGGGGTTGTCGGCGTTGGCGCGAACACCCAGCTCGCGGATTTCGTCAGCCCATTCCAGGATGGTGTCGAGGTCGCCGGTGAGTTCGGGCATAACCAGGTCGACGGCGCCCTTGACCACGATACCAGTGGTACCGTCGATGGAGATCATGTCGCCCTCATGCAGCACGACGTCGGTGCCGGAAACAACGATTTCCTTCTTCTCGGCGTCGATCTTCAGAGCGTCGACACCGCAGACGCAAGGAGCGCCCATGCCACGAGCGATAACGGCAGCGTGGCTCGTCTTGCCACCATGGCTGGTAAGAATGCCCTCGGCGGCAATCATGCCAGCGAGGTCGTCGGGGTTGGTCTCCCAGCGAACCAGCACGCACTTGCGGCCCTCTTCGGCCACGCGCACGGCATCTTCGCTGCTGAACACAACTTCGCCCACAGCAGCGCCAGGGCTGGCGTTCAGGCCAGTGGCCAGTACGTCATAGGTGGCGTTCTTATCGAACTGGGGATGCAGCAGCTGGTCGAGCTGTTCGGGCTCGACGCGGGAAACAGCCTCTTCCTTCGTGATGAGGCCTTCCTTCTCCATGTCGATAGCAATATGGAGGGCGGCGGCAGCGGTACGCTTGCCCACGCGCGTCTGGAGCATGTAAAGCTTGCCCTGCTCGATGGTGAACTCGATGTCCATCATGTCGCGGAAGTGGTTCTCCAGCAGCACGAACACGTCTTCGAGCTCCTTGCCAGCCTCTTCCAGGCCCGGCGTATGCTTGAGCTCGGAGATGGGGCTGGTGTTGCGGATACCGGCAACAACGTCTTCGCCCTGAGCGTTTACCAGGTAGTCGCCATAGTATTCCTTGGCGCCATTGGCAGCGTTACGCGTGAAGGCAACGCCCGTAGCGGACGTAGCGCCCTTGTTGCCGAAGACCATGCACTGCACGTTGACGGCGGTGCCCATGTTGTCGTCGATCTTGTTCTGCTTGCGATACAGAACTGCGCGGGGGTTATCCCAGCTGCCGAAAACGGCTTCGATGGCCAGCTTCAGCTGAGCCATGGGATCCTGCGGGAATACGGCAACGCCATCCTGAGCGAGGTCGGGATAGGCGGCCAGGTCGACGTTCTCGCTGAAGATGCGCTTGAACTCGGCTACGAGTTCCTGCAGGTCTTCCGCGGTAAGCTCGGTGTCGCTCTTGACGCCGCGCTCGTTCTTCTTGATGGTGATGGCGTTCTCGAACAGATCGCCATCGAGGCCCATAACCACGTTGCTGAACATCTGGATGAAGCGGCGGTAGGAGTCCCACGCGAAGCGGGGGTTCTCCGTCTGCTCGATGAGGCCGTTGATGGACTCGTCATTCAGACCAAGGTTGAGTACGGTATCCATCATACCGGGCATGGAAATGGGAGCGCCGGAACGGACGGAAACGAGCAGCGGGTCCTTCGGATCGCCAATCTTCTTGCCCACGCGCTGCTCAAGGTCTTCGCGGTACTGGCGGATGGTGTCAAGCGCGCCCTCGGGCCATACGTTGCCAGCGTTGGAATACTCCATGCAGGTCTGGCAGGTGATGGTGAAGCCGGGAGGAACCGGAAGGCCAATGTTGGCCATCTCGGCGAGGTTAGCGCCCTTGCCGCCCAGCTGCGGCTTCATGTTCGTATTACCCTCGGTTACATTCTTGCCGTCAGCATCCTTGCCGAATGCATAGACGCGCTTCACTTCTTCGGTCACTTTTACTCCTTATTCGCGACGTTCTAAAAGTCTCTCCCCCGCGTGTAACTCCGAAATCGCGAGAGAGCACGCTAATAATAGCGCAATGCAAACGGCGAATAGGCTTTATGACAAAATGCGTACAATGACAACGCTAAGCGGCACTGTGCTCACATGGCAAAACGCCACGCCGGAACGCGCTAGCGCGGGCGCGGAATGCTGCGCGGATGCCTCATCTCGTAGAAGCGCAGAATCTCCTGCGCCGTTTCCTCCACAGCCCGATGCTCGGTGTGAATGACGATGCAGCCAAGGCGCCGCATGAGAGCCCGCGCCTCATCCAGATCGGCCACAACCTGTTCGGGTTCGGCGTAGGACGATGCCACCGAAAGGGCGCGGCCCAGGCGCTTGCGTCGAATGTCGACGAGCACGTCGGACGTGGTCATGAGGCCAAAAAGCCGTGAAGGATCGACGTCATACAGCTGACGCGGAGGCGTGCTCTGCAGGTCGAGCGGCACATTGCTCACGCGATACCCCTCTTGGGAAAGGTAGATGGAAATGGGCGTCTTGCCGCAGCGCGAAACGCCCAGCAACACGATGTCCGCCTTGGTAAGATCCTGCGGATTGCGGCCATCGTCGTGCTCGATGGTGAATTCCATGGCTTCGATGCGGTTGAAATAGCGCTCGTCGGTGGCATGCAACTCGCCAGGCTGCAGGATGGGCTCCATGCCGCTTACCCGCTTGATGGAGGCAACGGCATCGGTCATGAGGTCCACTGCGGCAAACTGGGGATACTCGGCGAAGAACGCACGCAGCTTCTCGTTCACCTGGGCGTCGATGATGGTGTACAGCACGATCATGTCGGGCTTGCCATACAACTCGCGATGGTACTCGGCATGGGCGAGCAGGTAATCGCGCACCTCCTCGAACGAACGCACGTTGGGAAGCAGCTCAACGCGCGGCTCCGTTTCACCGAACTGGGCAGCCGCAGCACGTGCTATGGCCGACGCGGTAGTTCCCACTGAGTCGCTAATAACGTGGATGGTGGGAATGGAAGACGTTTCCGCGCCATATTGAATGGTCTCCATATACATGCCTCCGCATAAAAAAGACGCGCCCTATGCGGGCGCGTCGAACAAACAATACACAACGTGCTTAGCGTGCCGCCTTTGCCAGCTTACCGAAATCAGCAACGCCCGAAAACGCCGAGACGAACTTGTTGAGCAACCGCAAACGATTGCTACGCAGCGCCTCGTCTTCGGCCATGACCATGACGGCCTCGAAGAACGCATCGATGGGCCCGCGCAACGAAGCGAGCTGCTTGAGCGCCGCCTCGTAATCGCCCGCAACAAGCAAGCCGGGAACCGCAGCGGAGACTGCATCGATTGCAAAGTCGAGCTCGGATTCCTCGCCCTGGAAGAGCGTTGCGTCGACTTCGATGCCCAGAGACTCATCGCGCAGGTTATTCGCCCTGTCGTACGCGATTGCCAGGTCGGCCATGACCTCGGGCATACCGGCGCGAGCCTCTTCCAACGCGCGGGTACGCTTGATGATAATGGCGGGTTCGGTTACGCCCGCGGCAAGCACGGCATCGACTGCGTCGGCAGAAGCGCCGCCGTCACGCAGGATGACCTTGGTGCGCGTAACGAAGAAGTCGACCACGGCAGCACGCACGGCATTTCGGTCGAACGTGACGCCCTGACGATCGAACTCGTCAAGCGAAAAATCGATGGCGGCATCGAGGGACACAGGAAGCCCGGCCTCGAGCATGCCAACGATGCCGATGGCGCTACGACGCAGCGCGAACGGGTCGGAAGAGCCCGTGGGACCCTGGTCGACGGCGAACAGGCCGCAGATGGTGTCGAGCTTATCGGCGAACGCAACGAGCTTGCCCACCACGGTATCGGGAGCGGCATCGCCCGCGAAACGAGGCTGGTAGTGCTGGCCAATGGCCTGCGCAACCTGCGGCGTTTCGCCGGAAGCCAAGGCATAGTAGCTGCCCATGACGCCCTGCACGCTGGTGAACTCGATAACCGCATTGGTTACGAGGTCGGCCTTGCACAGGTATGCAGCGCGCTTCAGATCGGCGGCGTCCTGCTCGGAAAGCTTCGCATCGTCGGCCAAATGGCCAGCCAAAGCAGCCAGACGCTGGGCCTTGGCGCGCACCGTGCCCAGCGATTCCTGGAACACGACGGCGTCGAGCTTCTCGACATAGGACTCGAGAGGGTTCTTCAGGTCCTCCTCGTAGAAGAACTTCGCATCGGAAAGGCGGGCACGCACTACGCGCTCGTTGCCATCGACGATGGTGGCATTGCAAGCAGGGTCGCCATTGGAGACGATGATGAAGTCGTTGGTAAGCTTGCCCTGAGCGTTGTACAGCGGGAAGTAGCGCTGGTGCATGAGCATGGCGTCGACGATGATCTCTTCCGGCACCTGCAGGAATTCCTCGTCGAACGTGGCACGCAAAGGCGTGGGATACTCGGAGAGGTTCACGACCTCGAGCAGCGTCTTCGCAGGCAGCTCGGCCTTGCAGCCCGTTTCGGCTTCGATGGCGGCAACGCCCTCGCGAATGATCTGCTCACGCTCGGCCTGGGAAGGCACAACGTAGGCAGAGCGAACGACGTCAATGAGGCGCTCGGCCGTGTCGACCACATGCTCGCCAGGAGCAAGCACGCGATGGCCCATGGTGGTGTTACCGGAAACGGCACCCGCAAACGTAACGGGAATAACCTGGTCGTCGAGCATTGCGCAAATCCAGCGAACCGGGCGCACGAAGTAATCGCGGTATGCAGCCCAGCGGCAGCTGCGGGGCCACTTCAGCATGGTGATGAATTCCGACAAAATGCCGGGAAGCAGGCTGATAATGGGCGTAGCGGGGATTTCCTTCGTGGCGTACACATACTCGACGCCGCCCTCGTCGCGACGCTCCAAGTCGTCGGGCGTAAGGCCCTTGCCACGGGCAAAGCCAATGGCAGCCTTCGTGGGATTACCTTCGGCATCGAACGCGATCTTGGCCGCAGGACCACGATATTCCTCGCGCAGCGCCTCAGTTGCCTCCGGCAGCCCGTAGCCCATCACGATGATGCGACGGGGGCTCGTGTAGATATCGAACTGCTGGAATGGAATGCGCGCAGCCTGAAACGCCTCGGGAACGGCCTTCTCGAGCTGCTTGCGTGCGGAATCAAGATCGAACGCGGGAATCTCCTCGACGCCGATTTCAAATGCGAGCGTATGCGTATTCGACATGCTACTCCCCCTTCTCTTCCTCGAGCTGGGGAGCCGAACCCACCACATGCTCCATGTACGACGCGCAGCAATCCTTCACCATGGAACGGACGCGCAGAATGTATGCCATGCGCTCGGTAGCGGAAATGACGCCACGAGCATCGAGCAGGTTGAACGCATGATTGCACTTCAAAACCCAGTCGTACGCGGGAAGCGGAAGGTTGGCGGCAAGGCACGCCTGAGCTTCGGCTTCGCAATTATCGAACAGCTGGAACAGGAAATCGGTGTTGCCGATTTCAAAGTTGTACGTAGAGAACTCACGCTCGTTTTCCAGATAGACGTCGCCATACGTGAATTCGACGCCGTCGTCGCCACGCGCCCAGATGATGTCGTAGACGCTGTCGACGCCCTGGATGTACATGGTAAGACGTTCCAGGCCGTAGGCGATTTCCACGGGAACCGGCGAGCATTCGAAGCCGCCGACCTGCTGGAAGTACGTGAACTGCGTGACTTCCATGCCATTCAGCCAGACTTCCCAGCCAAGGCCCCATGCGCCCAACGTGGGGCTTTCCCAGTCGTCTTCGACAAAGCGGACGTCGTGCTCGTTCGGCTCGATGCCGATAGCGCGCAGGCTACCCAAGTACAGATCCTGGATATTGTCGGGCGAAGGCTTCATGAGCACCTGGAACTGGTAGTAGTACTGCAGGCGATTCGGGTTCTCGCCATAGCGACCATCGGTTGGCCTGCGGCAACCCTGCACATACGCCGTACGCCAGGTATCGGGACCAAGCGAACGCAGCGTGGTGGCAGTATGGTTGGTACCAGCGCCCACCGCGCCGTCATACGGCTGCAGAATAACGCAGCCCTGCTCGGCCCAGTAATGCTGGAGATTCATAATGATGTCTTGGAATGTGGGAACGGCTCCCGCATTCACCGTGGCGTCCTGAGGTGCCATGATCCTCCTCGTAGTCTTCCTGCAAAAGAATTGATGATTAGCTAATGGGGCCGAAATGCTGGAACGGCCAGTAGATGAAGCACACGTGACCCGTGACGCTGGAAACGGGCACGGCGCCGAAATAGCGCGAATCGGCAGAGTTACCGCGATTGTCGCCCATTACCCAGATATAGCCTTCGGGAACGGTGTAGGGATATTCGACGGTGACATCGGCTGCGGTGCTGAGCGGGTACGATTGCTGCCCGTTGGTATAAGGCTCGAACGCCGCTTCCCCATCGACGTACACCACGCCGTCGACCAGATCGACCGTTTGACCACCCGTGGCAACGACGCGCTTCACGAGCGTACGGCCGTCGACTTCGGGATCGTCGAAGGTAACGATATCGCCCACCTGTACGGAGCGGGAATAATACGAAATCTTTTCCGAGAAGATGCGGTCATCCGACATGATGGTCGTTTCCATGCTGCCGGAAGGAACCTCGTAAGGCGTGATGACATACGTGCGGAGCAAATAAGCGCAGCCGACAATAAGGGCCACGATAACCAAGAATTCAACGCACGCGCGCCCGAAACCTCCCGACTTCGAAGGTGCATGGTTACCGGAATTCATCGGCTTTCCTCTCCGTGGCGAAACGCCCAAACGTTATTAATGGTGAATTTTAATGATAGCGCTTCGACGGCAGCCCATTAGCGGCTGTGCAAAGATTTCAAAAAGTCGCGGTCTTGTTGCGACAAGTTGGATTCTTCGATAAGGTCGGGGCGCAAGCGGGCGGTACGTTCGATGCTCTGCTCACGACGCCAGCGATCGATGGCCGCATGATTGCCCGAAAGCAACACGGGTGGCACCTCCATACCCCGAAACGTAGACGGGCGGGTGTACTGCGGATATTCCAGCAATCCGTCGTAGAAGCTTTCGTCAACCGCACTACCCTCGTCGCCCAGAACGCCTGGAAGCAAACGCGCAACGGCATCGATGACCACCATGCTGGCAAGTTCACCGCTGGTAAGCACGTAGTCACCCAGAGAAATGCAGCAATCGGCAAGCGAGTATGCACGCTCGTCGATGCCTTCGTAATGACCGCAGATGAACAGCAGTCGGGGCTTCTCGGAAAGTTCCTGAGCCAGCCCCTGATTGAAAGGCTCGCCCGTTGGCGTAAGGAAGAGCGTGTAGGGCTTGGGGCCCGCAGAGGCAATGCTGTCATACGCCTCGAAGATGGGCTCGCACTTCATAACGAGGCCCTGGCCACCGCCATATGGCTCGTCATCGGTGGTGCGATGGCGATCGTGCGTCCAATCGCGCAGGTCGTGAGCGTGAAATTCGAGAGCGCCCTTTTCCTGTGCGATGCGCATCATGCTCGTGCCCATCACCGATTCGTACATGCCGGGAAACGTGGAGAGCGTATCTACGATCACGATTCGTCCTCCGGCAGATCCTCGTCGGACGATTCGGAAAGCGTGAGCAGGCCAGCAGGAATGGCGGTGCCAACCACGCGCTCCTCTTCCTGAATCGAGCGAATGAACTCGTCGACGACGGGAATGAGCACTTCGCCGCGCTCACCGCGCACGACCAAAAGCGACTGACCGGGATTGTCGATAACTTCGGCTATTTCGCCCAAATCGCCGAACTCGGCATCGCATACACGCCACCCAGCAAGTGCAGAAGGCGTGCTTGCATAATCGATTTCGGGCAGACTATCACGCCTTACCAGGCAATATGACCCAATGAGCAAATCGGCGTCCGAAGCCGATTCGACACCATCGAACGATACCTCGCAGGCGTTGCCCTTGCTTTGAAACAACTCGCGCACAAACGCAGACCGGGGACCCTTCAGCGTAGGAGGCACGAAACGCACTTCCATACCCTCCGAAAGCAGGAAAGGGAGCCCCGCGATGGCTTGCACCACGAGGTTCCCTTCAAGATTCCTAGTCTTCGCTACGCGAGCTACACGAACCCACGCACCCATTTTATTCGGCAATCTCCACATCGACGTGACGATCGGCTCGGACGGCAGCGGCACGAGCAAGCGTGCGGATGGCCTTGATTACGCGACCCTGTCGACCGATGACCTTGCCCGTATCCTCTTCGTTGAGAGCGATCTCAACGAGAATGCCTGCGTCGGATTCCGTCTGGGAAACCTGCAGGTCGCCAGGATACTCAACAATAGGCTCTACGAGCGTACGAACCAATCCCGCCAGATCCATAGTCTGATCGGACATAATTTATGCGTCCTTGCGAGCGGTTTCGATGAGGCGAGCAACCGTGTCGGTGGGCTGAGCGCCATTGGCGATCCACTTGTCGACCTTCTCCAGATCGATCTTGATCATGGAAGGATCGGTGTTGGGGTTATAACGACCAACTTCGTCGATCAGACGACCGTCGCGAGGAGAGCGAGCGTCGGCGACAACGATGCGGTAGTACGGGGCCTTTTTAGCGCCATGACGGGCGAGGCGAATCTTGACCATGAAGGTGAACTCCTTTAATTTCCTACGTATACGAGAGCGTAAAAGCGCTCTTGAAAACAGCAATTGGTAATGTTAGCCCGTAGGGGCAATTTACGCAAGCATAGCATTCAAACACAAACGAAATCCAGAAAGAATACCATGCAACGCCCACAGCGACAGTGCGCTCCCCCGCCTACTGGTCGAGCATATCCTGAATCTTCTGGAGATCCTTCAGATTCATGCCAGGCATGCCGGGCAGACCGCGACGACGGCGCTTCTTGCCCTTCTTGCCCTTGCGACCCGAAGACATATCCTCGGCGGGCATCATCTGCTTGAGCATCTTCTTGGTTTCGTTGAACTTCTTCATCACCTGGTTTACCTCGGTGACCGAAACCCCAGCGCCGCGCGCGATGCGTGCGCGACGGCTGCCGTTGAGGATATCGGGATGCAGACGCTCTTCCGCCGTCATGCTGAAGATGATGTTCTCCATGCGATCGAGCGCCGACGTGTCGACCTGACCCTGGGAAAGGGCCTTGTCGCCACCAGGCAAGGCGGAAACGAGCTTGGAGATGCCACCCATCTTGCGTACGCGCTTGTTCATTTCCAGGAAGTCGTTCAAATTGAGCTGGGCCTTCATCATGCGCTCGGTCTGCTCGGCTTCCATCTGCTCTTCCTGGAGCTTCGTGGCCGATTCGATGAGGCTCACCACGTCGCCCATGCCCAAGATGCGCTTGGCCATGCGGTCGGGATGGAATTCCTCGAGCGAATCGGGCTTTTCGCCCTGGCTAATGAACTTGATGGGCTTACCAGTTACCTCGCGAATGGAAAGCGCGCCACCACCGCGAGCATCGCCGTCCATCTTCGACATGATGACGCCGTCGAAGTCGACCTGCTCGGCGAAGGCGGAAGCCACGTTCACGACGTCCTGACCGGTCATGGCGTCAACGACCATGAGAATCTGGTCGGGCTTGGTGGCCTCCTTGATATCACGCGCTTCCTGCATCATCTGCTCGTCGACATGCAGGCGACCCGCCGTGTCGATGATCACGACATCGCGCAGGTTATCAATAGCGTCCTGCACGCCTTCCTTGGCAATGCGAACCGGGTCTTGCCCATCGCCGCGATACACGCGCACGCCCATCTCGTCGCCAAGCGTTTGCAGCTGGTCGGCCGCAGCAGGACGATAGACGTCGCAAGCCACGAGCAGCGGATTGTGATTCTGCTGCTTCAGCAGGTACGCGAGCTTTGCGGATGCCGTGGTCTTACCAGAACCCTGAAGGCCCACGAGCATGATCACGTTGGGGATGCGGCTGGAAAGCACCAGGCGCGAATCGGTTTCACCCAGCAGGCGCGTGAGCTCGTCGAGAACGACCTTGATGACGTTCTGCGCCGGAGTCAGCGAATCGAGCACTTCCGCGGTCAGGCAGCGTTCCTTCGTGCGCGCAACGAAGCTCTTGACGACCTTGAAGTTGACGTCGGCTTCGAGCAGAGCCATGCGAATCTCGCGCATGGCGGCATTGATATCGTCTTCCGTGAGCCTGCCCTTGCTACGCAGGCCACCAAAAATGCTCTGGAGGCGATCGGAAAGATTCTCGAGCATGCGTATCTCCTAAAATCCCATCCACTTGAAGGCGCGCTTCAGGCGACTTTCCTTCTTGGGCTCTTCAGCAGGGGCTTCCTGCTCTACTTCAGCTTCATCCACAAGGTCGACTTCGGCCTCGGGTTCTGCTTCGTCTTCAATTTCGGGCTCGGGCTCAGGCTCAGGCTCAGGCTCAGGCTCAGGCTCAGGCTCAGGCTCAGGCTCAGGCTCAGGCTCAGGCTCAGGCTCAGGCTCAGAAGGAGCCTGCCATGCCGGCTCTTCGCTAGCAACAGCAGTTTCTTCCTCGGTGGCAACTTCGCCCGATTCGTCTACTGGTTCGGCCCCGATGAGCGCCGCGGAAAACTCTCGCGCGTCGAAATCCTGCAGGTCGGCAAGGCCCTCGCCCACGCCAATCTTGGCAATGGGAAGACCCAGCTCGTAGGAAACGGCAAGCGCGATGCCACCCTTCGCCGTGCCATCGAGCTTCGTGACAATAAGCCCGTCGAGGTCGAGGGCATCGTTGAACTTGCGCGCCTGGGAAAGGCCGTTCTGGCCCGTCGTGGCATCGATGACCAGGACCGTCTTCACGGGAATGCTCGAACGCTTGCGCACGACGCCAACGACCTTGCTCAGCTCGCGCATGAGGTCGTCGGACGTATGCAGACGGCCCGCCGTGTCGATGAGCACCAAATCGGCATTCGTTGCCTCGGCGCGCTCGATCGTGTCGTAGCAGACGCTTGCGGGGTCGGAACCACGCTCGCGTTCGACGATTTCGACATTCGCGCGCCTTCCCCACTCTTCGAGCTGCTCGATAGCGGCAGCACGAAACGTATCGGCGCTGCCAAGCAGAACGTTTCGACCCGCTTCCTTGGCGGAATAGGCAATCTTGCCCACCGTAGTCGTCTTGCCGGCACCATTGATACCCACGAACAGCACCAACACGGGATTCTCGTCGAACAAGTTCACGTCGGTGCTGGCAAAACGCTCGGCAAGCTGATCGGCGAGCGCATCCATAACGGCATACGCATCGGGAAGCGCCTGACGCGTGGCGAGCTCGCGCATGCGCTCGACGATATCGCACGCAGCAGGAGCGCCGACATCGGCAAGAATGAGGGCCTCTTCCAGACCATCCCAGAAATCATCGTCAACATCGGGACCGCGATCGAGCAGCATGTTCATGCGCTCGGCAAAACGCTGTCGCGTGTTCTGCATGCCCCGCTTCATACTCTCAAACATGGATTATCCTTCCGCGTAACGTAGAGCAGCATCGAGACGCTGGCTCATAACCTTCGTAACGCCGTCTGACTGCATCGACACGCCATAGAGCACGTCGGCCATTTCCATCGTGCGACGCTGATGCGTAATCATAATGAACTGAGTAGTATCGCGAATGGAATCGAGATACGCAACGAGCCTGCGCAGGTTCGTGTCGTCGAGCGCAGCCTCGATCTCGTCGAGGATGTAGAACGGCGTAGCGCGCGTCTCGTACACGGCAAACAGCAAGGCCATTGCCACCAGCGACTTCTCGCCACCCGACATGAGCGACATTTTCAGGATGCGCTTTCCGCTAGGCTGGGCGCTCACTTCCACGCCCGTGTTTTCGGGGTCGTCGGGATCCACCAGGGACAGCTCGCCCGAACCACCGGGGAACAATTCGCGGAAGATGCGCTGGAAGTTCGCATTCACCTGCTCGAACGTATTCACGAAATCGTCCTTCATGCGATCGTCGATGACGTGGACGATCTTCACGAGGGAGCGACGAGCCGCCATCATGTCGTCGAGCTGCGACTGGAGATAGTCGTAGCGCGTCTTGAGCTGCTCGTACTCGGCAGCGGCATCGGGGTTGATGGTGCCCATGTTGGCGATACGACGTTGAAGCTTGAACGATTCGGCCTCGAGCGCAGCACGATCTTCCAGTTCAGGCGTGCGCATGGCAACTTCCAAGGGCGTGCCGCAATCGTCGGTAATGGTGCGGATAGCGGTTTCCACCTGCATCTCAAGCCGGCCCTTCTCAACGCGCACCTGAGAGAGAAGCTCATTCGATTCGTCGAACGCATCATGCGCTTCCTTCGCCTTCGTGCGAGCGTCGTTGATCTGCTCATGCAGGCCCGCGGAGAGCTCGCGAGACGCCGCGCTGGCATCCTCCAAACGCTGGGATCGAACGCGCGAAACTTCGGCAAGGGTACGGCACACCTCGAGCAGAGGGTCGATGCGATGAGCGGCAACCGTCTTGCGCTCGATATTGCGACGAGCTACTTCGCGCGTCTTCTTCGCCTGGCGAATGTCCTGTTCGCGGGCAATGACCATACGCTTAGCGTAGTCGGTTCGCTCCTTGGCCGTAGCGGCTGCGAGCTTGGCTTCCGCAAGCGCATTCGAGGCTTCATCGGCCTGGGCGCGTACGGGGGCAAGCTCGTCACGAAGCGCTTCGATGCGATTCTTCGCATCATCGATAGTACCCGAGAGAATGGTCGCACGTTCGTCGAGCGAAACGGCTTCGGGCTGAGCGGCCTCGAGCGCCTGCTGCGCTGCCGTACGCTGGGATTCAATGGACTCGGATTCGCGCTTGAGCGCGTCAAGCGCGGACTGCGCCTGCTTCACCTGGGAAGCTGCGGCATCGGATGCGCCCTGCAGCTTCGCCTTGTCTTGCGAGGTGGAAAGCACGGCCGACTGCACAGTACGTAGTTCTTCCTCGGATTCGTCGAGCGCACGCTGGGCAAGCTCCTGAGCCTTTTGGGCTGCAGCAAGACGATCGCGCGCAGCTTCCAGCTCGCGATGGGCGGCCAGTGCATTTTCCGCATCATCGCCCGGAAGCGCATAGGTGACCTTGCCATTGGGCCACACGATGACGCCATCGAGCGTAACGGCGCGCACGCCAGATACCTGAGCGGCGACACGCTGCGCCGAGGCGATGTCATCGCAGATGAGCACGTCGCCCAAAAGGGCCTTGACCGACGCAGCCGCGGATTCGGGATACGAAAGCATGGAGACGAGCGTACGGGCGCCCTCAGGAACCTGGGGCAATTCCGCAGCGCGCATGCCGTCACGCGGAAGCAGCGACACGGAACCCGTCTCCCCCGACGCGACAATGCGCGTAGCGGCAGCAAGGGCACTTGGCTCGTCTTCGACGAAGAGCGCTTCGACGTCGGAGCCAAGCAAGAGCGTTACGAGCGCCTCGACCTCGGGCGCCGCGGTAAGGGTATCAATGAAAGGAGCAATGCGCGATTGAAGGTCGTCTGCATGTTCCTTGGTCCACAGCAAGAGCGGATTGGCTGCCGTGCGCGCACGTTCAAGCTCTTCAAGGCTCTTTACCAGGGCAGATGCAGTCGCACGTTCGTCACGCGCCTCATCGAGCGCCTGGCGGAGCTCGTCGCGCTTACGCACAGCCGCGCCCACGTTGGCCCGCGCCTCAGATTCGGCCTTCTTCGCCTCTTCCAAATCGCGCGCCATGGCATCGGCTTGCGATTTGGCCGACTCCACCGCAGCCTTGGCTGCGGCAAAGCGCTCGTCGAGTTCGGCAGCATGCGTGGCAATGAGCTTCTGCTGAGCCTGACTGCTTGCCAAGATTTCCTGAGTACGCGCCTGAGCCGCGCGAACGCCTTCAAGTTCCTGAAGCGCATCGCGACGCTTGCGCGTCTGATCGTCGAGCTGCTGCTGCAGGGAGCGCTTCTTCTCCTGGAGCTCCTGCGTGTGCGTGCGCGCTGCTGCATAGGCGGAATCGGCGGCTTCACGTGCGGCAACAGCCTCATCGAGCTGTTTTTGGGCCTGTTCCCTACGCTCTTCGAGATCTTGCAGCGAGCGCTCGGAACCCTGCAGCTGCAACTGCAGATCGGTGAGGTAACTTTGGATGGAGCGCTTGCGTTCATGCAGGAGCAGCACGTTCGAATCGAGCTTGTCGGATGCGGCCTGGGCGCGGCGCTGGTGCGTGGCAACGACGCCCGCCTCGGCCGTTTCGGCCTGGAGCTTCTTCTGCAGCTCCTCCGAAACCGCCTCGGTCTTCTCGATTTGCGTACGCAGGCCCTCGAGCTGCGAAGACAACGATTGCTCGCGCTTGAGCGTTTCGTCCCACGCTCGTTGGAGGGTACGGAGGTCGTCGACGGCAAGTTCCAGATTGACCTGGGCAAGTTGCTTGCTCACATCGCGATATTGCAAAGCGCGCTTCGCCTTACGCTCCAGAGGCTTTACCTGGCGTTCCACTTCCGCCACCACGTCGCGCACACGTGCGAGATGCTCGTCCATGCGCTCGAGCTTGCGCTGGCTCTTCGCCTTGCGCTGCTTGTGTTTCAAAACGCCCGCAGCCTCTTCGATGAGGGCACGACGGTCTTCCGGCTTGCTTTGCAGGATTTCGGCCAGATGGCCCTGGGCGATGATGGAATGCGTTCCCGTGCCCAGTCCGCTGTCGTGCAGGATGTCGAGCACGTCCATGCGTCGGGCAATGGTGCCATTGATGAGATACTCGCTTTCGCCGCTGCGATACATGCGGCGCATGATAGATACGTCGTTGAATTCCACGGGCAGCGTGCCGTCGGAATTATCGAGAACGAGCTCGACTTCGGCAACGCCAACGGGCTTGCGCGCCGAGGAGCCGGCAAAGATGACGTCTTCCATGGCCTGGCCACGAAGATTCTTCGCGTTACGTTCACCCAGCACCCAGAGAACGGCATCGGAAATATTCGACTTTCCCGAGCCGTTGGGACCCACAACCGCGGCAATGCCCGGCTCGAAGCCAAGCACGCTACGATCGGCAAACGATTTGAATCCCTTCAAGACGAGCGACTTGAGATACACGGGCTATCCCTGCTCGGAAGACGAGGACTTTTTCTTGCTCTTCATTTCGACCTTGCGGGCCTTTTCCGCTTCACGCTCGGCCTTGCGCTCGGCTCGACGAGCAGCCTTCTGCTCGCGCTGGATTTCGCGCTCGGTTTTCGCGGAGTTGAAGGACATCTGCGTAAGGGCGCTCTGAGCTGCCTGGCTTTCGCTTTCCTTCTTCGTGCGGCCAACGCCACGGGCCAGGGCCTGCAAGCCTGCATACACCTGCGTTACGAAGGTGCGGTCGTGCGGAGGGCCTTGCGTTTCGATGAGCTTATACGTAGGCGTAATGCCATCTTCCTGGAGCTTTTCCTGTAGAACGCTCTTCGGGTTTTCGGGCTCGCGAGCCATGTCGATGCTCATATAGCCAAGAAGCGTTTTGGAAATGAACTCGCGCGCAGCATCCATGCCACCGTCGAGATACAACGCGGCCACGATGGCCTCGTAGACGTTTTCCAGCGCGGAATGCAGGCCACGACGGCCCGTTCCACGTTCGGAAAGGCCAAAGATGATGAAATCGGCGAAGCCGAGCTCGCTCGCCACATGGGAAAGCGAGGCGCCACTTACGAGCGAAACCTTGATGCGCGTGAGCCCGCCTTCGTCGATTTCAGAAAACTTGTGAAATGCCGCATCGGCCACCACGGCACCCAGAATGCTATCGCCCAGGAATTCCAAGCGCTCGTACGAAAACTTTACGGGCTTGCCCTCCACCGCCGACGGATGCGTGATGGCGGAGAGGAGGTACCGCTCGTTGGTGAAGCGGTACCCAAGAATGTCCTGCGCTAGGTCGAGCTTCTTACGCTGCTCGTCGCGCGGAATACCATTCATAACACAGACCCCCGAGGGCCCGCCCCCTTCCTAGAATGCGTAAAATCGAATACCTATTCAGATTTATCTATTTTACCCGAAACTGCAGGTGAAGAGACGGCTTGCGCGATTAATTCAGAAACCTGCAGGCGGACCGTCTTCGCGGCGGCGTGAATGCCGTTCTTGATGGCGATTTCATTGGAAGAGCCATGCCCCACCATGCAAGCGCCCTTGACGCCCAAAACGGGAGCCGCGCCCATACGATCGGAGGAAACCTTATCCTTCAGCTCGCGCAGACCACCCTTTACGAGCATAGCGCCCAGCATGGTAAGGGGGCTCTTCGTGAACGCGCCCTTGATGGCACCGAAAAGCGCCTTCGAGGTGCCCTCGATGGTCTTCAGGCACACATTGCCCGTGAATCCGTCGGTAACGTACACGTCGAACGTAGCGGCAAGCACGTCGTTGCCTTCGGCATTCCCCGCGAAATTGGGAACCTGCTCCTTCAGCAGGGCGTGGCACGTCTGGGCGAACTGGCTGCCCTTGGCCTCTTCGGAACCGATGTTCAGAAGCGCGACGCGGGGGTTTTCGCGACCAAGCACCTTCTCGGCGTAAATGGATGCCATCTGCGCAAATTGCACCAGGTATTCCGGCTTGCAATCGGCATTGGCGCCTACGTCGCACATGACGACGTCGCTCGTAGGCGTGGGGAGAACCGTGCAGAGGGCAGGACGCGCTACGCCCTTGATGCGACCAATGACGAGCGTACCCGCCGTAAGGACGGCACCCGTAGAGCCAGCAGAAAAGAAGCCCTGGGCCTTCCCTTCCTTCACCATACGACAGCCAACCACGAGCGAAGAGTCCTTCTTCTTGCGAACCGCCTGGGCAGGATGCTCGCCCATGGCGATTTCCTCGGTGGTCACTACGGCTTCGCAGCGTTCATGGGAAGCGCAGAACGGAACCACGACCTCCTCGGGTCCGCAGAGCAGAACGGACAGCGAGGCATCTTCGGAGAGAGCGGCTTCGACTCCGGGCAGAACTACGGAAGCACCCGCGTCCCCACCCAAGGCGTCTACGGCGATGGTTACAGGTTGGCTCATGCGTACATCCCTTTCATGCAGAGGTAGCGAAAGTAAAAATCCCCTGACCTACTATGCGATCAGGGGACCCGTTAACAAACTATGGCAGCTAGAACTAAGCCGTCTCGATGACCTCGCGGTCGCGATAGAAACCGCAGTTCGGGCACACGCGATGCGGGAGCTTCACTTCGCCGCACTTCGGGCACAGAGAACGAGCGGGAGCTGCGATCTTGTCGTTAGCGGAACGGCGGGAATGCGTGCGAGCACGGCCCGTTTTGCGTTTAGGTACTGCCATTATTATCTCCTTCTTACAGCTGAGACGCTCCCTAGCGTCTGCAACATATAACACGAATACGCGAATGGGTATGTTAACACCCGCGCCATAGTGACGCAAGGCATGTTCACCGAGACTGCACACTAGCGCATCGCCTCACATGCGCTTCCACATGGAAAGCGCACGCACGCTACTCGTCGAACGTAAGGTTCTTCAGCGCGGCAAACGGATTTGCGGCTTCGGCTTCCGCCAAGCGTTCGGCCTCGCGCTTCGAAGCGCAACCGCAATCGCCTTCGTTCAAGTTGGCGCCGCAGTCGGGGCAAATGCCCTTGCAATCGTCGCGACACAGCGGAACGAGCGGAGTGTCGACCAGCAACGCGGCCTTCATGAGCGGCACCAGATCGATGGTGTTGGAGTCGTCGAGTCGCTCGAACTCGTCTTCGTCCATATCTTCGGGCGTCTCCGCTTCCCCGATGAGGAAGTAGCCCTCGATATCGCCCTGAAAATCGACCTCGATAGGATCGAGACAACGAGCGCACGCCGTGGTGGCCAACCCGGTGACCGTACCGCTTACCAGCAGCGCATCGCCCGTATTGGACACGATGACGTTCCAGGCAAGGGGTTCGGCAAATGCGTAGACATCGGGGCCAGCAACCAATTCGGGCAGCTCGAATACGCCCGAATAGGAAGAGCTCTCCGCAGGGGCGAAGAGCTCGGATGGGATTTCGATAGTTGTGGAATCCATTCCCAAATGAGCCTATCGACCACTGCCAAACGAGTTGGAATTCAGACGCTCGCGGCAACGGCGCACATTGGAGAGCAGCGTGTCGAGGCTCTGCTCCACGTGGCCAAATACCTCGTCGGCGTAGTCTTCGGCACCCGCGCGGGTCTCGCGCTCGAGCTCACGGGCCTCAGCCATGATGGTGTCGGCCTGCTGCTGGGAAATGCGCACGATTTCCTGTTCGCCGGCAATGGTGAGCGCCTGGCTGCGGGCATCCTCGATCATGCGGGTGGCCTCAGCCTCGGCGTCGTCGAGCAAGCTCTGACGCTCGCGCACGATCTGGCGAGACTGAGCGAATTCGCTCGGGAACGCGTCGCGAATGTCATCGATGATTTCGAAGGCGGCAGCAACGTCTACCTGGCGCAGGTTGCCCTTGCCAAAGACGGGCTTCGCATCTTCCAGGAGGATAGAAAGCTCCTCGATAAGCCCCAAAACCCCTGTTTCGTCCATAGTTATTCCTTCCGTATGCTGCGTCTAAGCTGCGGTGAATATGTCAAAACAATCCATTGCATTCTATCATGCACTTACACGTGGGGCAAAATGCACATTCAGGCTCCACGTGCGATTATACGACATAGAGCCTGTTCGCGCATTCCACCCCGTTGAAAACGCCCTAGACGCAGGCCGTCAATGGCGCTCGATGGACTCTCCCCGCCACAATGCCAAGCTGGCAAACAAGGGGATTGATACGTCGCTATACGCTATTCGCCCTGCTCATTGAGGGGCAAATCGTACTTTTCGCAAAGCGCGCGATAGACCGGATCGGAAACGAACTCGCGGAACGGCCCACCCAAGCTGGCAATTTCTCGCACGATGGAAGACGAGAGGTACATGTACTTCGGGGGCGACATGATGAACACGGTTTCGACTTCGCGGTCAATGTCGTAGTTCATAGCAGTCATCTGGAACTCGTATTCGAAGTCGGTGATAGCCCGCAGGCCCTTCACCAGAACCTTCGCATCCATGCGACGCGCGAACGAAACGAGCAGCTCGCTAAAGGGCTCGACGCGCACATTCGGAATGTCGGCAACCGACTTGCGAGCCAGCTCGACACGCTCCTCGAGCGTGAAGAGCCTGCTGCGACCGCCCTTGTTGGGCGAAGCGGCCACGGCAACGATCACCTCATCGAAGATCTGGGAAGCACGGCGGATGATGTCCAGATGCCCTTCCGTAATGGGGTCGAATGTGCCGGGCACGAGCGCGCGTTTCATGCGAGTTCCTTTCTGAACAGGTCGAGAGCGGTATCACCGTATTTCTTCCGGGTAAGGTGATGCAATTGTAGGGCAACGAATTCCGGCGCATCGGAACAATCGACGGATGCGTCATGTTCATAGCTAATCAGCACATCATCGGCAAGCATGCCCGCCTCATCGAGGCGCTTCAGCACGCCCGCCACCACTTCGACGCCGTATGCATAGGGCGGATCGAAGAACACCAAGTCGAAGGGAGAATCAGGAATCGGAGGCAGACGCTTCTCGATGTCCACACGCGCGATGCGCGTGCGCTGGGGTTCAGCCATGACGGTATTCACGGCAAGGCAGCCAAGCGCTTCGCGATCGCGTTCGCAGAAGCACGCATATTCGGCCCCACGGGAAAGCGCCTCCATACCCAGGGCACCGCTGCCCGCAAAGGCGTCGAGAACATATGCGCCCTCCCATGTGCCACGAGCGGACATAATGGTGCTCATGAGCGATTCACGTACGCGGTCGACGGTGGGTCGCGTCGTGCGACCCTTGGGAGCCCGCAGGGGCCTCCCGCGGAATTCGCCTGCAATAATACGCATTAGTCTTCCTTTCTCTGAGCTTGCTCGGGGAAAGCGCGCGCCACCTCGTAGCGCAGCGCGCGGTGCTCGGGCTGGTTCAAATCAGGGTCCGCATCGAGCAGCGCCCGCGCGTCAGCATGCGCCGCCTCGATGAGAGCGGCATCGCGCACGACGTTTACCAGCTTCAACGTGGATGTGCCGTGCTGCCTATTGCCCAAGATGTCGCCTTCGCGGCGAAGCGAAAGGTCGTATTCGGCAAGTTCGAACCCGTCGGAAATGCGCTCCATAGCGGAAAGGCGCTCGAGAGCAAGCGGAGCCTTGCTGCCGGAAACGAGGAAGACCTCGCCCGCCGCCTGTCCACGGCCAACGCGGCCACGTAGCTGATGAAGCTGGGCCAGGCCAAAGCGATCGGCGTCCTGGATAACCATGACGGTGGCATTCGGAACGTCGACGCCCACTTCGATAACGGTAGTCGCAACGAGCACCTGGGTACGGCCCTCGGCAAAATCGGCCATAGCAGCCTGCTTTTCCGGACCCTTCATGCGGCCATGCAAGACGCCGACCTGATACCCGCAGAAAATCTTCTGTTCGAGGAAGCGAGCTTGCTCGATGGCCGCCCGCGTATCGTCGTTTTGAAAATCGGCCACATCCTCGATGGCAATGGAGGCATACACGTATTGCTCTCCCTCTTGCGAGGAGCGGGAATCAGGCGAATCATTGCGCCGCTCGGACGCCGCGCCATCTTTCTGGCTATGGGACTGCCCCACAAGCGGACACACCACGTAGACCTGCCTACCTGCATCAAGCGCATTACGAGCCGCTTCGTATGCTTCGCCTATCTGCGAATACGAAAGCACCTTCGTAGCGGTGGCGGCATGCTCATGAGGCTTGCTACGCAGATACGACAACGTCATATCGCCATACGTAGCCAGCGCAAGAGAGCGCGGAATGGGCGTTGCCGTGAGCGAAAGGACATCGGCCGCGCGGCCCTTCTCGATAAGTGCGTTACGCTGAGCGACGCCAAAACGCTGTTGCTCGTCGATGACCACAAGCGAACAGCACCTGGGCTGCACTTCGGGCTCGATAAGGGCATGCGTACCAAACAGCACACTAAGCTCGCCCGAGGAAAGACGGTCCAGCAAAGCAGCACGTGCATCGGAATCGGTAGACCCCGTGAGTACACCCCACGAAATGCCCGCGGCATCGAACCAGGCACCAAGCGAGCGGGCGTACTGTCGTGCAAGCACTTCGGTGGGCGCCATCATGAGCGCCTGGGTGCCGGAATCGGCCACCGCAGCCAGGGCGAACGCGGCAACGGCCGTCTTGCCTGTGCCCACGTCGCCCAAAAGCATATGGTGCATGGCCAAAGGCTGAGACATGTGCCCCAGGATATCGCTCACCGCATCCTGCTGCTCCAACGTAAGTTCGAAGGGAATGGCCTGGCGCAACGCCGCACAACAAGGCCCGTTTACAACATGGGCCAGAGCCTGCTCGCGTGCCGCCTGCGCAACATGAGAGCGCATGAGATGCAGTTCGAGCATGAGCACCTCTTCGTAGGCAAGACGCCTACGGGCTGCCGCGCTTTCTTCCATGGTGCGGGGAAAGTGAATGCAACGAAGCGCCGACGCACGCGACATGAGCCTATAGCGCGTACGCAAATCGAGCGGCAGGGGGTCTTCAAGCCCCGTCGACATATCGAGAGCAGCGGAAACAAGCTTGCGCATGGTATTCGCGGGAAGCTTTTCAGATGCAGGATGAACGGGCACGATGGCGCCGGTGACTTCTTGAGCTGGATCTTCGATGACCTCGATGAGAGGATTCTTCATGCGCTTGAAGCCGAAATTGAACTCCACGGTGCCCGAAACGGCAATGCGACTGCCCCGGGAAAGCTTGCTCCCCCACCAAGGCTGCCGAAAGCACGTGACGATGAACGTGCCCGTACCGTCGTTGATGGTTATCTCGGTGAGCACGAGATTCTTCGGGCGCTTGACCTTCACCTCGTACACGGTGCCGACGACGGTGCAGGAATCGGAAATGCGGGCATCTGCGCACGTGGAAACCCGACTCATATCGAGGTACCTGCGAGGGTAATGCGCAAGCAAGTCGCGCGGCGACTCTATGCCCAGAGAACGCAAGGCCCCAGCCCGCACTCCTGAAATGCCCTTGATGACCGTAACCGGGGAATCAAGGGAGAATGCGGCCTGGGACCTGCGAGATGATAGCGATTCGCTATTCAAGGCCAAACACGATGGGATACAGGGGCTGCTCGCCGCGGTGGGCGTCGACCTCAAGATCCTCGTAGGCCTCTTCGATGCGCTCTACGAGCGCGTCGAGCTGTTCATCGGAGAAATCGCAACCGGCCAGAAGAGTGAGCGTATCGGCATCTTCCGCCTCGAGGGATTCAAGAAGGGCAAGCGTTACTTCTTCCGTGGAAGCACCAACCGCTTCGATGGAGCCATCGGCGATGCCGATGGTGTCGCCATTCTTGATGGGGTTACCATGCGCATCCTTGGCATCCTTGATGGCCTGCGTGATTTCGCCCGTGCGAACCTCGCCAATGGCATCAGACATGGCTTCGACGTTCTCTTCCAAGCTGGCCTCTGCGTTGGCAGCGAACATAGCGGAAAACGCCTGCGGAACGCTCTTCGTGGGAACCACGCCACAGGGGATTTCGGAAACGCCAGCACAGCTCTGAGCAGCCATGATGATATTGCTGTTGTTCGGAAGAATGATGACGGCGTCGGCATTCACGCTGTTTACGGCGTCGAGCAGGTCCTTCGTGGAGGGATTCATAGTCTGACCGCCAGAAACGACGCGGTCGACACCCAGGCTCTCGAGGATCTTGGCATTGCCCTCGCCCGCCGCCACAGCAACGAACCCAAGCGCCTTGTGCTCGGCTTCCTGCTCTTCGGCAAGCTTGGCGTTACGATCGGCCGCCTGAAGCTGCATGTTATGAATGAAAACCTCGGAGATCTGGCCACGCTCGAGGAAGTAGGCAAGCACCTTGTCGGGCGTGTTCGAATGCACATGCACCTTGAATTTCGGAACAGAGCCCACGCAGAGCTCGCAATCGCCCATGGTAGAAAGGAAGTCGAGCGCCTCGTCCTTGTCGAGCGTCTCGGAATCTACCAGGAACTCGTTGCAATAGCGGAAGCGGGAACCTTCCCAGTCGTTGATCTGCTCGATTTCAACCTTGGGTTCGGAACCGCGCGAAAAGGCGAGCTCGTCGCCCAGGGGGGCTTCGCGGCCAGTGATGGCGGAAACGAAGCTGTCGAGCAGAATGGCAAGGCCATAGCCGCCAGCATCGACCACGTTATTTTCCGCAAGGACGGGAAGCAGCTCGGGCGTACGCTGAACGGAGGCGTACGATTCGCTAACGATGTACGCGAGCGCTTCGTCGAGCTCCATCTTCTTCTTGTTGGCGCGACGAGCCGCTGCGGCGGTGTCCTTCAGAACGGTGAGAATCGTGCCTTCAACGGGCTTGCGCACGGCCTGGAATGCCGTGGTTACGGCCTGGTCGAACGCCTTGTCGATGGAAGCCACGGAAAACTCGGTAGCGTCGGCCGCACCCTCGCACAGACCGCGAAGGATCTGCGAAGTGATAACGCCCGAATTGCCACGCGCGCCCATGAGCGCACCCGTGGTGATGGCCTTGCGAACATCGGCATTGGAAGAGCCGATGGGAAGCTTGGCCAGGTTGTCTACGACCATCTTCACCGTAAGCGACATGTTCGTTCCGGTGTCGCCATCGGGCACGGGGAACACATTGAGGCGGTTGACCTCGTCTTTGCGCTCGCCCAGCGTGCGTGCAGCTACCGCGATGGCATTCAAGATATCGTTACTCGTATATGTTTCTGACATATCGGTCTAAACTCCTTGTTCGGATTCGCTTGCTTCGTGAACCCGCTTAGATATTGCGCACCTTTACACCCTGTACGTGAACGTCGACGCCGGTGATGGGCACCTGAGCGTAATTGGTGAGCGCAAACTCGACCGCCTCGACGAGGTTCTGGGAAATGACATTGATGTTCGTGCCATATTCGATGATGACGTACAAATCAACATGCACGCCGTTTTCGCTGGTCTGCACGACCACGCCACGACGCAGACGCGACGCGGGGAGAATCTTGGCGATGCCGTCGGACGCGGAAGGCGCGGCCATGCCGACTACGCCGTATACGTTCATTGCGGCATTGCCGACCAGGTCGGACAGCACATCATTGGCGACGTGAAGCTCACCGGAAATAATATCTGGCATTGGGTATCCTTTCACGGTACACGCAAATTCGGTTGATCTACGTCAATTTGTCAGCTTTTCAGTATACCCCATAGGCTAAACTGCTTCAGAAGCCCTGGGAAGTAAAGGCGAGTTCTCCATAAGCAACGAACGCCATATGGCGCGAAAGGGGCACCCTTTACGAAGAAACGATGGATGCGGGCGGCAAGCAACTCATAAAAGTGTTGGCGCTCCCGTATATCCATGTTATAGTACGAGAGCTTTTGGTAATCCACGCTTGCCTGGATATGTTTGGCAAGCATAGAACATAACCGTCTGGAGTGATACGAATGTCTAAGATCTGTGAAGTATGCGGCAAGGCACCTGTTGCTGGTCGTAACATAAGCCACTCGCACCGTGTTACGAACCGCATGTTCCGCCCGAACATCCAGCGCGTCACCATCAAGGACGCAAAGGGTCATGTGCGCAAGGCCAACGTCTGCACGAAGTGCCTGAAGGCCGGCAAGGTGGAACGCGCCTAACATTTCTTGGCATACGTTCTGAATTGAAACCCGCTCGTTCGAGCGGGTTTTTTATTGTCCTACAACGAAGCGGCCTCATGCATTCCCTGCATGAGGCCGCTTGCAGTTGCCGAAACGAGTTCGGGATTACTTGAACATGCTCTTGAAGTCGAGCAGCGACTTGAAATCGTCGACCGTCTCCTTCAATTCCCTGCCCATCTGGATGCCCTCGCGGGCAATGGAGTTCAGATCGTCGGTTGCGCGCTGAACCTTGTCATAGGCAAGCGGGTTATCGTCGTCGGAATCCTCCGAGACGATTTCATAGCCTTCCAATTCGTCTTCGCTGAGGACGACTTCGTTGCCATCCTCGTCGACGTAAACGTATTCCTCCGCCTCGTCTTCCTCGACGATTTCAACGTCATCGAGTTCATCGACGGGAATCTCGTTTCCATCTTCGTCGACGTAGACGTACGTGACGTCCTCTTCGCCAAGCTCTTCGACGTCCTCGGACTCGAGGGGCTCCTCGTCGAAGTCGTCTACCTCGTCGGCGGGAATCTCGTTCCCGTCTTCGTCGACGTAGACGTACTCGTACTCGACATCCTCTTCCTCGGCAAGCTCGGCCAAGGCGGCTTCGACTTCCTCGTCGTCTTCGTCTTCGAACAGTACATCCTCGAGATCGGCCATGGGGTCTCCTAATAACGAGAGCGGTCTTTCAATGCGCGTTCGACATCGCGCTTCGCATCGCGGGCGCGCATGTCCTGACGCTTGTCGTAGAGCTTCTTGCCACGGCAAACGGCCAGTTCGAGCTTGACCATATTGCTCGTGGAGAAATACATCTTCAGGGGAACGAGGGCCATGCCACGTTCGCGCGTTTGCTCGAGCAGCGAACGGATTTCCGTCTTATGCAGCAGGAGCTTACGATTCCGATCGGGGTCGGGATTGGCAATGTTCCCGTGGCTGTACGGGGCAATGTGCAGGTTCATGAGCCACACCTCGCCCTTGCGCACCAACGCGAAGCAATCGTTCAGCTGGCAGTTGTTTTCGCGCAGCGAACAGACTTCGGTGCCCGTGAGGACGATGCCGCATTCGTACGTGCGCAGCACTTCGTATTCATGAAGCGCACGTCGATTCTTGGCAATGAGCTTTTCCTCGCGCTTGGCCATGTTACATACCCGGAACGAACGAAATATCGGAATCGAGGTCGCGGATGAAGCGCGTGAGGAGCTTGATGCAGCCCTCCACATCGGCAAGCGAAATGACCTCGTTGGGCGTATGCATATAGCGCAGCGGCAGAGAAACCAGACCCGTGGCAATACCACCCTGCTGGACCTGCATGGGGCCGGCATCGGTGCCCGTGACGCCCGGTTCAGCTTCGAGCTGATAGGCAATTCCCTCTTCTTCGGCAGCCATGACCAGGCGCTCGAAAACGACGGGGTTGATGTTGGGACCACGTGCGATCACGGGGCCGCCACCGCACTCAACGCCGCCAAACTTGTTCTTGTCGATACCGGGATAATCGGTGGCATGCGTAACATCGAAGCCAATGGCTACGTCGGGATGGACGCTAAATGCGCTCGTGAGACCACCTCGGCAGCCAATTTCCTCCTGCACGGTTGCAGCACACACGTAATCGGCCTTGCTATCCCCTGCCTTGGCAAGCTCTTCCATGACGCGCGTGGCAATGAACACGCCCGCCTGATCGTCGAAGGCACGGGAGACGGCCATACCTTGTCCGAAGTGCTCGCACCCAACGCCATACGTGATGGTATCGCCAATGCGCACGCGCTTCTTCACCTCTTCGGCAGGCATGCCAAGGTCGATGCAGAGCTTGTCAATCGAGGCAACCTTCTTGCGCTCGTCGGCGGGAATGAGGTGAATGGGCATGCGGCCCACCACGCCACGCAAATCGCCGTCCTTCGTGTGGACGTCAACGCGCAGGCCGGGGAGCAGGCCGGCATCCACGCCGCCCACCGCGGAAACGTACAGGAAGCCATCGTCGGAAATGTAATGGACCATCAGGCCGATTTCGTCCATATGCGCGGCGATGAGAACCGAAGGCACCTTCGCATCGTTGTCTTCGGGCTGCGCGGCATGCAGGACGGCATGCACGGAACCCATAACGTTGGTTTCCACCTCGTCGGCAATATCGGCAACGTACTCACGCACCAAACGAGCCACGTTGTATTCCGTACCAGTAACCGAGGGCGTCTCCACCAGGGACTTTAGATATTTGAACTGTTCGTCATTCACGATGAGACCTCTATTCTCCTTGAATTTCGCCCATCATTATACGCGAAGGAAGCACGCCGCATTAAGGCAAGGCGCGTTTGATACAAGGGCTACGAAATGCTACGCCAAGCGCAGGTCGAGCTTACGCGCATGGGCGGGCGCGTCATGCACGATTACACGCAGGGGCTGACCCAGGCGATATGAGCGATTGGTATCCTGCCCCACCAGACGATGGTGCTGAGCATCGAACGTGAAGTAATCGAATCCCAGGAAACGAACGGGCAGAAATCCTTCGCAAGTAGTATCGAACCGTACGTAGAGTCCATACGAAGTAACGCCCGAAACAATGCCATGAAGCGTTTGCCCCACGTAGCGAGCCATGTACTCCACGAGCTTGATTTCCTGCGTCTCCCGAGCGCATGCGTCAGCAATGCGCTCCATCTTCGAGGAATGCTCGGATATCCACGAAAGCGACTCGACCTGGGAAGCAGACAGTACACTCTCGCCATGAATGAGGGCCTTGAGCGCACGGTGCACAACAAGGTCGGGGTAACGTCGAATAGGGCTGGTGAAATGGCAATATGCCTCGCTTGCGAGGCCATAGTGCTCCTCGCAGCGCGGACGATACTCGGCACGCTTCATGCTACGAAGCACCAGCGAGGATACCAGCTCCTCTTCGGGGCGGCCCTTCGCAAGGGCAAGCATGCCCTGCAGCGCATGACGATTGCCTGCGACGACGCGCTCGGGCGCAACCTCTCGGTCGTACCCAAACTCATGGAGAACACCGACCAAATCGGCAAGCGCGTCGGATGAAGGAGCATCATGTACGCGAAAGACCGAGGGCGATTCCGCATCGCGAAGCATTTCCGCAACGCACTCGTTGCAGAGAATCATAGCCTCCTCGATGCAGCTCGTGGCATCCGTCTTCACGCGAATGCGCACGTCAACGGCAGCCCCTTCCCCATCGAGTACGACCTTTGCCTCGCGAGAGGAGAAATCCATGCCCCCTTTGGCCTGGCGCCTGGCCATGCGCGCATGAGCCATGGCATTCAGGGAACGCAAGGCATCAAACAGCAGTTCCGAAGAACGATCGCTTAGGGGCATCGCGGCATGGGGTTCGTCTTCACGTCGGGCAAGAAGCCTGGCATGTTGCGCATCCTCCGCGTCGATATAGCATTGCGCCTGCTCGTACGAGAGACGCGCCTGGGAAACGATGAGCGATTCATATGCCTCAACGTGTTCGACCTGCCACGATGGCGTCATGCGGATATCGACCGTCATAGCCCTGCGCGTTGCGCCAGGAACAAGCGAGCAAATGTCATTGGATAGATGCTCGGGAACCATCGGTATCACGCGATCCACGGCGTACACGCTGGTCGCACGCCTACGCGCATCAAGGTCGACAGAAGAATCCCACGGCACGTAATGGGCTACGTCAGCAATGTGCACACCCAGCAGGAAGCCGCCTTCTGGCAGCTCCTGCAGCGATAGGGCATCATCGAAGTCGCGCGCATCAACGGGGTCGACCGTAAAGACGAATCGATCGCGAATGTCGCGATAGCCATGAGCAAGAGCATCGGACTCGCATACGCTCGCGCGATTCGCCTGCTCAATCGCCCCTTCGGAAAAGGTAGTCTCGAGTCGGTAGCGTCCAATGACGGCCTCGACATCCATGCCGGGGTCATCGGCGCTCATGCCAAGCACCTCTTCCACAACACCCGTAGCAGCGCTCTTGCGCGAGGGAAATGCGTTGAGTCGCACGCGCACGATAGCCCCATCGGGAATGTCGGGATTATCCGCGCGCATGGTGAACACATCGTAGGGAATGCGACGATCGCTGGGCACGACGACGCCAAACGGATCGGCAACTTCGTAACGCCCAATAAGGGTCTCATGCGCGCGATGCACTACTGCAACAACGCGAGCAGAAGGACGCTCCCCCACTTGGTTATGGCTCTTGCCAGCCTGAGGGCGATCATGATTGACCCGAATGGGGACAAGCTCCACTTCGTCGCCATCGAAGGCGCCGCCTATCTTCGAAGCGGGAACGAAGAACTCGCCTTCGGCCGTTTGCACAAAGCCGAAGCCATCGGGAAGAATCGAAATGACGCCCCGAGGATTGCTCTTGGGGCGACGACGCGTGTTGCGACGAGATCGAGGCATGCGAATTATACAGTCTCGAGCGAACGCGCCGTTTCAAGTGCCAGGTTCAGTTGCTCGTCACCGTCTTCGCTGGCGTTATCGGCTACAACGACGTCAGGAGAAATGCCACTGGAATCGATGGCGTAGCCCTTGGGCGTACTGTAATAGGCGCTGGTGTAGCGAAGGGCCCCACCAAAGGAGAGCTCCACCACCGACTGAACGGAACCCTTGCCCATGGTACGCTCGCCCACGATAACCGCCCTGTCGGTATCTTGCAGGGCACCGGCGATAACCTCGGACGTAGACGCGGTATTACCGTTCACCAGGACAACTAAGGGCAGCGTCGTTGCTACGGAACCGGTTGCGGTGCGCGTAGAAGTAGATGCCTTCGTCTGGATATTCACGATCGTGCCACTACCAACGAACAGCGAAGCGATGTCGACGGCCTGCGTCAGATAACCGCCGGGATTGTCCCGCAAATCGAGCACGAAGCTCTTCGCACCTTCGGCAGCAAGGGAGTTGACGGCGGTTTCCACGAGCGTATCGGCATTCTGCGTGATCTGGGCAAGCTTGATGTAGCCAACGCCGTCGACGAGCTCGGTAGTTACATTGGGCTCGGAATAATCACTGCACGTAAGCGTGACCGTGAATTCGTCGCCGCCTTCGGCGTCGAGCGATGCGGGACGACGGAACGTAAGAACGACCGAACTGCCCCTATCACGGGAAACCTGCTTCACGACCTCGGCAGCCGTCCAACCATCGGTGCCACGATCGCCATCGATAGCGACGACGAAATCCCCCGTCTGCACGCCGGCAGCCTCGGCTTCGGAACCCGAGAAAATATCGACCGCATACGCCTGGCCGTCGCTCTCAGCGAAGAGAATGCCAACACCTGCGTAGGTGGCAGACATCTCCTTTAGGTACGCAGAGTAGTGCGGTTCGTCGTAATAACGCAGATAGGAATCATCGGTAGAATCGGCAAGCGCCTTGAGCACGTTTTCCGTAGCCGTATCGAGACTATACGTATCGAGGCTTTCGGAACTAAGGATGCCCTGAATCTCCGCTACGCGCGCGGAAAGCGAATCGTATGTGTTGCCCGATACGGTAAGACCGGGATTCTGGGAGCTATCGGCAGAGGAATCGTCGAGACCCAAGCGGTCGACCACGACATCGTTACCGCGTAGGGCAAAGCCGGCAAGGAAGGCAGCAGCCACGAACAACAGGCTGACCAGCATTTTGATCAGCCTGATGTTGTGCGCATCGCGCTTGCGAATGCTTTTCTTAGCGTTGCGTGTAATCTTGCGCGCCATGAGCGCTAGCCCACGATTCCTTTACTACACCTTCAGGTAACGACGCATGGCAAGCGTCGAACCGAGCAGGCCGATGACCAGGCCGCTCACGAACAGGATAACGTAAATGAAGAGGAATGACGAGCCTGCAATGTCGATGGGCAGCCAGGGCAATGCCGTCTGGAAGCGAGGCATGGCCAGGTTGCGGAGCAACTCGAGCACGACGACCGCCAGAGCAGCGCCAATGATGGCATGCAGTGCGCCTTCCATGAGGAAGGGCCCACGAATGAAGTTATTGGACGCACCCACGAGACGCATGATGGCGATTTCCTTGCGACGGGCAAGAATGGAAAGACGAATCGTGTTGTTGATGAACACGAATGCGATGAAGATGAGCAGGGCAACCAAGGCAATGCCGACGTAGCGGATGTAGTTGGTAACCGTGAACAGCTTTTCGACCGTCTTCTGGCCATACTTGAGCGAATCGCTGGGATCGCTGGTGTTGTCGCAAATCTTCTGGAACGTAGAGTTGTTCAAGATCTGGTCGGCAACATCTTCGACCTGCTGAGCTTCGGAAAGCTCAACTTCGATGGAGGCGGGAAGCGGGTTCTCGCCATCGAGCTGGTCGACGATTTCGGGATTGCTCGTCATGGAGTTCTTGAAGTTCTCGAGAGCCTGGTCCTTCGTGGTGAAGGAAACGGTGGAAACGCCGCTCATGCTCTTGATTTCATTCTGAAGCGATTGGATGTCGCTTTCGGAAGCATCGTCGGCGATGTACGCCGTGATGGAAACCTTGCTCTCGACGGAGTTGACGATGTTGTCGACAACGAAACCGCCGATGAGGAAGATTCCGATAATCATCAGCGAGAGAAAAATCGTGACGATGGAACCGAGCGCCGTGGAGAGGTTACGAGCGAACCCCTTGAGCGACTCGGAGAAGAAATAGCCCAAACTAGACATCGAAACCGTACACCCCCCTGTCCTGGTCGCGCGTGAGATGACCCTTGTCGAGCGCGATAACGCGACGACGCATGTTATCGACCATTTCGCGGTCGTGCGTTGCAACGAGCACCGTGGTGCCGGTACGGTTAATGCGTTCCAGAAGATCCATGATGCCGCGCGACGTTTGCGGGTCGAGGTTACCCGTAGGCTCGTCGCAGATGAGCAGCGGCGGGCGGTTCACGATGGCACGCGCGATGGAAACGCGCTGCTGCTCGCCGCCGGAAAGCTGATCGGGGCGCTTGTCGAGCTTGTCCTGCAAGCCAACGAGGCGCAGAACCTCGGGCACCTGCGTGCGGATGACGTGGCGCGACTTGCCGATTACCTCGAGCGCGAACGCGACATTCTCGAAGACCGTCTTGTTCGGAAGCAGCTTGAAGTCCTGGAATACCGTGCCGATGTTGCGGCGCAGGTACGGCACGCGCCAATTGCGCATGGTGGAAAGGTCTTCGTCGGCGATGTAAATATGGCCTTCCGTAGGCTTGATCTCGCGAATGATCATACGCGTGAGCGTGGTCTTACCCGAGCCAGAATGACCGACCAGGAAGACGAATTCGCCGGCGTAGACCTGCAGAGACACATCGTAGAGCGCAGGCTTGCTAGGCTGAGCGGGATAGATTTTCGTCACATGGTCGAACGTGACGACGGGAGTGCCCGAAGGCTGCTGCATGCTGTCGAGGTCGAGGTCAGGCAGAGTGGAAGACAGCTGGGCCGTCATCTGCTTGGCATGACCCGCACGCGCACCCGCGGGATACGCACCAGGCGTATTGGTCCCTTGGTTGTTAGCGTTTGTCACAGAATGCTCCGTTCGAATAGTGATGTACTGAGACACAATGCCATTCTAGCATGGTGCTATTTTGCCACGATGCTCTCCACAGCTTCAACAATGGCCTTGGAATCGAGCCCGAAGTACGACATGAGCTCCTCGAACGACCCGGATTTGCCGAATTTGTCGTTCATGGCCACGAAAGCGCAACGCGTGGGATGGTTCAGCGCCAGCGTTTCCGCAACGGCCGAGCACAGGCCTCCGAACTTGGAATGCTCTTCGGCAACGACCACGCGACCCGTCTTGCGAGCCGATGCGAGGATGGTCTCCTCGTCGAGCGGCTTCACGCAGAACGCGTCGATGACCTCGGCGGAGATGCCGCGTTCGGCAAGTTCGTCGGCAGCCAGCAGGGCTTCGCGGATTTCCACGCCATTGGCAACGATGGTGACATCGGTACCTTCGCGCAGCACATATGCGCGGCCAACTTCAAGTTCCACGCCAGGAGCGTAGACAGCGGGGACGGCGGCACGACCCATGCGCACGTACACGGGGCCATCGGTCTTCGCGGCGAGTTTGATGGAGCTGCGGGCAGCTTCGTAATCGGCGGGGACGAGCACCGTCATGCCAGGCAGCTCGCGCATGAGCGCAACGTCTTCCAGCATCTGGTGGCTACCGCCATCGGGACCAACGGAAACGCCCGCATGCGTGGGGCAAATTTTCACGTTCAGACCGGAATAGGCAACCGTGTTGCGAATCTGGTCGTACGCGCGGCCCGTGCCGAAAACGGCGAACGAACCGGTAAAGGCAATCTGGCCAGCCAGGGAAAGGCCCGCGGCCACGTCGATCATGTTCTGCTCGGCAATGCCGCAGTTGAACAGTCGCTTGGCGTTGTCATCGGAAGCCTTGGCGAACTTGGCCGTGGTGGTGGAGCCGGAAAGGTCGGCGTCTACGGCAACGACGGGCACGCCCTCTTCAGCGAGTTCCGCAAGGGTTACGCCAAACGCAGCGCGCGTGGCCTTCTTCTCCTGAGCCTGTTCGGGAGTGGCGAATTCTACCATGCCTGGGCCTCCTCTAAGCCTGAAGCTCGGCCAGTGCGGTGGCCAGCTGCTCTGCATTGGGGGCCTTGCCATGCCAGCCCACCTGATTTTCCATGAACGAAACGCCCTTGCCCTTTACCGTGTGGGCAATGACGGCGTGCGGCACCTGGCCACCCTGCTGCTTGAGGGCGGAAAGGTGCTCGATGAGCGCGGGGATGTCGTGTCCGTCGACTTCGGATACGCTCCAGCCAAACGCCTTGAACTTGTCGGCAAGCGAACCGTCCTGCACGACTTCCTGAACGGGACCATCGATCTGAAGGCCGTTGGAGTCGACAATGGCGATGAGGTTGCCAAGCTTCTGGTGCGCAGCGAACATAGCCGCTTCCCATACCTGGCCCTCTTCGCATTCGCCGTCGCCGAGCACCGTGAAGACGCGGGCATCGTTGCTGTTCAGGCGCAGACCACACGCAAGGCCGGCAGCCACGGAAAGGCCCTGGCCAAGCGAACCGGTGGACACTTCAACACCCGGAACCAAATGGCAATCGGGATGGCCCTGCAGACGCGTGCCGAGCTTGCGGAGCGTCATGAGCTCGTCCTGAGGGAAATAACCAGCATGCGCCAAGGCGGCATAGAGAGCCGGGGCGGCGTGACCCTTTGCGAGGATGAAGCGATCGCGCATATCATCGGCAGGGTTCGCCGGATCGTGCTTCATGACGCCACCGAAGTAGAGCGCCGTGAGAATGTCGATGCACGAAAGGGAGCCACCCGGATGGCCGCTACCTGCCTCGGCGATCATCTTCACGATATCGACGCGCATGGCACGCGCACGATCTTGCAAAGCCATTGAGTCCATCCTAATCCTTCCTATTGGGAAACACGCCAACGGTGATAGCCGATGACGAATTCCTCGAGTTCCCCACCCAGCACCGCGTCGACGTTGCCCGTCTCGACGCCACTGCGCAGATCTTTAACCAACTGATAAGGGTAGAGCACATAATTGCGTATTTGGCTTCCGAAGGAATTCTCCATTTTTTCGCCGCGCAATTCGGCAATCTCCTGCTGCCGCTTGCGCTCTTCCAATTCGTAGAGCTTCGCCTTCAGCACGCGGAATGCCGCGTCCTTGTTCTGAAGCTGGGATTTCTGGTTCTGACACGTAACGACCAGGCCCGTAGGCATATGCGTGAGGCGCACGGCAGAGTCGGTGGTGTTCACGCACTGCCCGCCCGGACCGCTTGAGCGGTACACGTCGACGCGAACGTCGGCCGGATTGAGGTCGACCTCGATGTCGTCGGGAAGAACGGGCATGACCTCTACGCTGGCGAACGTGGTGTGACGTCGCTTCTTGTCGTCGGTAGGCGAAATGCGCACCAGACGATGCACGCCGATTTCGCTGCGCAGCATGCCGTAGGCGAAACGACCGTCGACCTGAAAGCTGGCGCGCTCGATGCCGATGACTTCGCCTGGCTGGGCGTCGAGCACCTTGACATCCCACCCCTTCTCCTCGGCGTAACGCGAGTACATGTTGAAGAGCATTTCCGTCCAGTCCTGGGCCTCGAGACCACCGGAACCGGGGTTGACGGTCACAATGCAGGAACCCTCGTCGAAGCGCCCATCGAACCACGACTCGATTTCGAACTGATCGAGCATGGCAACGAGGCGATTGCGCGCGGCCTCGGCCTCTTCCGCGAAATCGGGGTCTTCGTCGGCAAGGTCGCATGCCGTGCGAATGTCTTCGAGCACGCTACAAGCCGTGTTGAATGCCTGGATAGTGGAACGCGTATCGCTCGCCTGCTTGGAAATGGCCTGCGCTCGATCGGAATCGTTCCAGAAATCGGGCTTGGAGCATTCCTTATCGAGCTCTACCAGGCGTTCGGTCGCCTCCTGAATGTGCAGGTACTCGCGGGCGGCTTCGAGCCTGCGAGATAGTTCTTGTATGTCTTTCAGATCTGTCACTGTCTTCCTAATGCGCGCGTTCGCCAAAAGGCGAACGCGCTGTGATGCCTAGTTGTCGAGCATGCCCGGACGGCCGTGGCACTTTTTGAACTTCTTGCCGCTGCCGCAGGGGCACAGGTCGTTGCGACCCACGTTGGCGTAGGGATCGTCCTTGTCCTTCACGAAGGTGGACGGCTTGGCCGTAGCGGCGGGCTTGGGAACGGCGGTGGGCACGGGCGCCGACGTTTGCGCAGCTGCGGCCGCCTGCTGCACGCGCTGAGCCGTACTGCGCGAGGAATCGTCGAGTGTCTGCTGGGGCGAGGAGTAGCTGATCTTGCCCCGCAGCGGATCAGCCTGCTCGGGCACGCTGGGAGCGGCCTTCTTGGCGATCTGCAGACGCAGGATGGTGCGCAGGAACGCCTCGTACATACCGCTCGTCATCTCGCCAAATGCGCGATGCGCCTCGTTCTTGTACTCGACGAGCGGATCGCGCTGGCCAAACGCACGCAGGCCAATGCCCGTGCGCAGGTAATCCATGTTCGACAGATGCTCCATCCAGCGGGTGTCAATGATGCGAAGCATGATGTTGGCCTCGAGGCCCTTCATGACCTCGTCGCCCAAAAGCGCATGCTTTTCCTCATAGACGCGGGTGAATTCGTCGACGATGGCGTCGGCTACGATCTCGGGGTCGTCTTCGTGATCGACGGATTCCACGGAAAACGGCACGCCATCCATGTTCTGAACCCACACGTCGACGGAATGCATATCCCAGTCGTCGCTGGGCGAACGGTCGGGGCAGTTCTCCTGAACGACGGGTTCTACGCAATCGCGCATGATTTCGGGAACGCGCTCGGAGACGTCCTTGCCGTCAAGGATGGCATTGCGCTCCTCGTAGATGGCCTTGCGCTGCAGGTTCATGACGTCGTCGTATTCCAGCACGTTCTTACGTGCGGCAAAGTTCATCGTCTCGACCTGGCGCTGGGCGTTCTCGATGGCCTTGGATACCATGGACGCCTGGATGGGCATGTCCTCAGGCATCTCGGTGCGCTCCATCATGGCGCCGATCTTGTCCATGCGGTCGCCACCGAACAGGCGCATCAGATCGTCTTCCAGAGAGAGATAGAACTGCGTGGAACCCGGATCGCCCTGACGGCCAGCACGACCGCGCAGCTGATTGTCGATTCGACGGCTCTCATGGCGTTCGGTGCCGATAACGCAAAGGCCACCCGCAGCGAGCACCTTGTCGTGCTCGGCACTGGTGATGGCCTTGGCCTCCTTCAGCGCTAGGGCGCGCTGCTCTTCGGAGGCTGCGGGCATCTCGCCTTCCTCGACTTCCGTGCCAGGTTCCAAGTCGGGGTTGAGCCCCCTACCGCGCAGCACGTCTTCCATGAGCACTTCGGGATTGCCACCAAGCAGGATGTCGGTACCACGACCAGCCATGTTCGTAGCGATGGTAACGGCACCAACGCGACCAGCCTGGGCAATGATATGAGCTTCGCGCTCGTGGTTCTTCGCATTCAGCGTTTCGTGAACGATGCCGCGCTTGTCGAGAAGGCGCGAGAGACGCTCGGAATTCTCGATGGACACCGTACCAATCAGGCAAGGCTGGCCCGCATCATGACGACGCTGAATATCGTCGGCCACGGCATTGAACTTGGCATCGATGGTGCGGTAGATCAGGTCGTTTTCGTCTTTACGGGCAACCGGCTTGTTCGGCGGAATAGCCATGACCGGCAGCTTATAAATCTCCCTGAACTCGGAATCCTCGGTCATGGCGGTACCCGTCATGCCCGAGAGCTTTTCGTACAGGCGGAAGTAGTTCTGCAGCGTAATGGTGGCAAGCGTCTGGTTCTCTTCCTTTACCAGCACGCCTTCCTTGGCCTCGATAGCCTGATGCAGGCCTTCCGACCAGCGACGGCCTTCCATGATACGACCCGTGAACTCGTCGACGATCTTCACCTCGCCGTTGGCGACCACGTAATCCTTGTCGCGATGGAAAAGGAACTGAGCCTTCAGAGCCTGCTGCAGATGATTTGCAAGCAGACCAGAGGGATCGTTGTACAGATCTTCGATGCCCAGACGATTCTCGATCTTCACCAAGCCGCTTTCCGTAGCGGTGATGGTGCGCTTCGCCTCGTCCATCTCGAAGTCCTCGCCCTCGCGCAGACCGGGCATGACACGCGCGAACTTGCGATACGTATCGGCAGCCTGGCTACCCGCGCCCGAGATGATGAGCGGCGTACGCGCTTCGTCGATGAGAATGGAGTCGACCTCGTCGACGACCGCGAAATGATGGCCACGCTGCACGCGCCTATCGGCACGCGTGACCATGTTGTCACGCAGGTAGTCGAAGCCGAATTCGGAGTTCGTGCCATACGTGACGTCGGCCTTGTAGGCAGGAATCTTGCCTTCGGGGCGCATGCCATTCTGAATGAGGCCCACTTCCATGCCCAGGAAGCGATAGACGCGGCCCATCCACTCGCTGTCGCGCTTGGCCAGATAGTCGTTGACCGTGACGATGTGAACGTTGTTGCCGCCCAGGGCATTCAGGTAACCGGCGAGCGTGGAGACGAGCGTCTTGCCTTCACCTGTTTTCATCTCGGCGATCTGGCCATCGTTCAACGCCATGCCGCCGATGAGCTGCACGTCGAAGTGACGCAGCCCCAGCGTGCGCTTGGATGCTTCCCTTACGCAGGCAAAGGCCTGGGGAAGCAGTTCGTTTTCGCTTTCGCCATTCTGTATGCGCTGGCGGAATTCGAACGTGAGGGCGCGGAGCTCTTCATCGCTACGCGCTTCCATTTCGGTTTCGAGGGAGTTAATACGATCGACGACAGCCTGGTACTTCTTGAGCTGGCGTCCCTCGCCCATCGTGAGAATCTTGGAAAACAATCCCATTGAGCTTCACTTTCTTGTGAACGGTACACCCCATAGTTATCAACGTTTCACTCTAGCATAGACGCAAGGTGTTCACAGTAATACCAATGTTACCCAGCGGATACTCGGTTGGCTCTAGGCAACGCCCTCAGAAGAGATAATGCGCGCGTAGAGCTTATTCATGTGAAGCGAAGGCTCCATGCCCAATTCGCGCATACGGCGGCAATACAGCGACCACGTCTCCCCCGTTGCGGGACGCTGCCCGCACCGAGCTTGAAGATTCATGAGCATCTCGTAGCAATCCTCGCGATACGCATCCCACTCGATGGCCTGTCGCGCGAAAAGAAGCGCCATCTCGTTTTCGCCCTGGGTCTGCAACGCGCGCGCTGCGCAGAGCACAGCATCAACCGTTTTGTGGCGGAATTCGTTCCGTGCGTAATTCACCAGGTAATCGCACCCATCTCCGGGAAGCAATTCGCCCGAGTACACCGCGCGCAATTCTCCGAGCAGACGATTGTAGCCATCGGCATCCAGGCGGTTGAACCGCATGGTGTGGCATACGTCATTCAGATTCATGGTGTCGCTTTCCACCAGAGCGCCCCGGAGGCGCAGGACGTTTTGCGTGCGTGTGACGTAGGGGCTTTCCCCCGAGGGCAACGTAAGCGCCTTCTTCAGGCGGGAATACGTAGAATTCAGATTGTGGCGCGCCTTCGACAGAGAGCTATCGGGCCAAAGACGCTCGGCAACGGTGTCGCGCGGAACGTCCTTGTCGGCTTCGATGACGAGCAGCGCCAGAAGCGCCCGCACCTTCATACGCGAAAAGTAATCCATGTTGATATCCACGCCATCGATGCCAAGCTGAAAGCCACCAAAGAGCTTGACGCGGAGCAAAGGAGTGCGAGGACGCGAGCGCATGAGCGTCAGCCCCGACTCAAGCCCGACAAACCGCCCCCTCATGACATCTTCGGATGCATGGGCACGGCGATACAGCGCCTGCTGCGAGGCAATCTGTGCTTGGCAACGCTCGACCATGGAGCAGAAGGGCGAAGCGAGCGGCGACATGCCCTCGACGTCAACGTAGGCAACAAGCTCACGCAACAGCACGAAGGCGGAAAGGCACATGGCCCTACCCGATACGTAACGAGCCGCCCACACGCAGGCAAGCCTAATAGATTCGACGTCGGCACCCTGCAAGCGGGCATTATGGACGGCGCATGCCAGGGCAAGGGCATACGCTTCTTCCTCCCCGGGCGTATTGCGAGAAGACAAGAGCACCGATTGAACGCCTCCGTCCTTGTCGTCGACATGCAGCCAAAACGACAGGTAGGCCACCACCTTCACATCGGTTTTAGACGACAAGGCGCGATAATCGCCATGCAAGAGCACCCGACATGCGCGATCGACCTTTTCAGCATGAAGAAAGGCAAGCGACGAGCACTTCAAGCGGCACGCGGCAGGCAATTCGGGGTTCGCGCTCAGCCGCGCGAGCATATCGAAGGCTCGAAGCGTATTGCCTATGAACAGGCGTCGCATGGCCGAACCCGCACGCAACGCGTCGCTGAGCAATACGCTGCCGGACGCGATGGACTCGTACAGCTCTTCCACCGAAGCCAATGAGAGCGCTTCGGCGCACTCGTCTTGATGCGACCTAAGCCACTGAGTCTTGGTACGCACTCCCACCGCACTGCTCATCAAACGAGAAACGCGCTCATAACGACCAGCAGAAAGCAGTTCGTCAGCAAGGCGAACAACGAAGGCGGACGACTCTTCGAATCCCGCTGCCAGCGCCATGCGCTTCAGGTAGGGCAACCCCGCCCGGATGGACACATCAATGGAAAAGCCCCGAACCTGGAACTCTCCCCCGTCGGAATCCACCTCCACGAACGGATAATGCGTTTCCACGTAATCGAAGCAAGAACGCAATGCCCTGCCCACCACCAGGCCATCAACGCTTCCGCGTCCCAGCACCAGAGACTCGAAAAGAACCGCCGACACAGCGGGTGATTCATTGCAGAATATGGACGACAGAAAACGCTCCCGAGCAATGTCGTCACGCATGGCTATGCCCGCAATACGATCAGCGGGACACGACGAACCCTCAACGATGCGCAACGATGGATCGGACATCCGGGCCATCGACAATTCGCTTTCGTCGTACATCAAATCGCGCGCCGTGAGCGTATCACACGCATCGCAGGTGGGAAGAGGATTGCTTGCGGGCGTTGCCGTAAGAATAACCTCGACCCCCGCCGAAGTAAGCGTACGACACACGTCTTCGAGCAACGAATTGCGATGCGCATCCAACGCCGGAACGTCCTCGAACACCACCAGGCCCTGAGGCACGATGTCAAGGAGCTCGACCCCCATCGAGCCACCATCAAGATCGCGCACAAAGCAAGGACTCGTGGCGCTGACCCAACAAACGCGCTCGAACCCGAACACAACCGAGGCGTAGCCGAGGGCAAGGGACGTCTTCCCGAAAGAGGCGGGCGCGACGATGCGACGTACGCGCATGCGATCGCGCATCATGCGTAAGAGCAACACGTCCCGGTCGAAGAGGGTGCAATGGGCGAATTTCTTGGGCGCTGAACCATTGCATGACGAATTAAGAAGAAACTTGGACATTAGGGCCTCCTGCGTAGCAGAGAGGAGGCAACATCGGGGACCATGATTGTACAGCACGGCACGTATGCCGCAACGAACGCGCAACACCTACGCACGACCCACGCGCAACATACTGCGTTCCGAAGACGCGCACACCACAAACGCCCAGGTAAATACTTATCGCTTGCTTCCGTTCGCCAGCAAAATCATGCCGTTCGCCGCCTGGCACGGCAATCACTCGGAAAGCAAAGCCTCTATCTGCTGTGGCACCTTCGTCGTACCGGCAAGCGAGATGTTATTTACGAAGATGACATCGCTAATGCCATGCTCCCTCACGAATGAAGGAATGCTCGCATCGCTATATCGGTAGTCAATCACGTATACGTCTTCGTAGGAGCCAACGAGCATCGGGACGAACGCATTGCCGAAGGAATCCTTCACCACCAGGCATGCTGAACCATCGGATAGTTCGGGGTTGTGAATGTGCTGCTCGGCCTGATCTCCGTTGATAAAGCAGCTGTACAGATTGTTCGAGCTCCACCCGTCAACGCTCATGATCACATTGCCCTCAAGCTCCTCGCCATCGGACGTAACGTACGTCATATCGTTGGTGGCGGAGGGTACGTAGGCCTCCACGTAATCGGGGTCGGCGGCCATGGCGGCATCTTCGCCCAGCTCGGTATAGAACGACCCCAGGAAGGGCTGGTAAACGCGCTTTTCCCACGTGAGCATATCAACGGGCTCGATGCCCTTTTGCTGGCAAAACACCTGATAAGCGTAATATGCGCCAAGCTGCGTCCAATGATGATCGGTCTTGAAGTAAATATACTCGCCGCGATGCGCGCGCAGGGCCTCCAGCGGATCGACCCCTATCACCCGCTCGTCGTAAAGGCTGAAAAAGTACTTGATAGCCTGCGCCTGATCGGTCCCGCCTAGCGAAGAGAGCACGTCCTCGTCGAGCAAGGCAGCTGAATTGTTGGGAACGATGAGGGAATAGACTTGGGCCTGGCCATCGAGCAGCTCCGCCGCATGGTTCATGGCGGCCGCGTAGCTTTGCACTGACGCTTGCGAAAAATAGTAAATGCTATAGGCAGACGAGCCCTGTACGTACAAGCCGTCCATGATGCTGTCCTCGACTTCGGCATCGCGGCTTTGCTCGGTGGGCGTATCGACGTATTCGTGTTCCTGCGTCTTGGTGGTGGAGCCCTGAGACGTCTCGCCTTCCGCGGGAAGCTCATCAGCCTGCACGTTGCCACCCACGAAGCGCGTTTCCGGCTGAATGCCAAACAAGTCATTCAGACTCTGATCGGCCGAAACGAGCATCTCGCGCAGCGGATACGTATCGGAGTACCACAGGGACACCTGCGTGAAATACGAGCCATCAAGGAAGCTTTCCACGGTAAACGCGGGAAACTCCGTAAGCTCGCGCTTCTCCGCTTCGGAAACGGAAGGACGCGCGAAGAACGCCAGCCCCACGATCGTGCCAAGGAGAAAGACGAACATGACGGATCGCACGGCAAATCGCTGGCATGCAGCCAGGTTAAAACGAGGCTGCTTGACCGAAGTCGCGCCATGGCGAGGCCGAGACGCCTCATGCTGACGCGCATGCGAAGCACGGCTGCTTGATTCCCTATCGTTCACGTTCGCACCTCCTTAGAACTGGAAATAGATGAACGGGTTGTACGTGGCACCTGCAAGGGACACGACAGACAGCAGGAGCAACACTACGGGCGTAATCGCCTCGGTCACGCCAAATACCACACCCGCCACGGTATTGCGCTTCGCCATCTTGAACAGCTTCCCTCGAAGGACCTTGCCCAGGTTGGTGCAGGCCACGATACAAAACGCAAGCAGAAACACGTTCTGAAGGAACAGCGTCCCCACTTCCATGCTCGTAAGGGGAACGCCCCCGACCAGAAACATATTGGCAAGTACCGAAAGCAGTTCGCCCATATCTTCGAAGCGAAAGAGAACCCAGCCCATAAGTACTACCAGACAGGCATACACATGGTCGAGGCCACGCGGAATGCGTCCCTTGATGACGTAGCGTTCGAGCATGAGAAACCCTAGATAGAACAAACCCCAGAAGATGTAATTCCAGCTTGCGCCATGCCACAGCCCCGTAAGGAACCACACGACACAGTAGTTGCGCACCACCAGGACCTCGTCGCAGCGACTGCCACCCAGGGGGATGTAGACGTAGTCGCGGAAAAACGACGAGAGCGATATATGCCAACGACGCCAGAAATCCTTGATAGACGTGGCCATATACGGGTAATTGAAATTCTCGAGATAGTGGAAGCCCACCATGCGCCCCAGGCCAATGGCCATATCGGAATACGCGCTGAAGTCGAAGTAGATCTGGAACATGTAGAAGACCATGCCCAGCCAGCAGCCCAACGTGGGCTCGGAGAACACCGCGCCCACGCCCGTAGGTAACAGGGTATCGGCCACCTCGGCGCAGGAATTCGCCAGGATGGCCTTCTTGGCAAGCCCCACGCAGAAACGACGCACGCCATAGAACACGTCCTTGCGCGTTACGCGTCGGTTGTCGATTTCCGACTGCACCGTCTCGTAGCGGATGATGGGCCCCGCAATGCACTGATGGAACAGCGAAGCGTACATGAGAACCTTCCAGTACGCTGGTTGTGCAGTTACTTCGCCTCGGTACACGTCGGCCACGTACGAAATGAGCTGAAACGTGTAGAACGAGATGCCGATGGGCAGGATGATGGTGGGAATTTCAGCGGGAACGCCTGTGAGAAACTGGATGTTGCCCAGAAGGAACATCATGTACTTGAAATACGCAAGCAACCCCAAGAGAACGACGCAGCACACAACGAGATTCGCCCGCTTGCGCGAAGCCGACTGGCTCGACTGAATGCGAAGCGCGAAAAACCAGCTGGCGAGCGACTCGAACATGATAAGGGGCAGATACTGCGGGCCACCCCATGCGTAGAACGCAAGCGAGGAAATGAGAAGCCAGGGATTCCTGAAGTGCTTGGGCGCGAAAAAATAGACGACGAGGTGAATGGAAAGGAAGGCAAACAGAAAAACAAGACTCGAGAAAACCATGCCCTCGCTGCCCTTTCCGACCCTGCTCAACCCCTACCATATGCAAAGCATGGTAGCAGATTGCGCACGACAAACGCCTCCGAAGATAAGGGCTTTTCCGGAAACGGAATTGCAACCTTCCACGCGCGCGTAGCAAGGGCATATTCGGGAACGGAATGGTTAAATCTGACGGAGCTTTCCAAAAGGCAAAAAACGATTTAGTACACTAGAGAAAAGAACACGGAAAAGAAAGCAGGTAGGAAGCCCTTTGGCAACATTCGAGTTCATTCTCATCTTAGTCGTAGCAATTCTCGTCTCCGCCATAATCGGGCAGTTCACCCACCGCGTTTCGCTCCCCCTCATTCAAATCGGCACGGGCCTGGCCTGTGCAGTGCTCTACCTCTCGCCCATCGACCCCACGCTCGACCCCGATTTCTTCCTGCTGCTCTTCATCGCGCCCCTGCTCTTTCACGACGCCAAGAACGCCGACAAGACAGCGCTCTGGAGCAACCGGTACATCATCCTGTCGCTTGCCGTCGGCTTGGTTATCGCCATCACCCTTGGCGTGGGCCTTTTCATAAGCTGGCTCATTCCCGCCGTGCCCTTCGCCGTCGCCCTGGCCCTGGGGGCAACGCTTGGCCCCACCGACGCGGTCGCAGTGGCCTCCATGTCGGAAAGCGCCGAGCTCGATCGCGACGATAACGCCCTGCTTCAAGGCGAAGCCCTGCTCAACGATGCATCGGGCGTCGTTGCGTTCCAGTTTGCGGTCGTCTATGCGACGACGGGAGGCTTTTCGGCAGGCGAAGCCATTACGTCGTTCTCGACGCTCTTCGTAGGCGGCATCGCAGTGGGAGCGGTCATGGCGCTCGTGCTTCACGCCGTGGAAACCCGCATCCGCAATTCGGGCATGGAGTCCACCACCTTCTACATCCTCTACGACATCCTTTGCCCCTTCGCCATCTACCTGGCCGCCGAAGAAGTGTTCGGCTTCAGCGGCGTTTTGGCGGTCGTCACCGCGGGCATCATACTCGGTAGCTATCACGACCAACGCATTGGGCCGAGCATTTCGCAGCTCAACATCAAGTCGCAGAGCGTATGGGATCTTCTTTCGTACCTCATCAACGGCATCGTGTTCGTCATGCTGGGCTTCCAGCTCCCCCGCGCCATGCAAGTCGTGTGGGGTAACTTGGAAGTATCGCACCTGCAGCTCATCGGCTGGGTCCTGGGCATCACCGCCATCATCGTGCTCGTTCGCTTCCTGTGGCTACTCGCCACGAACTACCGCGCCGGGCGCGGGGCAAACCGCACGAAGGTCAAGTGGAAGCAGCGCGTGCTTTCCGCCCTGATCACCACGTGCGGCGGCCCCAAGGGCGCCGTTACGCTGGCCATCGTCTTCAGCCTGCCCTACGTAGTGGCGGACGGATCGGCATTCCCGCAACGCGACCTGATCATCTTCCTGGCATCGGGCGTCATCGTATGCACGCTCGTGCTCGCCAACATCGCGCTGCCCTTGCTGGCCCCCGCAACCGAGGAAACGAACGAGCAATCCGAGATGCAGTTCGCGCAGCGACGCATCGCCGTATTGCAGAAGGTCATCGCCCGCCTTAACGCGCAAATCGAGGACGACAACGCGGCAGCCATCCAATCCGTAGTCGTTTCGTACCTGAACCGCATCTCGCGCATACGAACGCAAAACGACATCACTGACCCCCGCCTACGTGACGAGGGGACGAACGCGCGCCTCTGGGTGTTGCAATTCCAAAACGACTATGTGAACACGCTCATGGACGAGGATAAGGTCGACCTCGTCTTGGGCTACGCGTTCCTGAAAAAGCTCGACCGCATGGAGAACGTCGCCCGACATTCCCACGGGAGCTTCCGCCGCGCCATCACACGCATCGCCAAGCGGGGCCTGCGCTCCGTGCATATGGCCATCGGCGTAATACGCAAGAGCGTGAAGCCCGCCGGCCTGGAAGACAAGATTGCCATGACCAACCTCCAAATCGAAGTGGAGGAAGCTACCATCAAGCAGCTCGAAGGCATGCTCGACGGCAAGCTCTTCAGCTCCACGACCGTCGCCTCGGTGCTCGCGGCGCACCATGGCACCCTTGCCCGCCTGCGCCAGGGCATCCCTTCGATCACGCAGCAAATCGCCTCGTACAACGAGGATTTCAACGACATGCAGGCAGTCGGCCTGAAACTCGAGCTGGAAACCATCCAGCAGGAATACGAAAAGGGCCGCCTGACGCGTCAGCAGGCCCGCTCCATGCGAGAAGACGTGTACCTCATGCAGATGGACCTGGAGGGCTTCATCGCATAACCCGGCAGGCTACGCGCGCTATCGCGAGGTCTGGCCACGCCGAATCAACCACGGAAACGAAAGCTTTGCGGCAAGCTCGTTATCGTCGGGCACTTTGCCACGCTGTAGTGCTATAGTGTGGCGCGACGGAGTCCGTCGCCTGCAAAAGGCACTCCGCATACGGTTGATTCCCACAAGCCCCGAAAGGATGCACATGGAAAACGCAATTGCGCAATCGAACGAGCAGCCCAAGCTAAAGCGCGCATTTGGCATGCGCGAATGCATCACCATCACCGTTGGCACGGTAATTGGCGTTGGCCTCTTCACGACAGGCGGAAACATCGTTGGCGAAATGGGCCCGCAAGTGGTGCTCGCAACGCTCGTCGCCATGCTGGTGAGCATCTTCCCCGCGCTCATGTACGGCGAAATGGGCGCAGCCCTGCCCTATGCAGGCGGAACGTACCAGTACGCCTCGCTGGGACTGGGACGCCCCTTCGGCATGCTCGCAGGCTGGAACTTCATCATCTCGCTCGTGGCGGTTACCGGCGGCGAATCGCTCGCCTTCAGCTACTACCTGAAAACGATATTCCTCGCCTTCGGCGTAGACCTGCCCATCCCCGACGCCGTGATCGCAGCCATCGCACTGGCCGTGTTCACCATCACGAACGTACGCGGCGTGAAGATCACGGGCCGCCTGCAGAACGCCTTCATGTTCTTCTTCTGGGGCGTGGCGCTCATCTGGTTCCTCACGATGATCCCGAACGTATCGCTTCCCCACTTCGTCCAGGCTCCCGACTTCCTGGGTCAAACGGACGGCATGGGCTTCATCGCATGCGTAGCCATCATCTGGTGGTGTTTCGCGGGCTTCGAAACGTGCTGCGCCATGGGCGAGGAAATCAAGTATCCGCACATCAACATTCCTCGCGCACTCATCCTGTCGCCCTTCATCATCTTCGCGGTCAACGCGCTGTTCCAGTGGTTCCTAGTGGGAATCGCACCCACGGATAGCCTCGCGGCTATCGCCGAATCCTCGGCCCCCTATGCAGAGGGTATGATGACGGCGGGTATCCTGGGCCTCCCGCTTGCCCTGCTCGCAGCTGGCATCGCATTCGGCGGTGACTTCTCCACCCTGAACGCAAGCATCGCCGTGCCGCCGCGCTATCTGTTCACCATGGCGCGCGACGGAGCCATGCCGCGCGTATTCGCGAAGGTGCACCCGAAGTACGAAACGCCCTTCGTATCCATCATCGTGCTCGGCGCCGGTTCCATCCTGCTCGTATGCACGAACACGCTGGATTACATCGCCTCGCTAAGCCTGTTCGCCGACCTGTTCTACTACATCATCGGCATCTGCGCGGCCATTGGCCTGCGCGTGCGCTACCCCGAAATGAATCGCCCCTTCAAGGTGCGCGGTCTGATGGTGGGCGGCATCATAAGCGCCATCATCTACGCCATCATGATGACGCAGCTCGAATCCGACGCCATGATTACGGGTGCCATTTGGTGCGTCGCTGGCCTTGTCATCTTCTTCATCTGCCAGAGCATCTACGGCAAGAGCGAAATCGTCATTCCGGACAAGGCTCCCGCCGAACCCGAGCCCGAGGAACGCGCCAAGATGGACCGGGAATTCAAGCTCTGGACCGTCATCTCGATAGCGGCAGCGCTCATCGCGCTACTTCTCTACGCATTGCCCCTGGCCATCGCCTAACGAACGTGACGGGGAGGAGCCATTGGCCCTCCCCGTTTCACTATGCACGCCATTCCGCCATCCCCCACGACATTCCCGCGTAACCGCAAAATGCGCGAAACCGCAAGCCCTCGCAGTACACTAGAGAAAAAGAGAAAGCGAGGCACATATGATTCGACCCATCATGGACAAGCAGTTCTTCCTGAAACAGCCAAGCGTAGAGGCCACGACGGCGGACATTGCCATAGCACGCGACCTCGCCGAAACGCTGGAAGCACACCGGGCGACATGCGTGGGCATGGCCGCCAACATGATTGGCCAGCGTAAACGCATCATCGCCGTTCTCGATGAGGCATCCCAGGTTCTCACGATGTTCAACCCGGAAATCGTCGATTGCAAGCAACCATACAACGCCACAGAGGGATGCCTATCGCTCCCAGGGGAACGGGAAACACTCCGCTATGAACGCATCACCGTGTCCTATCAAGATGAAGCGATGCAGGCTATCAAACGCTCCTTCAAGGGAAGGGTCGCGCAGGCAATCCAGCACGAAATCGACCACTGCAACGGCATCCTCATCTAGGTACCCCAGCGTTCGCTGGCAGGCTTCCTCACCAACGGACGGCAAAGAGGAAGCGAAAAGAGCAGTACTCTGAAGCTGCTCGCAAAGATGTCACGAATTGTCACGCATCCAGCCTGCAGGAAAAAACAAAGCAGGTCAGGATATACATCCTGACCTGCGAACATTTGGTAGCCCGTACGAGATTCGAACTCGTGATCTCCGCCTTGAGAGAGCATCAGCCGCAATCTCGTTTAGAAGTGCTCCACGGATTCCAGCGTAACCGCAGCTAGTTCGGCCTCGAATTCCGCTACGGGGTCATCTTTTGGCGGATTCCCGCCAGAGATGTAACGCGATGTAACGAGCGCCTCGCCTATCGCCTCCGCTATCTCCTCGTCCCCCGACGTCTTGGGCCTGACGTAGTAGCGGGCCGTTATCGACTCGCTGGAGTGGCCCGCCCTGTCCCTGACGTCCAGCAGGCGGGCGCCCGAGTCGTAGGCCAGCGTCAGGCTGCTGTGGCGCAGGTTCTTGAGTGGCACCTTCGGCTCGACGTCCGACGCATCCAGGATGCGCCTGTACTCGTGGCTCACGTTGTCGGGGTTCATCCTGACGCCATCCTCGGCCAGCAGCGGTCCCGATTCGGGCGATACGTCACGCAGCCTGCCAAGCAGCTGCGGCGGCATGTGGACCGTGCGGCGGCTCCGCTCGCTCTTCGTGTCCTCCTCGGTGGGCACGCCGTCCACCATGATGTAGGTGCCCGACACGCGCACCTCGCCCGTCTCCCAGTCCACGTCGTCCACGTCCAGGCCGCATATCTCCCCACGCCTCAGCCCGCACCCGGCGGCCAGCAGCACGGCGGCCTCCACGCGGGTGCCATGGAACAGCTCCAGGTAGGCGCGCATCTGGGAGGCATCGAGCACCACGGGCTCGTAGCGCTGCCGCCTCGGCCGCCTGACGCGGTCGAACGGGTTGGACTCGATGGCCCCGTCGTACATGGCGAAGGACATGAGCTGGGAGAGCGTGCGGTAGGCCTCCTCGGCCGTGGCTGGCCTCTCGAAGCCGCCCAGCCACCTCCTGATGGCCTGGGGCGTCACCTGGGACAGCTCCACCTGACCGAACGCCGGGTAGACGTGGTTGCGCAGCCTGCCGCGGTAGCCCACGAGCGTGGTGGCCCTCACCTCCAGCGCCTTTGCCGGCAGGTAGACGCCCTCGGCGTACTCCTCCACGGTCACGGGCATGGCGGCTGGCTCCGCGCCAGCCTCCTCCAGCAGCTCCCGCTTGGCGGCCTCGGCCTCGCGCCTGGTGCCCCTCACGGTCCTGGAGCGCCTGACGCGCCTCCCCGTCCTGGGGTCGCGCGGCAGCTCGACGGAGACGCGGTAGCGCCCCTCGCCGACCTTCACGACGCTGCCCTCGACCGATCGCATCTACCTCGCCTCCCTGACCCAGACCCTATCCCAGTCGAATCCGACGCGAGGGTTGGATACCTCGATGCATGAGGGATCGAGGTGCCCCATGTCCATGGAGAACTCCACCAGGGTGCCGACCTTGACGCGGTTCACCATGCTCCATATCACGATGCGGGCCTTGCCCGGCTCCCCGTTCGGGAAGTAGTCGATGTCCGCTATGAGGTCGCCCCTATCGGAGAATGAGCCAAGATGAACCGACAGCGGGTACTTGCGTCGCTTGCCGGTCTTCGTCGGCGGGGCGAACCTGAGGGTAAAGGAATGCGGGGCGTCCTTCCACGGAATCGCGGGAACGACGTCGCCGAGCAGCGACAGGGCATCGGCGGAGACGCACCCGTAATCCCTAGATGCAAGGATGGCCGTGCGGACAAGCACCTCGAGGTCCCGAGCTGCCTTGTCGTGGTTTCCGCCGCTGAGCAGAACGGCAATGTCATGCAGCGGCGCGTTCGGCGGCATGGTGCCGTCATCATGCGGAAGATGGCCGACGTACTTCATTATCACCTCGCCGAACGAGAACCCGCACGGGTCGGCGACCTCAAGCCTGCCCACCAGGCGCATCTCCCCGCGTTGGGCACCATCAGCCCGCTGGCCGTCATCTCGCAGGGCATCCGATGCCATGCCGAGCGCCTTGGAGGCCATATGCCGTATCAATCCCATGCTACTCCATCTCCCTCTGCGGCTGGTACCAGACGACGGTGCCCACCATCTCCACCTGGTGGCCGTCGCCCTCGCGGAACACGATGTCCTCCCACTGGCCGTCGAACGACTCAGGGGCCAGTATGAAGGCGTTGGCGCCGCGCAGCAGGCGGCGCATCACGTAGTCGCCGCCGTCAATGCTCACGACGGCGATGCTGCCGTTGCGCGGCGGCTGGTCGGGGTCTATGAAGATGAAGCACCCCTCGGGGTACACGCGGTTCATGCAGCTTCCCTCCACTTCCAGGAAGTAGCCGTGCTGGTGGTGCTCGAAGACCTCGTAGGGAATGGGGATGCGGTCCTCCAGGAGGTCGGGCGCACCCGCCCCACCCGCGTGGACGCGGCCGTACAGCGGCGCGTAGGCCCGCCTCGGCTCCCTGGGGGCCAGCGCTCCCGCGGGGGCCTCCGTGAGGCCGTGGGCCTTGGCGTAGAAGCCCGACGTGGCGCTGAGGAGGTCATCGCTCGACAGGCCATACTTCGAGGCGATGGCGTCTATGCTAAACGCCTTGGGCTGAACGCCACGGCGCAGCCATCCATTGACGGTCGTAAGCGAAACGCCGATGGAATCGGCAAATTCCTGCTGGGTAAGCCGCCTATCTTCGATAAGCGCCGATAAGTTCTTCGAAAATGCATCCATTTGTAATCCTCCTACCCAGCATGTAACCATTTTTACAAAAACTTGTAAATTTAACTTGCAATTACAAAAGACTTGATTAATATGTAACTGTACTTACAAGGAGGTGACAAAATGAACGGAGTACGAGTGGCGCGTTTGCGCGCCGGCATGAACCAGCAGACGCTGGCAGACGCCATAGGCATGAGTATAACCACCTATTCGAGAAAGGAACGAGACCCCAGCTTGTTCAGCCTCGGGGAGCTTCAGGCAATTGCCGAGAGCGTGGGCGAAGACGGCCAGGACGAACTGAAGCGCGAGCTGGCCGACAGGTTTATTTTTTTGGACAGCGATTGTAAGTAGGCTTACAGAAAGGAGGAAGAGATGGAGCAGGCGCAACGCCGCACGGGCGACTTCGAGAACCTGCTGTCCCCCGCCGTCGTGGCGAGGATGACCAACGGCACGGTCTCCGAGGACTTCATCCGAGAGGCCTGCTGGAGGGACGCGCAGCACCACCCGCTGCCGTGCCTGAAGGCCGGGGCCAAGCGCCGCATGGTCAAGATTCGCTGGTCGGACTTCGAGCGCTGGCTGCACGAGGAGATCCACGGGGTGAGCGCCCAGTGAGGTGGACCACCGAGCAGGACGACGCGCTGAGGGCGGCTGCCAGCACGGGAGCCGCTGGGGCCAGGACGCGCATCTTCGTCGAGTGCGGCGTGCTCCATACCGAGGAGGCGGTCATCCGCAGGGCGAGCCGCCTGGGAGTCTCGCTGGCCCGCTACGAGATTTGCCCCGAGTGCGGGCGCAAGGTGCCGAAGCTCGACCGCGACGGGCGGTGCAGGGTCTGCCACAAGAGGTGGCTGGCCACCGAGCAGAGGAAGAAGAACGAGAGGCTGAGAGCCGAGATAAGGAGGAACGAGAGCGATGGCGACTACCTCAGGGCGTGCAGGGAGCACGCGGCGGCGAGGCAGGAGGCGACGCGGATACGCCGCGCGGCCCGTGGCTCGAATGCTGGCCGTGGAGATTCTGCGGACTTGTCAGAGGTTTTGTCAACTCGCAGGCCAGAGGGCGAAAAAACTCTACCGCTCTTTGGCTGGGACGGAAATCGAGGGCGCGACGTGGAAGACGGACCTAGTGGTCTTCCTGGCATTGGAGCTGCCCGTTGCGCTGATGCTGCTGAAGGGACTGATGGACTGTGAGTAAGAGCGAAGAGATCGCGGAGCTGGGCACGAGGTTCCAGCCGGCGACCATAGAGGCGGACTTCGACGCCATGCGCGAGCGCCTGGGCGAGCTGCTCGCCCCCTACGCCGACATGAGCGACGAAGCCCTGTCCAAGTACACGAGCGCGGAACTTCGAACCACCCGCGCCAGCGTAAACAAGATTATCAACGACGTCGAGGATGGGCGCAAGGCCATCAAGCGCCAGTACATGGCGCCCTACGACGAGTTCGCCGCGAAGGTGAAGGAGCTGCTGGGGCCAGCCCAGGAGGCGGCCGACCAGCTGGGCGCGATGCTGACCTGCAAGACGGAGGCGGCCAAGGCCAAGCGCCGCGAGGGCCTGGAGCGCACCTACGAGGACTTCGCCCCCGCCCTGGTGCCCGTGGTGCCCTTCGAGCGCATCCTGGAGCCCAAGTGGCTCAACGCCTCCACCAAGCCAGCCAAGGCGGCCGAGGAGCTGGAGGCGAAAGTCTCCAAGGTCGCGAGCGACTGGGAGGCCCTCAAGGGCCGCCAGGGCGACCCGTTCTACGCCGAGGGCGAGGCGGCCTTCTTCCGCACCCTGGACGTGGCCCAGGCGCTGAGCGTCATGGCGGCCCGTGCCGAGGAGCAGGCCCGCATCGACGCCATGCGCGCCGAGGTGGAGGCCTACCGAGAGGAGGCCCAGCCCGAGGCGGCCCCCGAGGTCCCCGAGGTCGCGGAACCCGCGCCCGAGGTGTTCGCCGACGAGCAGGCCTCCACGTGGTACCTGCGCGTCGTCTGCACCGAGCCGCAGCGCGCGGCCCTGCTGGGCTTCCTGCGCGAGGCGGGCATCCACGGCAGCATCGGCAAGAGCAAGGAGGCCCTGCGATGAGCGAGCAGAACCCCGCCATGGTCAAGTACACGGCGTCAGACGGCCAGGAGGTGAAGCTGTCCCCCGCGATCGTGGCCAAGTACGTCGTGACGGGCAATTCCGAGGCCGACGAGCGCGACGTGTTCCGCTTCATGGCCCAGTGCCAGGCGCGCGGCCTCAACCCGCTGGCGGGTGACGCCTACATGACCGTGTTCAACGGATACAACGGCAAGCAGGCCAGCGTCATCGTCTCGAAGGACTACTACCTGCGAACCGCCGCCGAGCAGCCCGACTACGACGGCATGGAGGCTGGCGTGGTCGTGGCCCACAAGGACGGCAAGCTCGAGTACCGCGTGGGCGCGCTGGTCGGGCAGTCCACCGAGCGGCTCGTGGGTGGCTGGGCGCGCGTCTACTCCAAGGAGCGCAGCCACCCCAGCGAGGCCGTGGTGAGCCTGGAGGAGTACGACCAGAAGCGCAGCCTGTGGAAGACCAAGCCCGCGACCATGATTCGCAAGGTGGCGGTCGTCCAGGCCCTGCGAGACGCCTACCCGGGCAAGTTCGGCGGCGTCTACGACCAGGCCGAGATGCCCGAGCCGCAGGAGCGCCAGGCGCGCCCGCAGGCGTTCTCCCAGACGCCCGAATACGAGGAGATCTACCAGGAGGCGGCGCCCGAAGCCTACGAGGCGCAGCCCATCGAATGCGATTACGAGAGCGAGGAGTTCTAATGCCCAAGAAGAAGCGAATCACCGCGGAGAAGGTGCGCCAGGTCAAGGAGTTCGTCCGCGAGCACCCAAGCGACAGGAACGGCCAGGTGGCCGCATGGCTCGACCTGAGCGAGACCACCGTGCGCCTCATCCGCAACGGCGCGTACGACCACCTGCTGGACGAGCGCCAGCAGCAGATGGAAATCGGCGAGGCCACGGCCTGGGGCCAGGTGCTCGCCGAGCTGGCCGACATCAAGGCGATGCTGGCCGCGATGCAGCCGAAGGGGGCGATGTAGGGATGGGGATCAACCGAGTCGTCATCAGCGGCAACCTAACGCGCGACCCCGACCTGCGCCAGACGGCCAGCGGCATGGAGGTCCTCGGCTTCGGCGTCGCGGTCAACGACCGCCGCAAGAACGCGCAGACCGGGGAATGGGAAGACTATCCGAACTTCGTCGACTGCACGCTGTTCGGCAACCGCGCCCGCGGAATCGCGCCCTACCTGGCCAAGGGGTCCAAGGTGGCCATCGAGGGCAAGCTGCGCTGGAGCAGCTGGGAGAAGGATGGCCAGAAGCGCAGCAAGCTCGAGGTCATCGTGGACGAGATCGAGCTGATGCAGCAGCGCCAGGCGGCCCAGCAGCCGCGCCCCGGGCAGGCGCAGCCCATCCCCCAGCAGCAAGCGCCGCAAGCTGGCTACTTCGTGCCGCAGCAGGTGGGCTACGCGTCCCAGGCGGCGCCGCAGCAGCAGTACGCCCCCGCCCCCGTCTACGACGAGGACATCCCGTTCTAGGAAGCCGACGGCGGGGCCACGGCCCCGCCCCGATTGGAGAGGAGAGCAATGCTGCCGGACAACGCATACATGGTCATCCAGTCGTTCATGCGAGACGAGCTGCACCTGGCGAAGACCGAGCTGCTGGTCTACGCCGTCATCCACGGGTTCTCCCAGGGCGGCGACGGGCGCTTCGTGGGAACGAACGAGTTCCTGTCTGAGTGGACGGGTGCGAGCGAGAGGTCGGTAAAGGCCGCAGTAGGGTCCCTCTGTGGGAAGGGCCTCGTAGAAAAAGGCCAGGCCATCATTGACGGCAAATCCGTCCGAACGCTCAAGGCGATGGGGGTGCAGAAATTGCACCCCGTGCAAAAATTGCCCCTAGAGGGTGCAGAAATTGCACCCACCCCGTGCAAAAATTGCACCCCCTATATAAGTAAAAAAGATATTGAAAAAGATAGGGAAAAAGATAACCCCCCTATATGTCCCCCCAGCGGAGAATCGGGCAAGGAGCGGGACGCCGCGACCATCGCCGCGGTGACCGACGCCGTGGACCATCTCAACGAGAAGACCGGCAAGGCCTTCCGCCCCACGACCGCCAGCACCGTGCGCCACGTCTCCGCGAGGCTGCGCGAGAGCTACACGGTCGACGACCTGAACGCCGTGACCGACCTCAAGTGCTCCGAATGGCTGGGCGACCCCAGGATGGCGCAGTACCTGCGCCCCGAGACCCTCTTCGGCCCGAAGTTCGAGGGGTACCTACAGCAGGCGAGGGCCAGCAGCGGGAAGGCGCGGGCCTACTCCCGCTTCCGACTGCGCGGCGAGGGAGGCGGCAATGGCTAGCCCCATGGACGCGATCGTCGCGAACGCCCCCAAGCTGTGCCCCCACTGCGGCAAGGCCCTGCGCCGCACCACCGTCGTGGTCCGCGGCCGAACCTACCACCCACCCTGCTACGGCTCGTGCGGCTGCGCCGCATCCCAGCGCGACATGAACCCGCCCAAGGTGGGCCGCACGCTCGAGGAGCGCTGCCGCCGCGCCGGCATCCCCAGCCGCTTCCTGGGCTCGGGGCTGGACGTCTCGGCGCACCTCGACTGCGCCCGCCGCGGCGAGTGGCTCTACGTCCACGGCGGCTCCGGCGAGGGCAAGACCGCGATAGCCGGGGCCCTCGCCGAGGCCCTGGTGGCCGCGGGCGACAAGGTGGCCTTCGTCGGCAGCGTCGAGGCCGCCAGCTGCGCGATACACGACCCGGAGCGCTACGAGGAGCTGAGGGGCTGCGACTACCTGGTGCTGGACGACCTGGGCAAGGAGTCCGACCGCGACTGGGCCGTGCGGTGGATGTACGAGCTGGTGAACGAGCGGTACGCCAACAGGCGCTGGACCTGCGTCACGAGCAACTACGACCTGGCCGAGCTGGCCGAGCGCATGGCCAGGGCCGCCGAGCCGAAGACCGCCGAGGCGATCGCGAGCCGACTGCAGGAGTGCCGCTCCGTGCAGACCGACGGCTGGGACTGGAGGGCCGCGAGATGAGCGACGGGCTGATGCTCCAGGCGAGCCTGGAGGACAAGCTGGCCGAATGCGAGGAGGCCATCGCGGGCATGCAGACGGACGGGCGCGCCATGGCGAAGGCCCGCAGCGCCTACCGCGTGGCGCTGGCCCGCGAGGAGCTGAGGCTGCGCCTGGAGGAGAGGCTGCCCGCCTCCATGGTCGCCGACGTGGCCCGCGGCGATGCGGAGGTGGCCAGGCTCAAGTACCTGCTGGAGGCCGCCGAGGTGGCCTACGCCGCGAGCCGCGAGGCCGTGATGCTGCGAAAGCGCGAGGCCGACGCCATCCGCGAGCAGCTGCAGCGCGAGTGGACCCAGGCGGGATGGCGATGAGGGGCGCGTACAGGGACGGGCTGCTGGACAGGCCGAGCGTGGCGGACGGGTGCCGCTGCGCGGTCTGCGGCAGGCCCGCGACGAACCGTCACCACGTCATCCAGAAGGGCATGGGCGGCGTGTCGGCCGCCATGGAGCGCCGCATCCCCAAGGTGCTGCTGTGCGGCAGCGGCACGACGGGATGCCATGGCGCGGCCCACGGCCGCCTGCTGCACCTGCAGTGGTGCGACGGCATGGGCGGCTGGGTCTGGTGGCGCAGCGACGTCCCAATGGACGACGAGCTGGCCTGGAGGCTGCACCGCGGCGAGTACCGCCCGCTGCGCGGCTGGGTCGAGGCCAGGAGGTGGAAGACGTACGGAAGGAGGCCGTGATGTTCGGGCAGAAGCCGCCCGCAGAGCCGAGGCCGATGGAGCCCAATGGCACGTGCCGCTGGTGCGGCCACTGCCATAGGTGGCAATCCTCGGCCGATATGACGGGCGTTTGCGATTTGGACGATGGATTTACCGCGCCGTGGGGAAAGTGCCCCTCATTCGAGCCTAGGGAGGCTCCCACGGACGTTTTCGGGTACTACAGGAGGGCATGATGCACTGCAAGGTGAAGGACAGGGAGTGCGAGGGCGGCACGGCCGAGCGCTACGACGAGGGATGCCGCTGCCCGGCGGCGTGCAGGGCGCACAAGCGCGAGTACTGCCGCCGCTGGAACCGCGAGCACGCCGAGGAGCGGCGCGAGCGCAACCGCCGCTGGATGGAGTGGGCGCGGCACGGGAGGTGGGAGGCATGAGGGCCTACATAAAAACGCTCGACTCCAGGATCAGGCCCGCCACGGTCAAGCGCTCCATGACGTGCGCCGACTGCGCCCACCCGAAGCCATGCCGCTACGGGCACGGGCGGGCGCTGGAGGCGGGCTTCTGCCCCAAGTGGCGCTACCGCAACGCCGAGGAGCCGCGATGAGGGCGTGCGAGGGGCAGATGGCGCTGGACCTCTTCCCCGCCGCCGACCGCGACTGGAGGGCCGGGCAGTGGGAGTGGCTCAGCGGCCGCCCTCACTGTGTGCCCGACTCGCTGAGGCCCGCGTTCGACCGCATCTGGGACGCGAGGCCGCAGCGGGATGCGTTCGAGGCCTCCAAGTGCCTGAGACACTTGGGCGGGACCTTCCAGCTGGACGGCTGGGGAGCGGACGACGCGGAGGCGCTCGGGCTGTTCGACCCCGAGGTGCCATACCACGTCTGCTGGGACAGGTGCTGGGCCGCCGCTCGCGGCCTGGCGAAGGGGGACGCCATGAGGGTGTCCCGCTGGGACTATTCGACTGACAAGCCAATCTACGAAGGGAAGAGAGAGGGGGGGCGCCATGAGTAAATTCACGCGCGCGTTCCTGCGCGGCAAACCGCTCGACAAGGATTGCCAACGTGCGTACGGCTCGGGGGTTGAGTTCAGGGATGAGAACGGAAACGAGTACTGCGGCTGCTATGGTCTCGAAGATGCGGGGCCAGGGGCGACTAATCCCGAATGCTTGGAATGTCATGCGCTGGCGCGAGCGATTGACCAGGAGACAATCGAATGGGCTATTGGGAAAGCAATGAAGGTGGTGCAGGAATGAGCCATACGGAAACTATTCCGAAAATTCCGTTCGAGATAATGCGACAACGCCAGGCGTTGCCGTTGGATGCCAAAATCGCATTTACAGAAATGCGAATCAGACAATGGTATTCGCATTGGGGCGGTGACGTGTACGTTAGCTTTTCGGGCGGCAAGGATTCGACGGTTCTGTTAGACATCGTCAAGCGTCTATATCCAGATGTTCCCGCCGTCTTTTGCGATACGGGTATGGAGTATCCAGAAGTGAGGAAGCTGGCGTTAGATAAGGCCGATGTAGTTTTAAGGCCAGATTTGACGTTCAAACAGGTATTAAAGAAACATGGATACCCGATTCCTGGTAAAGAGCAAGCGCTATATATTCGCCAAGCGCGACATTCAACGGAGCACATGCGAGAAGTGAGGATGTCCGGTGGTCGCTATTCGATTTCAAAAAAGTGGATTCCACTTGTGTCTGCACCTTTCGAAGTGTCCGAAAAGTGTTGTGACGTGATGAAGAAGAAGCCTTTTGCCAGGTTCGAGAAGGAAACGGGACGGAAGCGAATGACCGCGATGATGGCCTATGAATCATCGCGCCGCGAACGAAGATACATGCAATACGGCTGCAATTCATTCAACGAAGGCAACCCGTCTTCAATGCCGATGGGTATATGGCTAGAGCAAGACGTATTGCGCTACATCGTGGAAAACAGTCTGGAATATGCGGGCTGTTACGGAGAGATAGTGGAAGGAAAGGACGGGAATCTGCATTGCACTCGCGAAGATCGAACGGGCTGTATGTTCTGCATGTTCGGGATTGCCTTCGACTCCACGCCTAATAGGTTCCAGCGGATGCAACGTGATTACCCGAAGCAATGGGCTTATTGCATCGAGACGCTGGGGATCGGGAAGGTTCTCGAATACTGCGGGATTCCATATGAGTACACACCAACAATTTTCGACCTTGGTTCCGATCTATCCGCTAGGAATGGAGTGCTCCATGGCTAGCGGGCAGCGGCTCACCGTGGGCCAGGGTGCGGCGCTGGTCGTGGGCTACGCCCTGGCCCTGCTGCTCGCGGCCTGCCTGCTGCCCATCGCGCTGGCGTGCCTGGCCGTGGAGCGGCTGGCAAGGCGCGGGGTTGACCGCGAATCGTGACGGGTATATACTATAATATATCTGTTAGGAGGTAGAGGGATGGCAACCAGCGCAGCGGCCCGCACGAGGGCCACGACCAAGTACATCAAGGAGCACACCAGGCGCTTCACCCTGCAGTGCCACCGCGAGTACGACGCCGACATCATCGCGTTCCTGGAATCCAAGGGCAACTGCACGGCGTACCTGAAGGGCCTGATTAGAGCGGAAATCGAGCGCGAAAAACTTTAAGATTCTCGCTAGTAGCCTGGTAGATATATAGTATAATATACCTATCAGGTAAGGAAACGGAAGTACTTACCGAAAGGAAAGAAAATGGAGGAAAAAGAAATGACGGCAAACGAAATCGCGAACCTCGCGGAGCGCCTCTCCAAGGAGGGAAAGACGAAGGAAGAGGCCTTCGACTTCCTCTTCGATGTGATTGGGAAGGAGCCGCCGAAGTTCAAGGGCGATGACGAATAGCCCGAATCAGGAAGGGGAGCCGCGCGACCGGCTCCCCTTTCCCTTGCATGGGGAAAATGGAAAAGACCCATGCAGGGCGATTCTACCACGTAGGGCGGCCCCATGGCCGCCTTTTCGCTGTTACGGGGCCTATAGAATCGAGGTAGAAAGCGAAGGGCCACGAGGAACGGAGGCAGCGTGAGCAGGCCCACGAAGTACGATCCCGAGCGCTCCCCCGCCCTGGTGCTGGCCCTGGCGCGCCGCGGCTGCAACCTCGAGCAGATAGCCGAGGGGCTGGGCGTTACGGTGGACACCGTGTGCCGATGGCGCAAGCGCCACCACGAGTTTTCTGAGGCCCTAAAAGAGGGGCGAGACAAGGCCAACGCCGACGTGGAGAACGAGCTGTGGAACCTTGCCACGGGCAACGCCACGCAGGTCGAGACGCGCACCCGCAAGGTGCGGGACAAGTCGGGCAAGGTCGTGGAGACCATCGAGGAGACCCACGAGAAGCGCCTGCCGCCCTCCATGGCCGCCCAGGCGTTCTGGCTGAAGAACCGCGCAGGCTGGGCCGACAACCCAGAGGGAGACGCAGACGGAGGCCCCGCCGTGACGGTGGTCCTGGGCACCGAGGTGAGGCCAATTGGCCACGACTAGCCTGGCCGACCTCACGATCGACCGCTTCCACCCAATCGTCGGCGACGCGTTCTACCACGGCGAGACGGGCGGCGGAAACTCCGAGTGGTGGATGAAGGGCGGGCGCGGCAGCACCAAGAGCAGCGCCATCGGCCTCATCATCGCCACGCTCATCATGCGCTACCCCTACGCCAACGCCGTGGTCGTGCGCCGCTTCAAGGACACCCTGCGCGGCTCCGTCTACAACCAGATGCTGTGGGCCATCCAGCAGCTGGGCGCGCAGCGGCTCTTCCACGCCACGGTGTCGCCCATGGAGATAACCTACCTGCCCACGGGCCAGAAGATAGCCTTCCGCGGCCTGGACGACCCGCTCAAGGCCAAGGGCGTGAAGTTCACGGTCGGGTACTGCGCCATCCAGTGGTTCGAGGAGCTGGACCAGATGGACTCCTGGCAGGACGTGGCGAGCGCCCTGCGCAGCTTCAAGCGCGGAGGCTCCACCTTCTGGACGTTCTACAGCTACAACCCGCCCCGCACCATGTGGAGCTGGGTCAACGAGCGCGCCGAGGAGATGCGCCGCAAGCCAGGGTGCGTGGTGGACGCCAGCAGCTACCTGGACGTGGTGGAAAGCGGCCACGCCGACTGGCTGGGCGCCCCCTTCATCGAGGACGCCGAGTACGAGCGCGAGGCCAACCCCGAGGGCTACCGCTGGGAATTCCTGGGCGAGGTGACCGGCACGGGCGGCAACGTCTTCGGCAACGTCGTGGCGCGCAAGGTGACCGACGAGGAGATCGCGACCTTCGACAACCCGCGCAACGGCGTGGACTGGGGCTGGTGGCCAGACCCGTGGCGCTTCGTCCGGTGCGAGTTCCAGGCGGCCCAGAGGCGGCTCATCGTATTCGACGAGCTGAGCGCCAACAAGCAGACCCCCGCCGAGACCGCCCAGCTGGTGAGGGCGCGCTTCACGTGGCCCGACGCCAGGGGCCGCGAGCGCTTCCACAACCAGCCCATCTGGTGCGACAGCGCCGAGCAGACCAGCATAGCCACGTACCGCCACGAGGGACTGAACGCCAGGCCCGCCCGCAAGGGCAACATGCGCCGCGCGAGCTACCTGTGGCTCGCGGGCCTTCGCGAGATAGTCATCGACCCCGACCGCTGCCCGCTGGCCTACGACGAGTTCAGGCGCTACGAGCACGGGCGCGACAGGTCGGGGCGCTGGACGGACGACTTCCCCGACGGCAACGACCACAGCATAGATGCGGTGCGATACGCGGTCATGGAGGACGTGCTGCGGGGCCGATAGTGACGCGGGCCGAATAATCTCAGCAGAGAGAAAGGCGCGCCATGCTAGACGAATACACCCTGCCAGAGTCAATCACCGGCTACCTCGCCAAGAGCGGGCTGCCGAACCCGTACGGGGCCATGAGGCCCTTCATCGCCCGCTGGATGCGGATGCTGACCGCCAAGGGCGACTTCTACGACTACGAGGACAAGGTGGACGGCCAGAGGCTCAAGATCCACCGACGCAGCATCCGACCAGCCGCGAAGGTCGCCGAGGAGTGGGCCAGCCTGCTCATGACCGACAAGACCACGGTCGCCACCGACGACGAGGCCGCCAACGAGTGGCTGGGCGCCTGGATGGACTCGACGGGCTTCCTGCTGAACGGCTCCGACCTCGTGAAGGATGCCTTCGCGCTGGGCACGGCCGCGTGGGCGCTGTGGCTGGACGTGGAGGGCGGGCGCATGGTGCCGCGCCGCTACGACGCGCGCCAGGTCATCCCCATCAGCTGGGACGACGGCCGCATCGTGGAGTGCGCCTTCGCGTCCCGCGCCAGCTACCGCGGCCAGATGCTCGACCAGCTGACCCTGCACCTGCGCCAGGCCGACGGCTACCACATCCTGAGCCGCGCCTGGGACACGGACGGCCGCGAGGTCGTTCCCGATGGCACCGAGGCCGACTTCGCCACGGGATGCCCCTACCCGACCTTCGCCGTGGTGCGCCCCGCCGTGAAGAACACGCGGGTGGACATGTCGCCCTACGGCCAGAGCGTCTACGCAGACGCCGTGGACGCCCTGGAGGCGGTGGACCTCGCCTTCGACGCCATCTTCAACGAGGTGGACCTTACCAAGGCCCGCATCTTCGTGGCCGACATGCTGGTCGACTACGGGGACGGCGACGGGCAGTCCCGCCCGCTGCCGTTCGGCCGCGACAACACGGTGTTCCGCAAGGTGGCGGCCACCAGCGACCTGGTGGAGGTGTTCGCTCCCCAGATGCGCACCTCTTCCCAGAAGGAGGCCTACGAGCTGGCCCTGCGCGCCATGGGCGGCTGCTGCGGCTTCGGGGAGAGCTACTTCGTGGAGCGCTCGGGGCTGCGCACCGCCACCGAAGTGAGCAGCGACAACAGCCAGCTGATGCGCAACATCCGCAAGCACGAGAAGCTGCTGGCGGGGGCCATCTGCGACATCGTCAGGGCCGCCGTCTTCTGCGCCAAGCGCCACCTGGGCCAGGCTCAGCTGCCCGACTACGTGGAGGTCGCCGTGGGCTTCGACGACTCCATCATCCAGGACACGGCCGCCGAGAAGGCCCAGGACATGGCCGAGCTGAACGTGACGCTGAACCCCTGGGAGTTCCGCATGAAGTGGTACGGCGAGGACGAGGCCACCGCCAGGGCCAACGTGCCAGGCGCCCAGGAGGCCGCCGCTCCCCTGTTCGAGGGCTAGCGCATGATTAGCCCAGAGGAGGCAAGCCAGGCGGGAGAGGAGACGGCAGACGAGCTGTCGGCGCTCGAGATCGCGATGCTCATCGAGGCCGCGGCGATGCTGGCGAAGAGCAGCCTGGAAGGCGTTGACGTGGCCCGAGAGGCCGCCGAGCTGCAGGTGACGTGCTTCGAGCAATCCAGGCGCGCCGTCAACGTCGCCGAGGCCCTCAAGAGCGACGTATACGGGCTGCTGGAGGAGAACGCGGCCAGGGAGGCCGTCACGATAAGCGCCACCGAGAGACAGACGGCGCACATCATGGAGATGACGGAGAGGCTGGCCCAGGAGGCCTACAAGGAGGCGCTGCGGGGCGCATCCGAGATAGCGGCGAACATGGCATCAGACGTTCGCAGGCAGTACTTCCAGATGACGAGGGCCGCCGCCCTGCAGGTGTCCAGCGGCAACATGGGCCGAGACAGGGCGACCACGTGGGCCGTCACCAAGCTGGCCGAACGCGGAGTCACGGCATTCGAGACGACCACGGCGAGGGGCATCAGGCGCACGCCCGTTGACGTCGCCATGCGCCAGGTCATACAGGAGGCGCTCATGGCCCGCCTGACCAAGCAGACCATCAGCATCGCCGAGCTATGCGGCGAGGACCTGGTGGAGGTCAGCAGCCACGGAGGGGCGCGCCCGAGCCACGCCAAGTGGCAGGGCAAGGTGTACAGCCTGTCCGGCAAGAGCGAGAAGTACCCGCCGTTCTACGAGCGCTGCATGGCCAGGGGCGGCGACTCCTACGACCCCGTGGACGGCTACGGCGGCTACAACTGCCGCCACACTATCGGCATCTACCGCGAGGGCTACCACCGCCGCTGGCAGGACGACCCGCTGGTCGGCAAGGGCTACGACAACGACGAGGTCTACGCCCTGCAGCAGCGCCAGCGCCGCTACGAGAACGACATCCGCAAGCTCAAGCGACAGAAGGAGGTGCTCGAGGCCAACGGCCTGGACGCCAAGGCGGTCAACGTCAGGATACGCGGAAAGCAGGCCCAGCTGCGACAGCTCATCGCGGAGAACGACAGCGTGCTGAGCCGCGAGAGGTGGCGCGAGCAGACGGCCAGGGCCGCGAGGAGGAAAGCTGGAACCGAGGGCATCGTGCACCTGGACAAAAGGGCCGCGCATGAGGTGAAGCACTATGACGAGGTGAGGCTTAATCGTTTCCAGAGGGCAAAAGCAGAGTACGAGGCACGCGTCCTGGACGACGCGGCAAACTACATAAACGTCGGGGCGCAGAGGAAGCACATTAGAGGGACGTATAACTACAAAGACCACACCGAGAAGCTAAGGAAAAAGACAGGAAAGAAGAATATCGCCCCGAGCTATATCACCATCTCCATTGAAGAGTGCGAGAGGCTCGTTCGCGAATTCGCTGGCAAGGGGCGGATGACGATGAACTCAAAGGGATGGGACAAAAAGGAGATATGCCACAGCGACAGGATAATTGGGTACAATGTTGATGAAAATGGCAATGAAACGCCAACCAGGTATTTCAAGATACACTACAGCGTAGATAAGGGAACACACATCGTACCCACGAAAGACCAAGGGGCACTGTTCGATGAAGACTAGAGACGCAATAGCCTTTTGGGGCAAGAACATAGAGGTGAAATGCACGGACGGAGAGATCGTCAGGGGTAGGTGCGTCACCTACGATACATACGCTGAAGCGGATAGGGAATCAATCTCCATTGACTTCGGGGAGTTTTATTACGTCATCTACATCGATGAAATTGCAGAGATCAAAGAAATAGCCTAGCCTGGAATCCATCTAGCACACCACGGGAGCCGCCTACGGGCGGCTTTATCATTTCCCGGGCAACACCAACCCAATCGAATAACGCACCAATATGCACCAATATGCACCAGCCCGCGATACAGACCGATACGTAATTCCACGAGCGCCATCCAGTAGGGTGGCGCTTCGTCTTCCATGTGACCCCAGCCCCACCATCGGGCCATAGGCAACCGATGGAAGGAGCGGACGTGAGCGAGGCAGACGAGCAGAAGGCGGTGGTCGAGTGGTGCGAATGGAAGCGCATCCCCGTCTACCACATCCCCAACGAGGCGCAGAGAAGCCCCAGGACGGCGGCGCACCTCAAGAAGATGGGCATGCGCCCTGGCGTGCCCGACCTGTGCATCCCAGTGGCCAGGGGTGGCAAGCACGGCCTGTACGTCGAGATGAAGGCAGGCAGCAACAAGCCCAGCGACAACCAACTGAGGTGGCTGTCCATCCTCGAGGAGCAGGGCTACGAGGCCACCGTGTGCTGGGGAGCCGACGAGGCCATAGCCGCCATCGAGGCGTACATGGCCGCTGGTGTGACGCGCTCCGCATAATCGAAATAGGCAGGCGGGAAGCCGATTCCCGCGAGGCTGGCGACGGGCCGACGCGTCGCGCTGAAGGGCTGAGAGAACAGCCGAGCAAACCCCAGTGAAAGGTGGACAGATGGCAGACGCCAACAAGGACGAGCAGAAACAGGAAGAACCCGAGGAGGGCAAGCAGCAGGGCCAGGGCGCGGGGGAAGACGAGGCCAAGGGCAAGCCCGACAAGGACATCGCCTACGAGAAGGCCAAGGCCGACCGCGACAAGTACAAGGCCCAGGTCGCCGAACTCCAGGAGAAGATCCAGGGGCTCTCGGGCAAGGACGACGAGCTGAAGGGGCTGCAGGCCGAAATCGAGAAGATGAGAGCCGACTCCGAAGCCGCCGCAAAGCGCGCCGAGTTCGCCCGCGTCAACAGCGCCCGCCTCGCCAAGGAGGGCTGCGTGGACATCGAGGTTGCGCTGACCCTGCTCGACGAGAACGGCGACGTGGACGCGCTCAAGGAGGCCAAGCCGTACCTGTTCGCCAAGAAGGGCTCCACGGGCCTGCCGCCCGCGGGAGCGCCAGACGATTCGGAGGCCCGCCGCAAGAAGGCACGAGCCGCGGCTGGCCTGAAGGACTAGAGGAGAGATAGACAATGCCTACCAGCATCCAGGAATTCCCCAAGGAATACGTAGACGCAATCGACGAGGTTCTCGCGGGCGCGACCTACGCGACCGCCTACGACGTTGGCGCCGCCGAGTTCGTGAACGGCCGCCAGGTGAGCGTGCCGGAGCTGAGCTTCGGAGATTCCCCCAACCCCGCCAACTACAACCGCTTCCAGAGCGGCGAGGCCGACGTGACGCTCAACCGCACGACCTACACCCTGGCCAACGACAAGGAGAAGGTCTTCTACGTCGACGCAGCCGATGCCATCGACGAGGCCGCGGCCGACATCACCAAGATCGTGAGCGAGTACCAGCGCACCATCCTGGCCCCGTTCGTTGACAAGGATTTCTTCACCGTGGCCAAGACCAAGGCCAAGACGAAGGGCACCGAGACCCTGACCGCCGCGAACATCAAGGACGAGATTCGCAAGGCCCGCACCCAGTTCACGCAGGCTGGCCTCATGGGCGGCAACCTCTACATGTCCAGCGCCGCGCTGGGCCTGCTCGAGGACGCCACCGACCGCCAGTGGAGCAATGACAGCTCCATCTCCGATGCTATCGGCAGCTACGATGGCTTCCAGGTGTTCGAGGTTCCCGACGAGCTGCTGCAGGCCGATTTCACGGTCATCAGCGGCGGCACGAACACCATCCGCTACATCACCAAGCGCGCAGCGCTCTACACCTTCGCCCCCGGCCAGCACACCAACGGCGACGGCTGGATGGCGCAGCTGCGATGGATCTACGGCTCCATCGTGCGCAACAACAAGGTGGCGGGCATCTACACCAACAAGGCCGCGGCTGCGGGCGAGACGACGGGCGAATAGTGGACGCGCCGGACTACGCATACTACAGCGGGTCCTACGGCGGCACCGCGACGGAGGCGGCCTTCGATGGCTGCCTCCCCCGCTCCATGGCGCTGGTCGGCATGCTCGTCGGCCGCAACGAATCGGAGTCCGAGGCGGCCGTCACAGCCTACAAGCGGGCCGTGTGCGCCGCTGCCGATTCCCTCGCCACCACTGGCGCTGGCGGCTCGCTGAGCATCGGGTCGGTGTCCCTGGGCGGCATGGATGCCTCCCAGGCGCGTCAGTGCGCCATCGACGCCGCGACGGCAGAGCTGGCCACGAGCGGGCTGCTGTGGGCGGGGCTGATGTAGGCATGGCCATGGCGATACCCATCTGGCTGCTGCCCTCGGAGGTGGCCGTGCGCCGCCCCGTGGACGGCGACTTCTCGGGCGAGTACGAGGAGCAGCCCACGACCATCTCCAACGTGCGCTTCGACCGCGCGGAGGCCCTGGCCCGAAGGGACTGGGTGCTCGAGGAGGGCGCGCAGGGCGTGCTCTACGTCGACGCGGTCAACTCGGGAGGCGCATTCGAGATCCCCGCGGGCTCGCTGCTGAGCATCGACGGCGGGGAGTGGGCCACGGCCTCCAAGGTCACGCCCTATCGCATAGAGGCCGACGTCCACCACTGGGAAGTGGAGGTGCGCTAGATGGCAACCGGCATCACGGTCAAGGTTGACCTGCGGGGCATGAAGCGCCGCTTTTCGGCCCAGCAGCTGCGGGCCGCCCAGGCCGCGCTCACCGAGAAGGTGGCCAACGACTCCAACGAGTACTGCCCCGTCGACAAGGGCGACCTGCAAGACAGCATGCACTTCACGGAGAAGGAGGTCATCTGGCCGCAGCGCTACGCCTCGTATGTCTACTTCATGGCCGCCAACCGCATCAAGGCCCAGAAGAACCCCAAGGCCGCCTCCAAGTGGTTCGAGGTGGCCAAGTCGAGGCACAAGCCCGAGTGGGTTCGCCTCGTGAAGGAGAAGCTATCGTGAACGACCCTACGACCATAGAGATACTCATGCAGGCCAAGGCCCTCATCGAGTCGTGGGGCTATGGGGACGTGTCGGCCAAGCGCTTCGACGCGTTCACGGGCAGCGAGGGCATATGCTTGCGCCCCGACCAGCCCCAGGCCATCGAGGCCTACATGGACGGCAGCCGCCTGGCCGCCTACCCCTTCCGAGTCATCGTGCGACGCCGCGGCGAGCGGGACGCATGCGCGGCCTGCTGCGACATCGCCGAGCGCATGGAGGACGCCGACTTCTCGTCGGTCACGGGAAGGTACAGGTGCCAGGGAGCCTACGTGCAGGGCGACCCGACGCTAATCGAACTTGAAGAGAGCAACTACCACGCGTGGGGCTGCACCATCGCAGTGCGCGTGGAGGAAGACTAAGGAGAGACGCAAATGACGACTCAGGACATCGGCTTCGCGCTGAACTACACCAACCTCTACCTCATCGACATCACCCCGAACGGCACGTCCCGCACCTGGGCGCGCATCGGCCAGGGCATCACGTCCACGGGCGACGAGAGCGACGAGGAGACCGAGGAGACCTACTACTACAACGGCGACGGCAACGCCGACGAGGACGTTACGGGAGTCAAGATCGGCACGTCCTTCGAGGGCCATCGCTACCACGGGAACGCCGCCCAGGACTTCATCGCGGGGCTGCGCTTCAAGAAGGGCTCCGACCGCATCACCACCATGCGCCACATCGCGCCCGACGGCACGATGGCCGAGGGCAAGGTGACCATCAAGGAGATCAAGGTGACGGGCGGCGACGCCAACGAGAAGCAGACCTTCAGCTTCACCACGACCTGGAAGGGCATGCCGGACATCACGCCCGCATCCGCGGCCGCAATGCCTACGGCCATCACGGCGCAGGCCGTGTCCGTGGCCGCTGGCGAGACGACGGCCATCAGCGCCACCGCATCCCCGTCCGGAGCGGCCCAGTCCTTCGCCTACGCCTCCAGCGACGTCGAGGTCGCCACGGTCGACGACGCGGGCAACGTCAAGGGCGTGGCAGCTGGCGAGTGCGAGGTGTCGATCAAGAGCATCGTCGCCCCGGGCGTCAGCACGACGGTGGCTGTGACGGTCACCGCATCCTAGCCATAGGACGAATCTACTAAAGGAGGAAGCATGGCAACCGTAATCAACCTGCGCAAGTCAGTCGAGACCATCCGCCTGTCGGACGACCCCGACGCCAAGGAGTACCGCATCGTCTTCACGGATGCGTCCCTGAGGAAGATGGGCAAGGCGTTCGAGGAGCTGAAGGAGGCCATCGACGGCTACGAGGACGACAAGGAGAAGGCCCTGGAGGCCGCCCGCGGGTTCGTCATCGCGACCGCTGGCCAGGAGTGCTGGGACGACGCCGTGGCCTACGTGGACGTGAACGGGGACGGCGAGCAGGCATGCTTCCTGCAGCTGGTGCCGCTGATGCTGTCCATCGGCGAGCTGGTCATGGAGCGCATCGGCATCGAGAGCGCCGAGCGCATCCGCCGCTATACCGCGGAGGCAGCCCATGGGGCCGCTTTCAAGCTCGTGTAGGGGCACATCCGAAGACGGGCGGCACTGGAGCGCCTATCCATTGCGGGGCCGTATGGTTCGGGTCTACGACTCGTTCCGCACGGCCCTCGTGCTGGAGAGGGTGGCCCGCGACGAGCTGCTGGGCACCGCCGAGCGGGGCACGCTGCTCGTGAGGCTGCTGCTCGTCAGCCCCGAGGGCTTCATGGCCGAGTTCGGGGACGATGCCGCAAGCGCCCTACGCGAGCTGCTGGCCGAGGTCTTCGGCATCGGGGAAGACAACGGCAGGCGCCTGGTCGACTTCGACGAGGACGCCGAGCGGCTGGTGGTCACCATGCGCCAGGCCTACGGTCTGGGCGAGGAGTACGAGGAGCTGCCGTTTCGCGAGGTGATGGCGCTCGTGGCGCTCTCCCCAGCCGATACGCCGATGGGACGGGCCATCCACTACCGCACGGCCAAGCGGCCCAAGGCGACCAAGTGGAACAAGGAGGAGGTCAGGGGCTTCGACCGAGCCGTCGAGCACTACAGGCTCAAGGGCAAGGCCGACCCAATAGGGGATGCCAATGCAAGCGCTAGCGCGGCCTTCGACAGGCTGAGGAAGGCATCCGCAGATGGACGGAGAAGTAAGGATTAGCTCCTCGCTCGATTCGAGCGGGGTCAAGAAGGGGGCCTCCGAGATCGAGGGCGGCCTCTCCAAGCTCGGCAGCCTCGCGGGGGCGGCGGGCAAGGCCATCGCCGGCATGGCCGCTGCCGCTGGTACGGCGATGCTGGCCATGGGCAAGCAGGCCCTTGAGGCCTACGCCCAGTACGAGCAGCTGGCGGGCGGCGTCGAGACGCTCTACGGGGCGCGCGGGGCGTCGAGCGTGCAGGAGTACGCGGAGATGGTCGGCAAGTCGGTCGACGAGGTCTCGGGCGAGTACGACCGCATGCAGCAGGCCCAGGAGACCGTCATGGCCAACGCGGCCAACGCCTACCAGACGGCGGGCATGTCGGCCAATCAGTACATGGAGAACGCCACCAGCACGGCGGCCGCCCTCGTGAGCAGCCTGGGCGGCGACACGCTGGCCGCGGCCAACATGGCCGACATGGCCGTGACCGACATGGCCGACAACGCCAACAAGATGGGCACCTCCATCGACTCCATCACCGACGCGTACAACGGCTTCGCCAAGGGCAACTTCACCATGCTCGACAACCTGAAGCTGGGCTACGGCGGCACGAAGGAGGAGATGGAGCGACTCCTGCAGGACGCCGAGGCGCTCACGGGCGTGCACTACGACATCGACAACTACGCCGACGTCGTGAGCGCCATCCATGCCATCCAGGACAACATGGGCATAACCGGCACGACGGCCAGGGAGGCCGCCACGACCATCGAGGGCAGCCTGAACATGACCAAGGCCGCCTACTCGAACTTCCTGGCGGGCCTTGCCGACGACGAGGCCGACATGGGAGCGCTCACCGAGCAGCTGCTGACGTCGTTCTCCACGCTGCTGGGCAACGTGGTGCCCCGCATCGCCCAGATAGCCTCCTCGCTGGCCCAGGCTCTGCCGCAGCTGTTCGCGAGCCTCGTGCAGGCCGTCGTGCCAGCCATCCAGGCGCTGCTGCCAGCCGTCATCCAGGCGGTCTCGGGCATACTCGACTCCATCACGGGCATGCTGATGTCGCTGGACATGGGGCAGGTCATGGCGGACTTGGCCGAGATGATAGCCAACGGCCTGAACTCCCTGGTGGGGTCAATCACGGGACTGCTGCCCGCCCTGCTGGGGCTGGGCATGCAGCTCATCGCGGCGCTCATCCAGGGCATCGCGCAGTCCCTGCCTACCATCATCCCCATGGTGGTGCAGTGCGTCATGCAGATGGCCCAGGTGCTCGTGGCGAACCTACCGCTCATCGTCCAAGCTGGCCTGCAGCTGCTTTTGGGCCTGGCCCAGGGAATCGTGCAGGCATTGCCTCAGCTCATGGCGATGCTGCCCGCGCTCGTCCAGGGAATCGTGGATGCCATCCTGCAGATGCTGCCGCTCATCGTCGAGGCGGGCATACAGCTGTTCACGGCGCTGGTGCAGGCGCTGCCCCAGATAATCCAGGCCATCGTGGAGGCGCTGCCCCAGATAATCCAGGCCGTATGCGACGCACTGATCACGCTCGCGCCACTGCTGGCGCAGGCGGGCGTGCAGCTGTTCGTGGCCATCATCGAGAATCTGCCCGCCATCATCTCCACGATCGTGCAGTGCCTGCCGCAGCTGATAGAGGCCATCGTAAACGGCCTGCTCTCGCTCGCTACGGCGCTCGTGGACGCCGGATACCTGCTCATCGTGTCGCTGGTGGACGGCATCATGAACATGCTCGGCGGCGTCGGGAGCGCGGCGATGCAGGTCGGCCAGAACGTGGTGGACTCCATCGGGAACTTCGTCTCCAACATGGTGGACACTGGCCGCAACCTCATCAACGGGTTTATCGACGGCATCAAGAACATGGCCAGCCGCGCCGTCGAGGCGGTGTCCGGCGTCGTGAACGGGGCCATAGACGCAGCCAAGAACCTGCTGGGCATCCACTCCCCGTCCCGCGTCTTCCGCGCCATCGGCGAATACACCATGGCAGGCTTCGAAGGCGGCATCGGGGATGGCGCGAAGGGCGCGGTATCGGCCGTCGCCGATGCCATGGGGGCCGCCATCGACGGGGCGCGCGACGCGCTCTCGGGGGAGCTGGGCGGCTTCCTCGACGACGTCGGGGGCCTCGGCCTGGAGGCGGGGCTGTCGGTCGACTGGGGCGGCGTCTCGTCGGCCCTTGCCACCCTGGCCGTGGCCAACCCCGTGCTCGGGACGCCTGGCCTCACGCACGCCTACGCGGTCCAGTCGGGGACGGCGCAGGCTGCGCCCGTCGTCAGCTTCAACGGCGTGACGCTCAACGGGCGGCCCGAGATAGAGGCCGCGACCAAGGAATACCTGCAGAAGCTAGCCACTTTGGGAGTGATGTAAATGACGGCTGCAATCGAGACCGGCACCTACGTGATCGTATCGGCGGTGAGCGGCTCGTCCTCGGCGACGGGCGGCACCGCCAAGTGCCTCGACGTGTGCGGGGCTTCCAACAGGAGCGGGGCCAACGTCCAGCTGTGGACGCTCGCCCATTCGGACGCGCAGTTCTGGCACGCATGGGCCGACGGCGAGTGCCTGCAGCTGTGCTGCGTGCTGTCGGGCAAGTGCCTCGACGTGGTGGGCGTGCTCGGCGACGGCGTGAACGTCATGCAGTACGCCGACAGCAACACGGTGGGCCAGCGCTGGAAGCCAGTGGCCGACGGCGGCTCCATCACCGTGGACGGCGTGGCCTACGACACCTACGTCATCCACTGCAAGGCGGACGAGACGTACTGCCTGGACGTGACCTCGGCATCGAGCGCGCAGGGCACCAACGTGCAGGTCTACGGGGCCAACGGCACGGACGCGCAGCGCTGGGCGTTCGTGCCCATCGAGGGCCTGCCAGACGGAACCTACACCATCCGCACCGGCATGAGCCAGGACGTGTGCCTGGACGTGGCGGGCGGCTCCAACGCCAACGGGGCCAACATCCAGGTCTACGGGGCGAACGGCACCAACGCCCAGGTTTTCGTGGCCTCCACGGACCCCCAGACGGGCCTGACGACGTTCACCAACGCGGGCAGCGGGAAGATGCTGCGCTGGGATGCCAGCGGGGAGGACGACGTGCCGCAGAATGGGGACAACGTCTCCCAGTGGTCCGCCGACGCCTCGATTACCAAGAAGTTCATGGCCCAGCCAAAAGACGAGCTGCTGCGGACGAACGGCAACCGCGTCATGTCGTGGATGCTCAGGGCGGCGAGCGCGCAGGGCGACCCGTATTGCGTGGACGTGGCGGGCGGCTCCACGAAGATGGAGACCAACGTGCAGCTGTACAGGCAGAACGACACGCTGGCCCAGCGCTTCGAGTTCCGCCGAGCCGAGGCGCTTGGGGCGAACCTCTCGGTGCCGAGCGACGCCATGCTGCTGCGCGGCGGCGGCATGGCGTCCTCCTCCATGGTCAACGTCGGCGAGCCGAACGGGGACGGCAGCTACACGACGAGCTACCTGCCGACGGTGGTCAACTCGTCGAACCAGCTGCAGATGCGCTACCGCATGCACTACTACGCCGCCGGCGACATCTCCGCCGAGACGGTCACGGCCTGGATGAGCGCCCGCGACGGCTCCACGGCAAACGACGGCTGGGGCGACGTGGGCATGCCCAACGTGGAGGCCGAGCGCGTGGAGGGCCAGCGCTGGAAGTCGCCCTTCCCCATCGAGGTGACCCTGGGCGTGGCCAGCGGGCAGTACATGCACGCCGTCATCGAGCTGCAGGCCCGCACCTTCCGCGAGGCCTGGACTAACCCCAGCGCATCCAACGTCACCTGCCCCGCCCATGGGGCGACCATGACCGCCATGCTCAAGTGCAAGTGGAGGCCCACGGCGACGTTCTCCCAGGCCGCCATGGCCTACGACGGCATCTGGCTGCCCGTCTCCTGCGACTATCCGCGCGGCAGCGGCACGTGCTCCGTCACGATGCTGGGTGCCGACGGCGCGGCCATCTTCTCGGGGCACTCGGAGTCGGGCCTGGCCGACGACGACACGATCAGGGTGCCGTGGTCGGAGTGCTCGCGCGTCCCCGCCGATGGCGAGGCCGTGACCGTCGAGTGGACGTGGACGACGCCCGAGGGAGGGACCGCGAGCGGGACCCAGCAGGTGGCCATCTCATACGACACCAGCCACGGCCTCTCCGTCTCCCCCGCCTTCTCCTACGACCCCTCCACGCATTCGGTGCTCGCGGCCTTCGCCACGGCCGCCGAGACGAGCTGCAAGATGCAGTGGGACGATGGCGGCATCACGCGCCTGGTGGACGCCGAGCTGGTGTCGCAGGGCAGCTCCCAGGTCGTCTACAGGCTGCTGCCTCCCGTGGGCGTGGCCTACCGCGTGCTGTGCTTCGCCTACGACTCCGACAGCTCTTGGGGCAGCCACGACGACGAGATGGACGCCCTGGACGCCGCGGGCTACCTGTGGAACTGGGGCGAGGATGGCTTCGCGTCGCTCACCTGCCGAGTGGGCGAGCCTCTGGCGACCGACAGCAGCTTCACGCCCGAATCGGCCGAGCAGGTCACGAGCGGAAGGGCGCGCCCCGTCGTGACGTTCGGGCGCACCGTGAAGCACCCGCTGGTGGCGCATGGCACCATCAAGGCCGCAGACGGCACGGCGGGCCAGAGCCTGGCCGCCTTCGAGCAGCTGGCCAACAGCGGCCCGGACGGGCGCGCCGTCACGTTCCGCGACCATCGGGGCGGATGGCACCGCGTGGCCGTGACCCAGGTGGACATGCCGCTCGAATACGACCGCAAGACCGACGTGACCGTGACGATGGCGGAGGTGGGATAGATGGACTGGACGAGGCAGGACAGGGCCGACCTCATCCGCGTCTACATGGTCGACCCCCGCAGCCTGGAGGTGCGCGGCGAGCTGGAGGGCGTGCTGCTCGACGGGAGCAGCGTCACGTGGGGATACGAGACCGACACGCGGGTGTCGGGCACCATCAAGGCGCTCGACTCCAACTGGATCGAGCACAGCCTGCTGCGGGTGGTGCACGAGGTGCCCGCGGAGGGTTATTCCAACGCGCTGGCCACCCTCGTGGTGACCGCCGACCCCAGCGAGCATGCGCACGGGGCGACGGTGACCACCTACGAGTGCCACAGCGCCCTGTCGATGCTGGAGGCCGACTACCTGCCCTACCACCTCACCATCGGGGCCAACGCCCGCAGCAACGACGTGGTGGCCAAGCTGCTCGGGGGCGCGGGGCGCCCGTACTCCATCCAGGGCGACGCGATCAACAAGCGCTACTCGGAGGCCGTGGTCTACCCCATCGGGGACTCGCGCCTCTCCGACCTGTTCGACATCGCCGACGCATCGGGCAACCGCATCGACGTGGATGGCATGGGCAACGTCACGTGGGGCCGCTACGTGGAGCCATCCAAGCGCGCCACCACCTGGGCGCTGGACATGGCGGCCGCCGACACCAACGTGCTGGACGGCCTGGAATCGTCCAGCACCCGCCTGAGTGACCCCAGCCGCATAGTCGTTACGTACAAGGGAAGCGAGGAGCGCACCGTCAACGGCAAGAAGGAGACCGTGGACGTGGAGATAGCGGCCTACGCCGACCGCACGGGAGAGCAGACGGCGGCCCAGCGCGGCTACGTCATCGCCGAGGTGGTGAGCATCGACGAGCTGGAGCCAGCCACCAAGGCGCAGGCGCAGCTAGAGGCGAACTCCCGCATACCGTCCGTGGACAGGCGGGAGTGGCAGTTCTCGATGCTGTACATGCCCATCGCCGCGGGCGACGTGCTGGAGCTGACCATACCCGACGGCCCCGACGCGGGAACGCACCGCGCCCTCGCACGGAACATGGAGCTGGACCTGAAGACGATGGTGATGAAGGTCACCGCGAAGGAGATATAGATGAACGACCTCGACCTGGCCAAGACGCTCTTCGCCGCCGCGCGCGGCAGGAGCGACGGCGCATCCGCCCTCCAGACCCAGTCCGTCTACGCGACGGCGACATCGGACAGCGACGGCGGCACCGTGATGGTCGACTTCGGCGGCGACGCCGTGGGCGACCCACTGGACGAAGGCGAGACGCAGTCCATCGAGTGCAGCACCTCCTGGGCCGTCAAGCGCGGGGACACCGTGCTCGTGCAGCTCGTCGGGGCGCAGGGCACGGCCCGCAAGCCGATCGTCGTGGCCGTGAGGGGCCGCGGCGACGAGCAGGACGGGCGCATCTCGGAGGCCGAGGAGCTGGCCCAGGCGGCCATCCAGGCCGTGGACGTGGAGTACGCCCTGGGCGACTCGCAGACGACCGCCCCCACCACGGGATGGGCCACGACGGCACCCGAATGGGAGGACGGCAAGTACATGTGGCAGCGCACGAAGACCACCACGGCATCGGGGTCGTCATACTCGGACGCCACCTGCATCCAGGGCGCAGCCGGTGCGGACGGGGCCGACGGCGCGGCTGGGGCCACGGGGCGAGGCATCAGCGCCATCGTGGAGCAGTACTACCTATCCACCAGCAGCACGACCCAGACGGGCGGCAGCTGGTCCACCGCCCAGCCCGAATGGGCCGAGGGCAAGCACATCTGGACGCGCTCCAAGATAACCTGGACGAACCCGAGCGGCACGAGCTACACCACGCCCGTGCTGGCCAAGGCCATCAACGGGGCCAACGAGGCCGCGGCGGCAACCTCCTACTACTTCTTCGTGGACTCCGAGGGGGCGCATATCACGACCACCCAGGGCGACGCGACGACGGGGCAGAACATCCTGATCGACTCCGATGGGCTGCACATCCGCAACGGGACGACCGATCTCGCCTACTTCGAGGCGGGAGAGGTCGGCATCGGCATGGACTCGACAGCCGCGAAGATAGTGCTATGCGGCAGCCAGATGAACAGCATCAGCAGCAGCTCGTCGGGGCAGCTCGCCATCTCGGGGACGAACGGGGTTAGGCTCGGAATCTACGACACGCAGAGCGGCTGGGGCGATTATGGGTTTGGCTTCATCACGCTGGACGGCAAGGCGACGGTCTACGGCAACGCCCAGCAGATGATGATGTACGCAGAGGGCAACTTCTTCAACGGCGCCTACCAGACCCGCATCCTGGGCGACCAGGTGAACGCGCTGGCCAACGGCAGCCCCTCTCCCCTGCAGCTGCAGTACACGGGCGGGGCCGACGTGCGGGTGGGCTATGGCGCGGGCGCCAATCTCAGGGTCAACGGAAACATCTACTACGCAAAGACGCACGGCGTAACGCCCGTGTACTGCCTGTACAACCCCAACGGTGGCAAGCACTACTACACGGTCAGCTCGTCCGAGTACAACAGCCTGGTCAACGCGGGCTGGAGTGGCCAGGGCGTGGCATGGTACGGATTCGCCATCTAGGAAGGGAGAGGAATGGAGAGCATCTACGTGGACGGGGACGGCAACCCCATCGAGTCGCCCGACTTCGACTCCGTGACGCTGGAGCCGCGCGAGGTCGACGGGGCGACCCTGATAGCGTGCATACCGCTTACCGCCGAGGAGCTTCAGGAGAGGGACAGGGCGCGCGCCGCGCTCCTGGCCTCCCCCACCGCTTCGGCGTGCGACGAGGCCATAGCCGATCTGGCAATGGTCATAGCGGAGCAGCAGGCGCTCATAGAGGCGCTTGCCGAGCGCTTGGAAGGGGGTGGCGAATGATGGCGAGGCTCTTTGCGAACCGAATCATCCGGGGCGTCATGACCCTGGAGGAAGTGCCCGCGATGTGGCGCGAGCAGACCAGGGCGCTGCTGGTAGCCGACGGCTACTACGACCAGGGCGAAGAGTGATGCAGGTCCCAGAATTGGGCCTGAGATGGGAACGGGCGAGGTGAAGGCGAGACATATACTCCTGGCGTGCGGGGTGTTCTGCGGAACGCTCCTCCTGCTGCTGTCCTACGGCGGCACGGGGCCAATGGAGAGCGAGTTCCTCCAGAAAGTCGCAGTCGCCATAGCACCCACTCTCGTGACCCTGTTCGGCAGCATGTTCGGCGAGATACTACGCCAGCAGCGCGAGGCCGAGAGGAGACGCGTCGACGAGCACAACGCCGAGGCGGCGAGCCGCGAGGCGGAGAGGGCGGCCCTGCGCGCCCTCCTGCGAAACGAGCTCGTGAGAATGCATCGCGAGTGGGTGGAAGAACGGGGCTACATCACGCTGGAGGCCCTGGACTACGCCCGTCAGACATACGAGGCTTACCACGCCATCGGTGGCAACGGCACGGGCACCAAGCTCTTCGAAGACATGGAAGCACTGCCAATCAAGGAAGGAAGGTAACAATAATGACCGACAACAAGGAACTGCTAATCAAATGGGCCAAGGCCGCTGGAATCCGAGCGTTGAAGACCGCAGCGCAGGCGGCAGTCGCGCTGCTGCCCACTACCGCCGTTGCGCTGGGCGAAATCAACTGGGGCATCGTCCTGAGCACCGCCGTGGTTGCGGCTATAACCTCGATGCTCACCAGCGTTGGCGGCATCCCCGAGGTAGCCGACGGCGAAAGCCCCCTCATCGGCTAGCGAGAAGACCCAAGAAAGCACGATCTAGCGCGATTCAGCGAGAGAGGAGGAAACGTGGAAATTAAGCATGACCACCATGCACACTCCGGTAATTACAGCCCAGGAGGGAACAGTTGCCAGTATATCGTGGTACACAATACCGGCGGACCTTCTGGGGCGTATAACGAGGCTGAGTATGCCCAGAACAACCAGCATCCCAACAGCTACCATTACGTCTTGGATGGCACCGACTGCTACCAGATTCTTGACGACACGGATACCGCTTGGGCCGTTGGGGCATGGGCAGGCGCTCGTCAGCTCATCCGCAACAACCAGTCCATCAGCATTGAAGTTTGCTCCGACGGCACCGAGTTCACGGGTGCTGAAAAGGAACAGCTGCGCGAACTGGTTGGCATCTTGATGGAGCGACACGGCATCGACGCGGACCACGTTGTTCGCCACTACGACTGCCACACCGGCCATAAGCTGTGCCCCCAATACTATTCGCTAAACCCCGACGCTTGGGAAGAGCTGAAGGCATACATCACGACAGAAGGAGAAGAAGTGAGCCCAGAAGAAATCACTGCGGCAGTGGCCGCAGGAATCAACATGCAAGAATACGTTCAGCGCTGCGGTAGCTCCGCTCCGATTGCGCAAGTGCGCAATGATGGCGGTGAGGTGTACCGACTCTACAATGAGGGCTCGGGCGATCATATCTTCACGACGAAGGACGAGGCTGATGCGCTGGCAAAGTCCGGGTGGGAGATGGAGGGGATTGCTTGGACGGCCCCCGCTGGCGGCACCAAGCCCGTGTACCGACTTTACAATGCTGGCTCCGGCGATCACATGCTAACGGCTAACTACGCCGAGGCCAATGAGCTCTATAAGGCTGGCTGGAGCTATGAAGGCGTTCCGTTCTTCGCATCGGGCGAGGGCCAGGCGGTGCATCGCCTGTACAACCCGAACGGCGGCGATCATATGCTCACGGCCAGCGAGGCCGAGCGCGACAGCCTGGAGGCCGCGGGCTGGACGTACGAGGGCGTGGCCTTCAACGCCTAGTGTGACGCCGACCCCATAATCATCCACGTGGGCTACCTCCTACCCACGCGACGCGAAGAGCGCCGTCCCCGCATGCATTCCCCGGGGACGGCGCTCGCCTCTTTCCAGCCGCTCCGCAGTGTGGAAAACTCAGTGGAAAACCAGAGATGTAACGCGATGTAACGCGCTCCCATTCCACGCGGGCAGCAAAAAGGCCAGGATTCGCATCCTGGCCTGGTGTTTCATGGTAGCCCGTACGAGATTCGAACTCGTGATCTCCGCCTTGAGAGGGCGATGTCCTAAACCGCTAGACGAACGGGCCATATGTGGCTGGGGTAGCAGGAGTCGAACCCACACATACGGTACCAGAAACCGCTGTACTACCATTATACGATACCCCAGTAGCACTTCGTTGCTTCACTGTGTTTCACAACGCGAGTGAGTATATTACGGGTCATCCCCCATGCCGTCAACCCCCTTTCGAAAATGTGGATATATCTTCACGAAGTGGGTGACGGCACGTTCGGAAACGACCTCTAACTAATGCCGTACCAGGCAATACCCTCGTCATTCCAACCCAGGGAAATCAGCCAGTCGCGTTCCTCGGCGCTCGTGGTGAAGTTATGCGAACCCGACGTTGCGTTCGGGTTGTACTGGCGATACAGCGGCACGGATTTGGAGTCATCGCTATACCAGCCTATTCCCTCGTAGCGCCAGCCTAGCTCGACCAGGCCATCGCGCTCCTCAGCGCTCAGGGTGTAATGGTGATCGCCGCCATTGGGGTTGTAGAGACGATAGACGGGCGTAGAGGAGCTATTGGGAGCAATCCAGCCAATGCCCTCCTGCTGCCAGCCCAGGCTCACCAGATTGCTGCGCTCGACGACGCTCGAGGTATAGAAGTGCTCGCCACCGTTGGGGTTGTACAAGCGATACATCGCTACCCCATTGAGGCTGGGAACCGAGGAACCGGAATAACACGGAATGATGTAAGCGTAGGACGGCTCTACGTTGTTCTTCGCATACACCGAGTCCATGAGATTGGCAATGGATTCCGGCCACTGAACATCGGTTGCGTACTCATGCCACGCGGAACCCGAAGAGCAACCATAGTCATTGGCCCTGTTGTAGTCCCAGCGCATGTTGTAGATAGTAGGCGCAGCATAGGAATCGTATACGCGGTGCACATAGCGAGTGGAAATCCACTTTGCACCGCCCAGAATGGCGGCCTCGGGAGAGTTCCAACCATTCTGAACCGCCATGCTACGACCGCCCGAAAGCGGGCTACTGTCGTAGGCGCCAATGCCAAAGAAGTTGTAATACGTTCCCGCGGAGTAAGTGGTGCCTTCGATAGCGATGGACCCATCGTAGTAATAGCCTCGCGCCAGCGTGGAAGTCCCCCACCCCGATTCCAAAACGGCATGGGCAACCAAATAGGCAGCGCTTACGCCGTACATCTGCTCGGCCTTGATAAAGGCATACCCCATGCCATGCAGCGTGCCAGAACGGCCCTTTGAAGTCGAATCTATGAAGGCATCAATCTGAGACGCCGTAAGCCCCGAGGCGACGGTGATGTCAGCGAACTCGGAAAGGCTCACGTTATTGGGATCGAGTGCATTAAGAATCTGGCTGTACGTTGCGGTGGAACCACCATACTTATTGGTTCCCTTCGCGTACTCGAGAGAAGCCATCTGCTCAATCGAAATGGAAAGATACGTTACGCTGCCCGACGTAGACTGCAATCTAAGCGAAGACAGCGGATCGCTTGTATCTTCCTCCAGGGCCTGGGGCGTGTACTCCGCCGTATCAATCGTCTCGTACGACGATTCGTCGGCATCTTCGGGGCCCGTCACGACTTCTGCGGCGTACGCGGTAGAAGATACCGCCAAACACGCCAAAAGGCATACGGTGGCCAGCAGGGCGATGGTTCGTTTCATAGTGCGTTCTCCCTAACATATAGTCACTTGTGGGGTCAGCGTACCATGCGCGAAACAGGCACCCGCTATCTTGTAACCTTGTTTTGAATAGCCTGCACGAATTACCCACCGGTTGCACACAATCAATACCCCACGCAATCAAATACACGCTACAGCGCAATGGAGTGCAGTTCGCGTGCATTTACTGGCAAAGAAATCCGGTTAAGGTATCCTGTTCTGAACCCCGAAAGAGTGTATGCGGGTAGATAAAAGAAAGGGAATGTATGCGCTACGTAAAGATCGTCGACAACATTGCAAACGGCATCACGCGCGATGGCACGCCCGACTTGGGAGATGGCTACCAGGGAACCAACAACCTGGAACAGGCCGATGCCATCCTGGTGCGCGCGAGTAGTCTTCACGAGATGGAGTTCCCTGCTTCACTGCGCTGCATCGCCCGTTCCGGAGCTGGTTTCAACAACATCCCCCTCGAGCGCTGCGCCAAAGAGGGCATCGTGGTCTTCAACGCCCCAGGCGCCAACTCGAACGCCGTAAAGGAACTGGTCGTTGGCCAGATCATGCTCAACTCGCGCAACACGCGTGGCGGCGAGCAGTGGGTGCTCGACCATGCGCAAGACGCCGACGTGGCGAAGGGCGCCGAAAAGGCCAAGAAGGCATTCGTGGGCCACGAGGCCATCGGTCGCAAGGTCGGTGTGGTTGGCACGGGCGCCGTTGGCTCGAAGGTAGCAAACGCCCTGGTCGCGCTGGGCATGGAAGTCCACGGCTACGACCCCTACATCTCGGTGCAGCACGCCTACGAGCTCTCCCACCGCGTCATCCGCGATGCCGACCTGAACGAGATGTGCAAGGGCTGCGATTACCTGACCCTGCACGTGCCCTCGAAGGAAGACACCCTGCAGATGATCGGCGCCGAGCAGCTGAACCTGCTGAACCCGGGCGCTATGCTCATCAACTACGCTCGCGACACCATCGTGAACGAAGCCGACGTTGCCGCCGCGCTGGAAAGCGGCCAGCTGGGCCTGTACATCACCGACTTCGCCAACCCCGAAGTCATGAAGATGAAGAACGTCATCGTGACGCCTCATATGGGCGCCTGCACGCGCGAAGCCGAGGAAAACTGCGCGCATATGGCCATCGCGTCCATGAAGGATTACCTCAACCACGGCATCATCCGCAATTCGGTTAATTACTCCGATTGCGACATGGGCCCCTGCACCTGCACCGGACGCGTCGCCTTCTTGCATGCGAACGTACCCAGTATGATCAGCCAGATCACCAATGAACTCGCTTCGCGCAACGTAAACATTGCGCGCATGATGAGCGTGCCGGCAAACGAGCACGCCTACACGTTGGTCGATATCGACAACGAACTCGATCAGGAAACCGTTGATGCGCTACGAGCCATCCCGAACATCTATCGCGTTCGAATCGTCGTTCCCGCAGACGGCCTCGACGGCGGCCTTGGAACCGCTACCAACTAGCAACCGTATGGGCCCGCGCGTTTCGCCGGGCCCTTTTCATGCCCTCATAATGCCGAAAGGAATCGAATGATCGTCGAAGTGGGTTACGGAAACGGCACGCAGCAATGCGAAGTGCCCGATCAGAACCTCATGGGAATCCTCGCCGCAAACGACGTGGACGTATCCCTCACGGGCAGCGCAGAAGTCGAGCGCGCCCTTCGCGAACCCATCGAAAGCGCCCCGCTATCGCAGGTGGTAAAACCTGGAGAAACGGTCGCCATCATCACGAGCGACATAACCCGACCCATGCCCACGCCCGAGGTACTCCCCGCGGTGCTCGACGAGCTCTATCGCGGTGGCGTGCGCCCCGAAGACATCACGCTCGTATTCGGATTGGGCAGCCATCGCACGCAAACGGAAGAGGAGCAGCGCCACCTGGCCGGAGAACGCGGCTGGAACGAAATTCGCTGCATCGACTCCTCCTCGGAAGAATTCGTAAACCTAGGCACAACCGTAGCCGGCACGCCGGTGGAAGTAAACAGCACCGTTGCACGCGCCGACCGCGTCATCTGCATGGGCAACATCGAGTACCACTACTTCGCGGGCTACTCCGGCGGCGTGAAGGCCATCATGCCCGGTGTGTCCACCAGCAGCGCCATCGCGAACAACCATGCCATGATCGTCGATGCGCGCTCGTGCGCCGGCAATCTGGAAGACAACCCCGTGCGCAGGGACATCGAGGAAGCCGGTGCCATCGTGGGCTGCGACTTTATCGTCAACGTGGTGCTCGACGAAGACAAGCGCATCATCCGCGCTTTCGCTGGCAATCCCGTTGCCGCCCATCGACAGGGCTGCGCCTTCCTGGATACGCTCTACCGCATCGACATTCCGCACCGTGCCGACATCGTCATCGATTCGCAAGGCGGAGCGCCCAAGGATCTCAACCTCTATCAGACGCAGAAGGCCCTGGACAACGCAAAGTACGCCGTACGAGAAGGCGGCGTGATCATTTTAGTGGGACGCTGCAACGAAGGGCTGGGTAACGCCACGTTCCAAGCGTGGATGCATGAAGCGAATACGCCAGCCGACGTGCTGGAACACCTGCAGGCGGCGTTTGCCTTGGGCGGACACAAGGCCGCGGCTGTGGCAAAAATCCAACTAATGGCCGATGTGTACCTGGTTAGCGACCTGCCCGCAGAGCTTGCGCGTGATTGCTTCTTCACGCCCTTCCCCACGCTGGAAGAGGCGTATGCAGCCGCCGTGGCAAAGATGGGCGAAGAGGCCAGCGTGCTGGTAATGCCCCACGGCGGAAGCACCGTTCCCCACGCGCTCGCATAGCGCGCACGACATGCACAACAAAAGGAAGCCTGGCCGCACAACGCGCGCCAGGCTTCCTCGTTCATGGGCGGTAACGCCCTACCCCAGGCGCCATCCTTCCGCCTCAGCGCGCGTCTGCACGAAATTGCGATACGTGCCTTCCTGCGCGACCAGCTCGGCATGGGTGCCACGCTGCGTGAGATTACCAGCGTCGATAACCAGAATCTGATCGGCATTCTCGACGGTGGCCAAGCGATGAGCGATGACAACGACCGTCTTGCCGCGCGTGAGCTCGGAAAGGGCCTGCTGCACGAGACGCTCGTTTTCCGGGTCGATGGAGGCAGTGGCCTCGTCCAAAATGACGATGGGAGCATCCTTCAGCAAGGCGCGGGCAATGGAAATGCGCTGGCGCTCGCCACCCGAAAGCGTAGATCCACCAGCCCCAACAACCGTCTGATAACCATCGGGCAAAGCCATGATGAAGTCATGGCAGCGGGCACGCTTGGCCGCTTCGACAACCATTTCGTGCGTAGCATTGGCCGTGCCAAAGGCGATATTCGCCTCGATGGTGTCGTTGAACAGATAGACGTTCTGGAACACCATGGAAAAATGCGAGAGCAAGCTGTCGACCGTGAACTCGCGCACGTCGTGGCCACCCACGCGGACGCAACCCGACGACACGTCGTAGAAGCGCGCCATGAGGTTGGATATCGTCGTCTTGCCCGAGCCACTGGGGCCAACGATGGCCGTGGTGGTGCCCTGCGGAATGTCGAACGAGATACCATGCAGGATTTCACGGTCGCTATACCCGAAGTGCACGTTCTCGAACTCGATGCCATACGAATCAATCTGCACGTCGGAACCATCCTCGTCGATGAACTGGGCGTTCTCGATGGCCTCCAAACGATCGAGCGAATCATTGAACTCGGCAAACAGGTGAGCAGCGTCGGTCAGACGCATGAGTGGCGCAAAGATGGTCGTGGAGAGGAACGCAATGGCTATGAACTCCCACAGCTCTAGCTGACCTGCAATGAACGAGGCGCACACCGCCACCAAAAGAATGGCGGAAGAGGCCTGCAGAATGAAGTTGTGGGTGATGTTCGGCGGCGTATACGACTTCTCGATGACGATACGCGCGTTCGTAAGTTCCGCAACCGATTTATCGTACGGACGACGTACGGCCTCGCTGGTGCCGTACGACTTTGCCGTACCCAGACCGTTGTACAGGCCAACCGTAGCGCCAGCCAGGCGCTCCGTGGCATTCTTCGCAGCGGGCGTATTCTTCGCGCTGGCCCTATTCACCGCAGTAAGCGTAAGCGATACGAGGGCAATGGCGCAGATGGCGATAACGCCGGCAAGCGGGCACGTAACCAAAAGCCAGAGAATGATGATCGCAGCCGATACGTAGGCTCCCAGCGCCGCATCCACCTGGCGCACGGCCTCAAGCTCCATCATGTTCAGGTTGGTGGTAACGACGGAGAGGATGTCGCCCGTCTTCACCTGCTGGAAATATCCCAGCGGAACGCGCTTGAGCACGTCGCCCACGGACAGACGCATCTCCGCGGCCGTTTCGTAGCCTACGGAATCCTGGCAGCGCGCCTTCGCATACGTGAACACCGCACGCACGAGAATGCAAGCGGCAATAACGCCAAGCGCTAGCCACACGAACGAGCCATCGAGCTGAACTTCGCCGCGCATGTCGGCGGCAAGCTGACCAAGCACCCATGCCGCTAGGAAGATGGGCATGGCCGTAGCAATGGCAGAGAAAATGGACAATACGAACCCAGCGTACACACGACCCTTCAGGGTGGAAACCCAGGCAATGATCCTTCGGTATGCACGAATCATCGCGCATCACCCCCTTCCTGAGCAGCAGCTTCCCCAACATGGGAACCCGCAGCCCAATCGGCCGCACCAATGTGGGCCTTCCACATGGATGCATACAGGTCGTTTTGCGCAAGCAGTTCGTCATGCGTACCACGCGCCACAATTTGGCCATCGTTCACAACGCAAATGCAATCGGCGGCGGTAATGGTGGAAAGGCGATGGGCGATGACGACGAGCGTCTTGCCCTCTGACAAGCGCGCCACGGAGCGCTGGATGCGCGCCTCGTTCTCGGGGTCGGCGAAGGCAGTCGCCTCATCGAAGACCACGATGGGAGCATCCTTCAGAATGGCACGAGCGATGCAAATGCGCTGGCGTTCGCCACCCGAAAGGGCATGGCCCGCCTCGCCTGCGGGAGTATCCCATCCCTTAGGCAGGCGCCCGATAAATTCCTCGCAGCTAGCCGCGCGGCATGCCGCATCGATTTCCTCGTCGGATGCACCAGGGCGGCCCATGGCCACGTTCTCGCGCAGCGTGCCATCGAGCAGGAAGTCATCCTGCGAGACCACGCTCACCAGGCTGGAAAGCTGGGAGAGCGGCATCTTGCGCACGTCTACCCCACCAATGCTCACGGAACCCGAATCGACATCCCAATGACGCATGATGAGACGTGCGATGGTGGACTTGCCCGATCCGCTCGGCCCCACCAACGCAGTGAAGCTACCAGCGGGAACCGATAGGTCTACCCCATGCAGCACTTCCACGCCATCGATATAGGAGAAGCGCGCGTCGGAAATCTCCACGCCATAGTCCGCAACCGCAATGGGCTTGTCGCCCTGGGTAAGCTCGGGCAGTTCCAGGAACTCGCGCGCATCGGTAATGCAATACGCCACGAGATTGATGTCATTGAACGCCTTGCCCAAATACGTTACGGGCGTAACGACGGCGATTGCGAGCACGCATGCCAGGCCAAACGAAGCCGGGTCGAGCTCCCCGCCCAGGTAAAGGGCAATGCCCACGGGAACCACGCCAAGCAGCGTGGTAGGCAGCACGGACATCGCAAGACTCGTTGCCACCCACGACGTGCGCATCCATTCGAGCGTATAGGAAAGAAAGCCCGTAACCGCGCTGGAGAACTTCGCATACGAAGACGTGGCCTGGTTGAATGCCTTCACTACGTGAATGCCCTCGATGTATTCCACGACAACCGAGTTCACACGGTCTTGCTCGTCCATGTAGCCGTCGTACATCTTGTAATAGCCCTGCATGCCCAACGTGAGCACGAGCAGGCCAATGGGCACCGTAACGATGCAGGCAAGCGCCAGGCGCCAGTCGATGACGACGAACCACACCACGATAGCCAAGGCCAGAAGCAGATTCGCGGAAAGCTCGGGAATGAAATGCGCGAGCGGAATCTCAATTTGCTCGATGCGGTCGATAACCAGGTTCTTCAAGTTGCCAATGCTCTTTGATCGCGCCGTACCCAACGAAGCGTTCATGAGCTTCGTGGCAATCCCCTCGCGCAGGCTGCCCAGGATGGTGTAAGCGCTAATGTGGGAGTTCACGGTAGAAGCAGCGAAGAACAGCTGCTGCAGAGCGTAGAACAGAATGGCGATGCCCACCCAGAACATCACGACATCCCACGACATTTCCGCGGGAGAGGCAACCGACGTCGCCTCGTCGATGATGCGGTAAATGGAATAGAACGGAACGAGACCCGAAAAGACGCTGATGATGGAGAGAATCTCGGCCAAGATCATACGACCCCGACAACGGCCGGCAAACGACATGAGCGTCTTGAACCAACCGCGCGTGTTTCGCGTGCGCGCCTTGCGAGACGAAGAGGAGCGGGCTTCCCGCTTCGCTTCGTCTTCGGAGGCGTCCTGCGTACTGTTTTCCGACATATGCACTTCCCTTCGCAAAAAATAGAGGCTGATAACGCGTTACAAGCTTGCGTTTTACCTATAGTGTGATTTAATTAGGCTACCCTAACACGAGTCATTATAATAGAGGCTTCGGTAGTTTGTGTGACAAGGGGCTAGCCTAGGCAGCAACGCTCTTCGCTCCCTTCACGCCCTTCTTCCTCGCCTTCACCGGGCGACCCGGGAGCTGGGGCTGGCAGTCGCCGCACCTGAGCATGAGCAGGGCCACGAGGTTGTCGGTGTTGCGGAAGCCGTAGCCCATCCTCACCGTCACCTTGATCTTGTTGTTGATGGCCTCTACGCGCCCGTTGCTGATGCCGAGCTCGACTGCGGCGATGATGTCGTCGCGCCGGCGGCGCACCTTCTTCTCCACGGCGACGACCTTGGCGATCTTGCAGTAGGCGGCCCTGTGCATCCAGTCGTCGAGCAGCTCGGCGGCCTCGGAGCCGTCGGCTGCCCGGAAGACGGCCCGCAGGTCCTCCTTGAGCTCCCAGGCCCTGACCAGCCGCGAGCCGGCCCTCTTCTTGAGCGCCTCGAGCCTCGCCCTCTGGCCGTCGGTGAGGTCCTCGGGGTTCTTCACGAGCGCGTAGCGGCTGCCCTTGATGGAGGCCGCCTCCTCCTCGAGCGCCCTGACCTCCTCGGGCGGCAGCTCGCCTTTGGCAGGCCTGCCGCGCTTGCCCTCGGGCCTGGGCCTGGCGGCCCTGGCGGCGGCCCTGGCGGCGTTCCACTCCTCGCAGCGCACGGCGTCGAGCGCGTCGTTCATCCACTGGACCACGTGGAAGGGGTCCATGACCCACCTCGCGTTGGGGCAGCGGCGCTTGACCAGCTGCCTTATCCACCTCGCGCCGTCGGCGGTCACCACCTCTATGGCGCGCCTCTGCTCGCGCGTGAGCTCGTCGAGGAACAGGTTGAGCACGTCCTTGCCGGTGCCCTCGTGCGCCCAGATGAGGCAGCCGCGGTCGTGGTCGACGACCACCGTGACGTACTTGTGGCCCTTCTTGTACGACGTCTCGTCGATGCCGATGCGGCGCACGCCGTCGAACCTCGAGGCGCCGCGCGCGGCCTCCAGCTCGGCGTAGACGCGCCTGCACACGCCGCCCACGCTGTGCCACTCGACGCGGGCGAGCTCGGAGACCGCCGAGGCGGTGCAGCGGACCGCCAGCCACGCCACCCAGTCCTCGAAGTCACGCGTGAAGCGCGCCCCGTGCCGCGCCCAGGGGACGGCCTCGGTGCGCACGCCGTGCTCCGGGCAGCGCACCCTGCAGGGCGCGTACTCCAGGTAGCAGGCCGAGCGCGCCAGGTCCATCGCCCTCCACAGCCTGGGGGCCCCGCGGTTCGCCATGTCGTAGAAGTCGCAGGCCCTGCCGCATACGGGGCAGCGGCGCTGCTCGCGCTTGTAGGGCCGGACGCTCACGACGATGCGCTCGGCCTCGATGCGCGCGCCCAGGACGACCGTGCGGGCCAGACCGAGGGCGAGAAGTAGTAGACTCTTCATGCGTCACACCTCTTCGGTTGTCTGAATTTGGCTTAGCAATCATAGGCGGATGACGCGGAAACGGCCCCTCCCGGGGCCGTTTCAGTTCCAGATCGTTGTTTTCGCCCGCTGAGCTGGGCCTATGCCGGAATCTCTCCCACAGAAACCACCGAAGAGCCTTATAATAACATTTCATTTCACGAATGAAGTTTTATGACCCGTCACGCAAACATCACAGCTCAAGGGAAAGGTAGACTATGTCAGTCAATGAGACGGTGGCAGGCGGATCTGCAAGCAAGATCAATACCAAGCTCAAGCCGAAGGACCTTATTACCATCGGCATTTTCACGGCCATCTACGTGGTGCTCTCCAGCATTCCCGGCATGCTGGCCATCATCCCCATCTTCGTTCCGCTCGCAGCTGTGCTCGTTCCGCTGCTTGGCGGCATTCCCGTTATGTACCTCATTGCCAAAGTGCATAAATTTGGCGCGCTCGTCATACTCTTCACCCTCGTGGGTCTCTTCATGCTCGTAGGGGGAATGGGCTATTTCAGCCTGTTCACCTGCATCATCTGCGCCATCATCGCCGAACTCATCCTGCGCTCGGGCAACTACCAGAGCATGCGCAAGGCAACCTTGGCCTATGCCGTTACGGGCATGTGGATCATCGGCAACTTCATGCCATTCGTATTCACGCGCGATTCGTTTTTGGCTCAGCAAGCCGCCAACTACGGCACCGACTACGCGAATGCCCTTTCGGGGCTCATGTCTCCGTGGATCATTCCGCTTCTTGTGGTAGTGGCATTCGTGTCGGGTCTTGCAGGCGCGGCCATTGGCAAGCGCATCTACCGTAAGCACTTCGAACGAGCAGGTATTGCATAAGATGACATCAGAAGACCGCAAGCGCCAAGGGCTGCTAGACCCGCGTACCAAGCTACTCATCATCATCACGCTCGCAATAGTCCTCCTCACGGGCGGCTATAATGGAGCAATGATTTACGTACGCCCCATCCTGGCAGTTCTCCCCATGGGACTCCTACTCATGGAACGAAAGCTAAACATCGCCCTAGGCTACGCCGTGGCGTTCATCGCAGCCGAGCTATTGCAAATGTACGTCGCCCCACTCACATCGGGTGCGTGGACGGTGTTCATCCTGCTCCTTAGTGGAATCATGCTGCGACTAGCTCCTGGCGTTGCGGCCTTCTACTACCTTGTCACCACCACAACCGTGGGCGATCTGGTTGCAGGGCTAGAGAAGATACACTTGCCGCAAACAATCGTTATCCCGCTTTCGGTCATGTTTCGCTTCTTCCCCACGCTCGCCGAGGAAAACCGCGCCATTGGCGCAGCCATGCGAATGAGAGGAATCCGATTGGGAAAGACGGGTGTGGCAGCGGCATTCGAGTACCGCCTTATCCCGCTCATGATGAGCTCGATCCGCATTGGCGAGGAACTATCCGCAGCCGCCCTCACACGAGGCCTGGGCGCCCCCGTCCATCGCACCACCATCAGCGAGATAGGATTTAGGGTCACAGACATCTTCTGCATCCTCATCTGCCTCGCCTGCTTCATCGCTTACGTATGTTCGGAGCTTCACCTGCTATGACAACCAATACCGCTTTCAAGATCGACAATGTGAGCTTTCGCTATGACGGAGGAGACGAGGGCGCAAGCGTACACAACATCAACCTTTCGGGTGAACGCGGTCAGGTCATCCTGCTCGTAGGAGAATCCGGAAGCGGAAAGACAACCATCACCGAGCTGTTGAACGGCCTGGTCCCCCACTTCCACGAAGGCTCCCTTCAGGGAAAGGCGTACGTAGAGGACCTCGATGTAGCCGACACCGAGCTATTCCGCATCTCGCAGCACGTGGGTTCCGTTTTCCAGAACCCCCGAAGCCAGTTCTTCACCACCGACACCACGAACGAGCTGGCCTTCGCGTGCGAGAACCAGGGCATTCCCCGGGAAGAGATCATCAATCGAATCAATCTCATCTCCCGCGATTTGGAAATCGACGAGCTGCTCGACCGCAGCGTCTTCCAACTTTCGGGCGGCGAACGGCAGCGTATCGCCTGCGCTGCGGCGTCCACCATCGAACCGAGCATTTTCGTGCTCGACGAACCCTCGTCCAACCTGGACATGGAGGCGATCGCACAACTCCAACGCGTCATCACGCGCTGGAAGGAAGAGGGCAAGACGATCATCATCGCCGAGCATCGCATCTTCTACCTGAGCGAAATCGTAGACACCATGGCCATCGTGCGAAACGGATCCATCGAGCGCACGTTCAGCGGAGACGAGGTGCGTGCCATGAGCAATCAGGACATGCGCTCCATGGGGCTGCGTGCCATCAAGCTCGAGGAAAGCGGCCATCGAGGCAGCGCCGACGCATGCGAGCTAGCGCACGTCCGCATCACGGACATGCACTTCTCGTACAAGGGCGCTGGAAACGTTCTCTCCATCGACGAGATCGAGCTTCCCCGCCATGGCATCATCGCCCTCATCGGGCGCAATGGCGCAGGAAAGTCCACGTTTCTGCAATGCCTTGCGGGCCTGCAGAAGAAGGCGCGCGTCAAGTTGGAAATCGACGGAGAAACGTACAAGGGCCAAACGCTCTGCGATAGCGTGTACATGGTCATGCAAGACGTGACCCACCAGCTCTTCACCGAAAGCGTGCTTGAGGAAATCCTGCTCAGCATGCCCCAGAAAGACCGGGAGCGCGCGCTGAGCATCGCAGAGAGTCTGAATCTCACCGAGGTCATAGACAGGCACCCCATCTCGCTTTCCGGCGGCCAGAAGCAACGTGTGGCCATCGCCTCGGCCGTTGCGGCAAACCGCAAGATCATCCTCTACGACGAGCCCACCAGCGGCCTGGACCTACGCCATATGCGCGAGGTGGCCACGCTTACCCGCCACATGAAGGAAGAAGGCATGCTGCAAATCGTCGTCACGCACGACCCCGAATTCATCGAGGAATGCTGCACGCACGTCCTCGAGCTTTCGGGAGGTCACGCCGGCTTGCCCTACGCGCTCGACAACACGGGCGTCGACCGCATGTACGGCTTCTTCCGCATGCTCGGAAATGGCTCCTGGGCACGATAAGACAACCCGCATAGCCTGAAGAACCCCCGTTGGCACTGCCAGCGGGGGTTCTTTTACGCACGATACGGAGCAATTGCGCGCAGGCCTACGCCATAGCGAGATCACCGTTTTCCACGAGCGCACGCAGCGCCTGCTTATCGTAGGTGCCATCTTCGCGCTTGCAGGGAATATGGCGTACGATGCGTATTTCCTCGGGGCGATACCAGGGCCCACAGTCAACTGCCAACGCATCGGAGAGCGCAGCGGAATCGACGGATGCGTCCTCTTCGAAAGTACACCAAACGACAACGTGCTCGCCATCCTTGTCATTCGAAACGGCATGGGCAACCGCTTCGCAAACGCCCGAGAAGGCGGTAAGCGAATCTTCGATTTCGGAAGCATACATAACGAATCCGCGATACATGATCACGTCGCGATCGACACCGCAGATATGCAGATAGCCATCCTCGTCGAAATACCCCTTGTCGAGCGTATCGCGCCACGAGCCCATCATTTCCGCGGGCACGTCGACGCCAAGGGAACGATCGTTCACGCCGCACCCGCACGTGGTAACGTGACCCACCTGGCCTACGGGCAAGACCTCGCGCGTACGCGGATCGCGAATCTCGATCTGCACGCCAGGAATGGGAATGGGGCGACCAGCCGAGTCGAAAACCGCGTCGTCTTCCCTTTCGTGGTCTTCGGGAGAAAGCCACGTGAGTATGCCAGCTTCGGTCGAGCCATACAATTGCACGAGCTCGCAATCCAGATACTCATGCGCCATGCGGATATCCGCCGCAGCAGCCTTCTGGCCGCCATACACGAATCGCTTTAGGCTCGAGAGGTCGGCCATAGCGGAAGCATCGCTCAAGGCAAGCTTGATCATCTGCGAAGACGGCAGGAAGAGATCGGTAATACGATCGCGCTCGATGGAGCACACGATGCCCTCATTACTGGGCTTTCCTTGGTATACGACCACCGCCTCGCGGCGCACCAAGGCAGCCAGACACATGGCGATGCCCTGCACGTCGGTATTGGGAGTCAGCTGCAAATAACGCCCCGCTTCGCGGCAACCGAATAGAAACGCAATGCGCAGAACGTCATAACACCACGTCGTATGCGTGAATAGAACGCCCTGCGAAAGCCCCGACGCACCCGTAGTGAAACGAACCGTGACGACTTCGTCAACCGAGTCGGGTTCGTAATCGTCAAACGATTCAGGTCCGGAAGGCGCAACGAGCGTACCATCGGACGCAACCTCGATGCATTCGACGCAAAGCCCAGCTTCCGCCACGGCATCTTGCAAACGCTGGACCAGATAGCCCTCGCACAGCACGAATCGGGCTCCGGTCTCACGCAGGAAGCGCACCCACTCGGAGACGCCATGATAATTCGGAAGGCCCAGGAACGCGCCACCTGCAAGAATGATGCCAAGCGGAGCGCACATAACCGCCAGGTCGTCGGTTCCCGCATACGCGCAGAACTCCTGGGGACGCAAGCCACGACGAAGAAGCTCGTCGCGTATGGCGCAGACGCGATCGAGCACCTGGTTGCCGCTATACGAACCCGACTTCGTTTCCGCCAGGCACGAGTCGCCCGACCATTCGAGTGCATCGCGCACTTGCTCCTGGGCGGTTCGCCAGGGGGCGACGCCCGTTTCGCTCACGAGATCAAACATGTTCTCCACTACACATACTCCAATCAAAAGCGCGACTCGAGTAGCGCAGCCAAGCCACGCACCCTTGTCGCGCAATCCAATACGTCGGCTAATCCACGATGCCCGCACGCCACGATTCGAGCATCTGCTCGGCGCGTGCGCGCAAGCCACGCTTGTCAACCTTCTGCAACGACCCCATCTTGGGAAGCTCGTCGATAAACTCGATATACGCGGGACGAGAAGCCCAGCCGAAGGAGGCCTCCACGCATTCCATAATCTCATTGGGATCGAGAGATGCGCCCTGATCGGGAACAACCCAGGCGAACGTGCGCTCCCCGTCGGCGGAATGCGTCACGGGATGCACGCACACGTCGCACACGCCAGGAACGTTGGCAATGCGCTCCTCGACATCCTGGGCGTACACGATGGATCCACGATACATAACGACGTCGCGTGTGCGCCCCTTCACCGACAGATAGCCATCCTCGTCGATGACGCCTAGGTCGAGCATGTCACGCCACCCATCGACCATGTCGAAGGGCTCATCGCTTCCCAACTTGCAGGGGCACACGCCCGGTCCGCTCACCATGATGTGACCGATTTCGCCTTGGGTAACATCGCAACCCGTTGCCGGATTGCGAATGGCAACGCGCGTACCCGCCAAATCGAAGGGGCGACCCGCAGACGAAAGGATGCGATCGTCGTCGCTCTTGTGATCCTGCGCAGTGAGGCCTGCCAGAATGCCCGCCTCGGTGGAAGCGTAGAACTGGGCCAACTCGCAAGGCATAACGGAGATGAGACGACGAAGCGCGGGGACGGTGACGGCCTGCCCCGCATACAGAATGCGCTGGAGATGCGACACGTCGCGCCCCGCCATAAGGCCGCTTTCCGCCAGGGCAAGCAGTTGCGGCGTGATCATGAGCATGTCGGTGATGCGCTCCTGCTCGAGCATGCCAACGACCTCGTCGGCCGCAGGCATCATGCTCGGACAGAACACCGCAACCTCATCGCGCATGAGCGCGGCAATGCTGAACACCAGGCTCACGTAGTCGCACGAAGGAACGACATTGAGGTATCGACCGTTGTCGCGGTAACCAATAAGCGTCTGAGACGCCGCGATGTTGTAGAACGCGGCAGCATAGGACATGAGAATCCCCTTGGGCACGCCCGTGCTGCCCGACGTGAAGCGCACCATGCCAATATTGGCAGGGTCAACGTCAACGTCTTCATACGAGCCAGCAGCACAAGGATGCAAACGGACCCATCAAGCGCAACGAGAACCACAGCAGGCTCAACGCCAAAGCCGCGCATGACATCGGCAACCAATCGCTCGCAGGTCTCCTCGGCAACCAGGAAGCGCGCATGCGACTGGGCAAGCCCCACCGACCATGACTCCACCTCGCGGAAGAGCTGCATGGGAAGCGGAATGCCGCCAGCGAGCATAATGCCCATGGAGGCAATCATCATATCGATATCGCCGTTTCCCGCGCATGCAACGTATTCGCCAACATCCAAGCCCGCAAAGAGCAGCTCGTCGCGGATTGCCTCGCATCGGCGCAGCACTTCGCCACCGGTCAGGCGCCCCGCCGAGCCCACGAGCATCTCATCATCTACATGACGTTCCATAACGTCACGCAATTCGGCTTGAAAGCTCCTCTCGAGCACACCATTAGTCATTGACATATAGCGATCCTTTCGCAAGGTTTGACAGATGATTTGGTTCGACCATATTCGCGAGAATCTCCCAGCCCGCATCACGCAAGAAGAAATGACCGCCATCGAAGGCATGGCACTCTACCGACGCAGTGGTATGCGCTTGCCAACCTGCGGCATCGCGGGGCAGGAACTCGTCGTCAGAGCGCCCGGCGTATACGAGAATGTCCTGATGGTCGAGAACGGACGCTGAGCGATAATCCTCGGCGATTCGGAAATCATGACGCACGATGGGCAGAAAGAGCTCCGCTATCTCGGGCACCGCAAGCGCATTCACCTCGGTTGGGTCCAAGCCACCCACGGCATCGATGAACGCGTCGTCGGGCAGGGCGCTACGCGGATCCACGACGGGCATGCTGGGCGAACGCGACCCAGAACAATGCACGCCCGCAAAGCGAATGCCACGACGCTGGGCACGATACGCAAGCTCGAAGACGACGAGCGCACCCATGGAATGCCCAAAGAGATGCGTTCGCGCATGGTCCTCCCCCACCTCGTCGAGAATGAGGTCGGCAAGATGCGGGAGGTCGCGCGCGCATGCGTATTTCAACATGCCCGCATGACCGGGATACTGAACGGCGTCAAGCGTTATACCATGTGCAATCGCGGCACTCTTCCATACGTGGAACCACGTTGCGTTTCCACCAGCGTGCGGGAAGCAAAGCACGCGCGCGCCACTGCCGTCGCCGCAAATTCGCTCGATGCCCGCACGAGCTGAAAACAGGCTATCGCCACATGCCATTGAACTACCCACGATCAGCCGCCTTCTCGGCCACAAGCAGCGCAAGTGCTTCATCGGCTACGCGAACAACCTGTTTGCAGCCCTCTCCATGAACAATCGAATAATGGGATCCCTGCGCCGAATGCACGCGAAACGCCCCAAGCGACGACTCGCGCCAACGATCGACGGCGCACGCAAGCATTTCCTCGGGGAATAGGCCATGATCGGTAGCCGCAATGTAATCGACGTCATTAAACGAAAGGGGCACGGGAGCATCGCTCTCGCGGAAGCTTCGATCGAACACGCTCATCATCTGTAGCGTCTCATCGGCGTCGTAGGAAACACCCGCATGAGAGCGAATGAGGCCCGCATACTGCTCAGCACGTTCACGCACGTCGCGCGCATGAAATGCCGCCATCTTATTCGCAAGAGCATCGAATTCCAGCGAACCGCCAATGCGCATGAGCGCATCCTGGGGAACGGAACCTTCGTGCTCGGCAATAACCGCCTCCAGCGCCTTGGGCAGCGTCATGAGGTCTTGCGCATCCAAGCCCATGGAAAGCGGACTCACGCCATACATGCTCACGAAGAAGAGGTCGGAGAAGAAATCGTCCTGCAGGTCGAGCGGAGATGGCAGGTTGTCGATAACGACGGCCGACACCGCCTCGATGCCCATGGCCTGAAGCTGAGACGCACACGCTGCGGCAATAAGGCCACCCACGGAATGGCCGATGACCTGCACGCGGGAATACCCCAGATCGGCGATGAGACGTGCGTATTCCGGTGCCATCGTTTCGGCCAGCTGGGCCGCACCCGCGGAAAGATACCGCTCGCGATTGGGAAGCACCAGGCCATACACGCGACATGCCCCGGAATTACGCAATTCCTCGATGAGCTCGGAAAGCGTGTCCATCTTTCCTTCCGCGCCGTGAATGACGATACGCACGGCATCGTCATGCGCCACGGCATCGCCCTGCTGGGTCATAAGCACGCAGCCCGTGCGCATATCGGCCGCAGCCTGCGGAGCAAACGAGCCCTCACCGGATTCGTCCTGCGCTCCCACGCGTTCATCGATAACGGACACCAAGCTGGAAACGCTGGGCTCGTCGAGCACCGCACGCAGGAATGCGTCGAACTCGATATGCTCGGCCTGGGGAACGCGTTCGCGAATGCCCGCAATGATGCGCGCGAGGATAAGGGAATCGGCGCCATAGGTGACCAGGTTGTCTACAAGGGAAATGTCCATCTTGCCCAGAATCTCGCGCACAATGGCAAGCACCCCATAGGCATCCTCAGCATTGGCGCCCAGCACGGCATGATCGCGCGAAAGCGATTCAACGATCAAGCGATTGAGCAGCTTACGATTCACCTTGCCATGCTCGGTGATGGGAAACTCATCGACCAAGCACACCGTCGAGGGGACGGCGGCGGCAGGAAGGCCGGCTGCAAGATCCATGCGCAGCGTATCGCGGTCGATGCGCTTATAGCCAAACGCCGAAAGCTCGACGTGCAATGCAGCTTCGCAGTCATCTCCCGACATCTCGAACAGCACATCGGCCTCGCCGCGAACCGCAGCGCCGTCGGTACGACGCACCTGGCGCGTATCGGAAAACGAAACGGCGGCTTCCCGATCGATGTGAGCAAGGGCAACCCCGCTAATCAGCCAAACAGTAGGCGCATAATAGCGCTCGAAACCCGAAACTCCGTCTTCGGGAAGAATAATGATGTCGTACTCATCCCTGCGAAGCTCGACTTCCTCCGAGCACGGATCGGCGTCGATAACGCGCACACGAGGATTATCGGCCCAGAAGGACACGGCCTTCTCGCGCTCCTCCCTGCTACGCGGGCTGAGCGTGTAAACGTAATCGAAGCCCTCCACGGCATCCATGACCATACGCGGAAGCGCCTCGTCGGAAGAGCGGAGGTCCAAGATGTTCAGCTGCATGCCCGTCTCGGACTGGGACACGTCCATGGCCGCGCGATAGACGACGCTGGATACGCACTGTCCAATGCTCACGAGCCCGTTTGCGCTGCGCTTGGCGCGGCGCGTCAAAAGGCGTTCAACCGTTGCCATGCAGCCATCGATTGCGCTGACGCGACTGGAAAGATCGGCCTCGTATCGACGCTCGGGACGCACCACGAGCGCAACGCTCGGCTGGGCGCCTTCGGGGCGAATGACGAGCGCACATGCCTCAGCCACGCCAGGATGCGTTTCCGCAACGGCTTCGATTTCCGCAAGCTCGATCCTGTTGCCGCGGATCTTCACCTGCGTGTCGCGGCGGCCCAGGAACTCGATCTCGCCGCAGGGCAGCCAGCGCCCCACGTCGCCCGTGCGGTACCAGCGCGTCCCGCCGGGGCCCTCCACGAAGGCGGCGGCGGTGAGGTCGTCGCGGCCCAGGTAGCCCTCGGCCAGGCCCGCGCCCGAGATCACGATCTCGCCGGGCACCAGGTCGGGGCGCGCCCGCAGGCCCGGCCCGGCCACCTCCATGCGCTGGCCGGTGAGGGCCGCGCCGTAGGGCACCGAGGGGCGCGCGGCGTCGCCGTCGGCCATGACGTGCACGTTGGACCAGATGGCGGTCTCGGTGGCGCCGCCCAGGGCGGCCACGGTTGCGCCGGGCGCCCAGCGGCGCACGCGCTCGAGCGAGTCGGTGGGCACCCAGTCGCCCGACAGCAGGGCCAGGCGCAGCGTGCCCGGCAGCCCCGGCTCGCCGGCGTCGAGGGCCATGGTCATCTGCGCGGGGCTGGAGTTCCACACGGTTGCCCCCGCCTCGCGCGCGGCGGCCGTCCAGCGGGCGGGGTCGGCGATGGGGCCCTGCTCGCAGAACGCCAGCGAGCCGCCGGCGCCCAGCACGCCGAACAGGTCGAACACCGACAGGTCGAAGTCGAGCCCCGACACGGCCAGGGCCACGTCGGAGGGGCCGACCGAGAAGCGGGCGCAGACGTCGCGCACGGTGTTGAGCGCGGCGGCGTGGCTGACCACGACGCCCTTGGGCTCGCCGGTGGAGCCCGAGGTGAAGATCACGTAGGCGGGATCGCCGGGTGCGGCCTGCGCGGGCGGCTCCCAGCCGGCGGGCGCGTCGTCGCCCGGTCGCGGCGCGGCGATCGCGGCGCCGCCCCACCAGGGGGCGTCCCCGTCGCACAGCAGCGCCGAGAGCCCCGCGCGCTCGGCTATGCGGGCCCTGCGGGCCTCGGGGACGGTGGGGCTCAGGGGCACGTAGGCGCAGCCGGCGAGCAGCGCGCCGTAGGCGCATGCCACCTGGGAGGCGCCGCGCGCGGCGCACACGCCCACGCGCGAGCCGGGCTCCACGCCGGCCGCGGCGATCGACGCGGCGGCGGCGCGGGCCATGGCGGCCAGCCCGCCACGGGTGGCCGACTCCGCGCCCGGGCCCGAGACGGCGGGCGCGGGCGGGTCCTCGGCCGCGCGGGCCAGGAAGGCGTCCTGCAGCAGGCCCGGGGCCCAGGAGCGGCCCTCGGCGGCCGCGTCGAGGGCGGCCTGGTGGGCGGCTCGCGCGGCACCCTGCGCGGCGGGCAGCGCCACGGCCAGGGGCTCGCCGGCCGGGGCGGCGCCCGACGCGGCGTCGGAGAGCGCGCGGCGGAACGCGTCGAACATGGCCTCGGGCACGCCCGGGGCCAGCACGCCGGCGCGCACGTCCCAGTTCACGTGAAGCGCGCCCCCTATCGTTGCCGCCTGAAAGTCAATTCCCACCTGGGGAGTCTGCGTAATGCCATAATCGATGGACCAACTATGCTCGAACTCGCTCGAACGATCATCGGCAACGGCGGACGTAAACACGAACGGATAGCTGGGCGTCTCGCCATCGAGCTGCTTCACCACATCGCGGATGACCTTCACGCCCGAATAGGCGCTATGCTCGACGATGGCCATAAGCTCACCCGCAGCCTGGTGCGCAAGCTCACGCAACGTGCTCTCGGACGATCCGAGCACTGCGAAACCCGTAGACGTGAAATCGCCAACGAGCTTCGGCACGTCTTCGTGATACGGACGGCGATTGAACAGCGTCACCGTGATGGCATTGCGCTCCTGCGCGGACCAGAACGAAATAACCTGCGCATACAGCGCCAAAAGCAATGCACTAGGGCTTACCTCCATGCTCTGCGCAACCTTGCGGAAGCAATCCCACTCAGTTTCGTCGAGCGTGCATTCCAGGCGGGTGAAGCGCTTTTCCCACTCTCCCGAACACATGGGCACATCGACGCCGAGGGCAATATCGCCCAGGCGACCCTGCCAGTATTCGCGCGCTTCGGAATCATCTTCCGCCTGAAGGGCGAGAACATAATCGCGGAACGTGATGCGCGCGGGCTCCTGGGAAAGCGATCGACCATGGGCGACTTCGAACAGATCGTCCAAGATGCGCATAATGCCCGTCCAGTCAGCCACCAGGAAGTCAATGGAAACATGAACGGTACGCACGGAGCCATGCGTGCTATAGCCAATGCCCATGAGCGGAGGAACGCTCGCATCATGCACCATGTGCGACATCTGCTCGCGCAGATCGAGCAGAGCGCTTTCGTCGTCGCTATGGGCTTCCACGATGCGCGGCACTTCCACTTGGCTCACAGGTAGAACCTGCTGGAAACCCGCTTCGTCGAAGCGCGTGCGCAGGGCATCATGAGCGGCTACCACCGTTTCGTACGCACGTTGGATATCGGCGACTTCCAACTCGCGCGCGCCAATCTCGAAATACGCATGGCACGAAACGCCACCACCGGAAACGGAATCGCGACGACCCAGCAGATACGCAGACTGCACATCGGTAAGGGGGAACGGCTGATGCGCATCCTCGGGATGCGCCTGGAAGGACGACGACCCCCCATGCTCGAGCTCGTCCATAATCTGGGAGCGATTCGCCTTGATGGCAGCACGCAATTCATCAGGCAGTCTGCCATGCTCAGTGCGGAAGCGCAGCTTGCCGTCTTCCACCCACAGTTTCACGCCCTGTCTGGCCGCATCGGAAATAATCTCAGCTGCATTCTGATTCATGAAAAGCCCTTCTTGCCGTATGTACCTACCAGCCCCGCAAGGGGTTTGAGTTAAAAAGTTAGGTATTGCTAACTGTGCGGATGTCAGGATACACTAACTCGGAAAGATTGTTATCCCATGTTCAAATTTTTTTCCATGCATGTAAGAAAGATAGAGGAGATTCGTGAACATCCCAACGTTGAAAACCTGGCTATACGAAAACATCGCCGAACTAGTCGGTGCGGAACCCGAAGAGCTCGAAGGAAGCGACTCACTCTACGACATCGGACTCCAGTCAATCACGCTCATGCAACTTATCGATCGCGCCCATGGACAAATGGGCGTTTTGCTGTCATACGCAGATGCCATAGAAGCGCCCACGCTTGATGCGCTCGTGAAATGCGCGGAAGAGGCAGGCGTGAAGGAACCGGAAACGGAGCAGGACGCCAGCAAGGCAACCCAGTCTGCCCCACGCGAAGACGAATCATTCGCGCTCTCCATCATGGGCCATGCGTACTGGGCAGGCAGGCAGGATATGGCGGGCAACGGAGGCGTTCCCGCCCACTTCTACCACGAATTCACGGCAGATCGCATTGACGCTAGCCGCCTCGACTACGCGCTCGGCAAGGTGTTCGAACGACATCCCATGCTGCGTGCGCGCGTCGACGAAAGCGGCCGCCAGCACATCTGCGACTCCCCCGCCCACCCCACGTGCACCGTTCACGATTTCTCGAACCTCAGCTCATGCGACGAGGAACGTGCATACGAGGCCTTCCGCTCGAGCATGGTGAACAAGACCATGGACATTTCGCAGGGCGAAGTCCTCGACGTGCACCTCGTGCACCGCTGCAACGGATCGAGCGTTCTGGCCATCCTTCTGGATATGGGCGTTTCCGACGCACGCAGCTTCCGCACGGTCCTTGGTGAACTGGCGCATTACTACGTTGCCCCCCATCAGGAGCTACCCGCCGTCACGGCCGATTACCGTACGTACATTACACGCCTTGCACAGCAAAGCGAACAGGAGCAAAGCGATCGCGCCTGGTGGAGCGAACGCCTGGACAGTCTGCCCGACCAGCCGCGCCTTCCTCTCGCAGGCAACGATGAATCACCCGAAAACCGCTCGTATCGCCTGAACATGCGCCTTTCCACCAGCGAATACAACGCGCTCGACTCCCTAGCGCGCCGTGAAGGAGTCACGCTCACGGCGCTGCTCATGACGCTATTCGGCTACGTCGTTCAGAACTGGAGCGAAAACGACCGTTTCATCTTGAACGTACCCGTATTCAGCAGGCCCACCGACATCCCCGGCATCAACGACGTCGTGGGCGACTTCACGGGATCGGTGCTCGTGGACGTAAACATCGATTCGGAAAAGCCCTGGCGCGACGCGCTGCATAGCGTGCATCACACGCTCGCCGAAGCGCTGAGCCATCACGAGTATCCGGGCGTAAAGGTGCTGCGCGACCTTACCAAATACCGCGGCGAACCTGCCCGCGCATCAATCGTCTTCACATCCGCCATGGGCATCGGCGAGCTCTTCAGCGAAGAATTCCGCGCGAACCTGGGCGAACCCACATGGATCACCAGCCATAGCCCCTACACGGCACTCGATGTGCAGCTGAGTCTAGTCGCTGGTGCGCTCCACGTGAACTGGGACGTGCGCGCCGGCGTGCTGGCCCCGGGCGTGCCCGAGGCCATGTTCGACGCGTTCCGCCGCGCGCTCTCCGACGCCGCGTCGGGCGCCGCCCCGGCCGGCGAGCCCCTGGCCGTGGCGCTGCCCGCCGCGCAGGGTGCCGCGCGAGCCGCCCACCAGGCCGCCCTCGACGCGGCCGCCGAGGGCCGCTCCTGGGCCCCGGGCCTGCTGCAGGACGCCTTCCTGGCCCGCGCCGCCGAGGACCCGCTCGCGCCCGCCGTCTCGGGCCCGGGCGCGGAGTCGGCCACCCGTGGCGGGCTGGCCGCCATGGCCCGCGCCGCCGCCGCGTCGATCGCCGCGGCCGGCGTGGAGCCCGGCTCGCGCGTGGGCGTGTGCGCCGCGCGCGGCGCCTCCCAGGTGGCATGCGCCTACGGCGCGCTGCTCGCCGGCTGCGCCTACGTGCCCCTCGAGCCCCACCGTGCCCGAGGCCCGCAGGGCCCGCATAGCCGAGCGCGCGAGGCTCTCGGCGCTGCTGTGCGACGGGGACGCCCCCTGGTGGGGCGGCGCCGCGCTCGCCGCGCCGCGGCCGGGCGACGACGCGCCCGCCGGCTGGGAGCCGCCCGCGCAGGCCGCACCCGGCGATCCCGCCTACGTGATCTTCACCTCGGGCTCCACCGGCGAGCCCAAGGGCGTCGTGGTCAGCCACGCCGCCGCGCTCAACACCGTGCGCGACGTCTGCGCCCGCTTCTCGATCGGCCCCTCCGACGTGGCCCTGGCCGTGTCGGGGCTCGACTTCGACCTGTCGGTGTTCGACCTGTTCGGCGTGCTTGGCGCCGGCGGCTCGCTGGCGTTCTGCGAGCAGGGCCCCATCGCCGACCCCGCCCGCTGGACGGCCGCCGCGCGCGAGGCGGGCGCCACCGTGTGGAACTCCAGCCCCGCGCAGATGACCATGGCCCTCGACGCCGGCGAGCCGGGGCTGCCGGGCACGCTGCGCCTGGCCCTGCTGTCGGGAGACTGGGTGCCCACCGACTCGCTCGAGCGCGTGCGCCGCTGGGCGCCCGGCGCCACCGTGGCCGCCCTGGGCGGCGCCACCGAGGCCGCCATCTGGTCCAACGTGCACGTCATGGCCGACGGCGACGCCGGGCGGCCCTCGGTGCCCTACGGCGCGGCCCTCACCGGCCAGCGCATGGAGGTGGCCGGGCCGGGCCTGCGGGCGCGCCCCGACCTGGTGCCCGGCGAGATCGTGATCTCGGGCGCGGGCCTGGCCGAGGGCTACCTGGGCCGCGACGACCTCACCGCCGCCGCCTTCGTGGAGGGCCCCGGCGGGACGCGCTGGTACCGCACGGGCGACGTGGGGCGCTGGCTGCCCTGCGGCGAGATCGAGTTCCTGGGCCGCCGCGACACGCAGGTGAAGATCCGCGGCAACAGGATCGAAGTGGCGGAAGTGGAAGCAACCATCAACGCGCACCCCAAGGTGGAACGCTCGCGCGTGGTCATCTTGGGCGAAAAGTCGAATCGCTCGCTTGGCGCAGCTGTCATCGCCCGTGGCGACCTTTCCGCGGAAGAGCTCGTCGCCCACCAGAAACCGCAACTACCCGCAGCCGCCGTATGCCACAACATCCTGTTCCTGCCTGCCTTCCCCATCACGCACAACGGGAAGATCGACATGAAGCAGCTGAAGGCCATGCTCGAGGAAACGCGCTCCAACGCAAGCGCGTTGCAGCAAGCGCCCGAAACCGAGGCAGAGAAGCTGGTTGCATCCATCTGGGAATCGGTCCTGGACATCGACGCCATCGGACGCGATGAGTCATTCTTCGACATCGGAGGCGACTCGCTCAGCGGGACCAAGGTCCTGGCAGCACTGCGTGCACAGGGAAAGAAATCGTCCCTCGTGAATCTCTTCGAGCACCCCACGCTGCAGGCATTCGCGCGCACGCTCGAGGAATCATCGGCCCCAGAAGCGGAAACCATCCTGAAAGCCACGACTCCCGATGAGCCGTTCGAGCTCACCCAGGTGCAGAAGGCATACCTCTACGGACAAGACCCGACCGTTGAACTGGGCGGCATCAGCTGCACCTTCTACCGGGCTTATCGCGTAGAAAACCTAGATGAAGCGCGTCTTGGGCAAGCACTTGGCACCATCGTGAAACGACATGCCATGCTGCGCATGCGCATCGAGGATGGACAGCAGCGCTACGACGAAACCGTTACCGGCATTGAAATCGAGCACTTCCATAGTGCAGCAGACATGCATGAGACGCTCGGCCACCGCACGTTCGACCTCGCATGCGCGCCGCTCATGGCCGTGGGCGTAGCGGAAAGCGCCGACGAGTCCATCGTGGGCATCGCATTCTGTAACATCGCCATCGACGCGGCAAGCGTGCTCATGCTGCTGCGCGAAATCAGCGCGGCATACCATGGCGAAACGCTGCCGGCAACACCCCGCATCGAGTTCCGCGATTACATGCTCAACCGCACGAAGTTCCTGGAAGACCGAGCGGAAGCCGATCTATCCTACTGGCGCGAACGCACGGGCAGCATGCCGAAGGCACCCGAGCTGCCGCTCCTGCGCTCGCCCGAAACCATGGGTGCGCCACGCTTCTCGCGCATGGCGCGCACGCTCGATGCAGCCACATCGGCCCAACTCGAAGCGGCATGCCGCACGCATGGATCCACCGTAGCCGCACTGCTATTCGCCCTTTACGGCGAAACGCTTCGACGCTATTCGGCCTCGCAAGGCGTCACCATCACCGTTACCGCGTTCGACCGCGAGCCCGTACATCCCGACATCGATAAGGTGATTGGCGACTTCACGAAGCTCGTCCTTTCCAGCTATACGCGCAACGCAAACGAGAGCTGGGAGAATACGCTTCGCGCAACCACGCGCAATCTTCTTGCCGACCTGGACCACTGCTCCGAAGGCGCCATGCAACAGGTGCGAAGCGAGCTCTTCCAGCAGGGCAAGTCCTTCCCCGTTGTATTCACTGCGGCGCTGGGCCTCGAACGCAACGAAGAGCACACCAGCCTCTTCTCCACATGCGTGCATGGCCTTTCGCAAACGCCGCAAACGTGGCTCGACTGCCAAGTGAGCGATTTCGGCGGCGATGGCATCACCGTAACCTGGGATCACGTGGAAGGCCTCTTCCCCGAAGGATTCCTGGAGGACGCATTCGACTACTTCTGGCGCACGCTCGAGTGGTGCGCACGGGAAAGCTGGGACAGCGCATTCCCCGAGCCCACGCCCGCACGCGTGAAGGCACCGGGCGCCCACAGCACGCATTGCCTGCACGAGCTCGTCTGGCGTCACGCGCAGGCCATGCCCGACGCCATCGCCATCAGGATGCCGAAGACCAACGAAAGCGTGACCTACGGCCAGCTGGCCCACGACGTGCGCGTCGCGCGCACGTACCTTGCAAGTCGCAACGTGCAGCAAGGCGACCGCGTTGTGGTTTGCTGCACTGCCATGCGCCGTCGCATTGCCTTCGCCCTGGCCCTGTTCTGCGAAGGAGCCGTATACGTGCCCGTTTCATCGACGCAGAACGGCCATAGGATCCACCAGGTCATCGAGCAGAGCGGCGCACGTCAGGTCATCGACGACGAAACGACGATCGACGACAGCCAGGAACCGGAAACCACCCCGCCCGTATTCGATCCCAACGCCATGGCGTACATCATCTTCACCTCGGGAACCACGGGAACGCCCAAGGGCATTGCCATCTCCCACAGCCAGGCCATGACCACCATCGAAGCCGTGCTCGAGCTTTGGCAAACAAGCGAAGCGCCGCGCACGCTCGCGGTATCCTCGCCCGATTTCGACCTGTCCATCTTCGACATCTTCGGAACGCTCAGCGCAGGCGGCACCGTCGTGGCGCTAGACGGGGCCGACAACCGCGATTCGCAAACGCTTGCCCGCATCGTGCAAGACGAGCACGTCACGCTGTGGAATTCCGTGCCACAGCTGCTGCAGATGACCATCGCAAGCGCCGAAGCGGGCCAGCTGCAATCGCTGCGCATGGCCTGCGTATCAGGCGACAAGGTGCCGCTCGACATGCCCAAGGAGGCAAAACAGGCGGCCCCCATGGCACGCTTCATAGCCATGGGCGGCGCAACCGAAGCCGCCATCTGGTCGAACTGGTTTGCCCCGCTCGAAGAGACCGCATGGGAGCAGGCCGACCCTCGCTACCCAAGCGTGCCGTACGGGCATGCGCTCCCCGGACAAGGCTACGAAGTGCTCGCCCCCGCGACGGGCGAGGTATGTCCGCGCTGGACCATCGGCGAACTGGCCATTACCGGCGCTGGCGTGGGCATTGGCTACGTCACGGGCGAAGACGGATTCTTCGAACGCAACGGCGTGCGCACGTACCGCACGGGCGACATGGGGCGCATTCGCCCCAACGGCATCATCGAAATCCGCGGAAGGTCGGATTCGCAGGTGAAGGTTGGCGGACATCGCATCGAACTCGGCGAGCTCGAATCGTTCGCCGAATCGCTCCCCTTCGTGGGGCGCGCCGTAGCTGGCATTACATCCGATGGCAAGCTTGGCCTGGCTCTCGAACGTGAATGGAACGCGCCGAAGGCGGCGCTTCCCCCGCACGCCTCATTCGACCCAGCCAACGCCGGAGAGGCGTATTTGAGCGAACGCCAGATAGCCTCCATCCTCACCCAGGTGCTGGAACGCAGGCATGACGTCAACCCCGAATACCGTCCACTGGTAGCCGTATGGCAGCAATGGCTCGAAGAGCACGCAGAAGCCGCGCGGAACCAGGAAGACGCACCCCAGTCAATCGTCGACGACTTGCTGAAGCTCATTTCGGGAGAAGCGGGAACCGACGTATTCGCCGGAAACCCGTTCCTAGATTTCGAAGAGCAGATGCTCGCCGACCCCGCATCGCGAGCGGCACTCGCATTGGCATCCGAGCGCATCCCGAAAACGGGCGCGGTGGGCATGCTCGCCGCCTCGGACCGCGTTGCGCACGCCATCGCAGACGGCACACCCTTCCAAGGCATACCCGGCCCCAACGTCGATTGCGTGTGCGAAAGCCAGCAACTGGATTGTCTTATCGCCCCATTCAGCATGCACCGCTTCGATACGCGCCAGGCGGCCCTGGGCCGTGCGGCAAGCGCGCTGCGGGAAGACGGCGTGCTCGTGGTCGCGGAAATCGAGACGCTCTCGCCCGCTGCCATGATTTCGGCGGTGGCGCTCTCCCGTGGCGCGCTCAACCCCTACGCCACGAACGATGACGCTTCGACCATCTGCGCAGCCGAAGCCTGGATGAACGATGCGGCTGCCATGGGCCTCGTGCCAACCGCACTGCACCGTGCCACCACGAATGATGCCTACGTCATCTGCTTCCGCAAGATGGATGCCGCGCCCCTTGCGCACGTCCACGCATTCCTGCGCGACCACGTGCCGGCGTCCCACATCCCCGCGCACCTATCGTTCATCGACACGCTGCCCCTTTCCCGCAATGGAAAGGTCGACCGCAAGCGCGCCATGGCGGCCCTCGATCGCATGAGCACCACGAGCGAAACGCGCGAGGAAACGGAAACGGAACGACGTCTTGAGGCCATCTGGTGCGAAGCGCTAGGCATCGACTCATGCAACCCCGATGCAAGCTTCTTTGAACTGGGCGGCGACTCCCTTACGGCCGCACGCGTGGCACGCATCGTAAGGACACGACTCGACGACGAATTCAGCCTACGCGATTTCCTCGACGCACCATCTATTGCCGCCGCTGCTGCGCTCGTCGACGAACACCGTCTGGCGCTGGGCGATTTCGACGAAGGCGAGCTGTAATGACCATCACGATATTGGGCGCCAGCGGGCGCATGGGATCTGCGGTCGCGAACCTCTTCGCAAGGGAGCTCGCGAACGCAGACATAGAGGAAACTGTCATAGGAACGTACCGTAATGCGCCACTCGCCATCGACGGCGTGCAAGACGTGCAACTTGATGCAAACGACGAGAAGGCCCTTGCCGCACTCTGCACGCAGAGCGACACCGTCATCGACTGCCTAGGGCCTTCGGCCGTCTACGGCGAACGCGTCTCGCGCGTCTGCGATGCATGCAGCACGCCGCTCATCTCGCTTGGACACGTACACGCACAAGGTGCCCGGGGGCAGATTCTGCAAGCGGGCGCCATACCCGGGTTCCTTGCAGGCGCGTTCCTGCTCGCCGGCACCTCGGCCAAAAATGACGTTGAAATGATATATGAATTCAACGGTACGCTCACTCCCGCAGCAGCGCACGATATCCTAGCCACAGACTATAGCAATGGGTTAGATGCATCCTATGGGAAGCCGCACGCCACTTCCGTGGACGCAACAGTCGCGATACCCTATTCCGATGCTGTGACCTGGGAACTCGCATGTAAACATCACCTAGAAGTACACGCCTTCAGCATATGGCCCCAGGCGCTTCTCGAAGCATTTCATGCTCCTGCAGACATGGGGCTCGACCGCAGGGCCTTGTCCATGAGCGCTGCTTCAACGCTGGGGTACAATCATGATACGCTCGTACATATCATCACCAACCCTGGCACATACGACCAGGATATAATAACCCTGCACATCCCCTCGCTCTACGAGTTCAGCGCCGCCGGAGCATGGCTCGCCTGGCAGGAATCCCCTTGCCAGAATACCGATGAAGCAAAGCCGTTTGCCCTGGTAGCATGGGATAATCTGCCCAGCATAATCGAGCGGGCGCTTCAAATGAGCGGGGGTTGGATTTCCCGTTCCGGGGAAGACGAAGCGGAAGAAGGAGAGCTGTAATGACCGATACGGCGCACGTAATCGTCTGCGGAACGACCTTTGGCGCAATGCACGCGAAAGCCGTTCACGACGACCCCAGCCTGGAGCTCGTGGGCATCCTAGCCGGTGGCAGCGAACGCTCCAAGGGCATCGCATCGGCGTTCGACACGACCCTCTTCACGTCACCCAGCACCGTTCCCGAACCAAGCGAAAACGCCGCGAATATCGCGAGCGTCGCCCTGCGTTCATCGATCCTGGGCGGTCGAGGAAACGAAATCGCCACCAGCCTCATGGAGCGCGGCTACGACATTCTGCTAGAGCCTCCCGTCCACGCAAACGACATCGCAGAGCTTGCACGATGTGCGCAGAAGCATGGGCGCAAGCTCGCCGTGGGAAACCTCTATCGCAATCTTCCCGCTGCACAGGCGTTCACTCGTGCGACGCGCTCGATTGCAACGCGTGCCGAAATCACGCATCTGCGCATAAGCGCATCCACCCATGTAACGTACTACCTCTGCGGTCTGCTTGCCGATGTCGTGCCCGGCGCGGCCATTCAGGTACGCAGCACTCAAGAAGAAGGGCCCTTCAAGCACGTGGTGGGCACCCTGGGACGCATCCCCTGCTCCATCGATATCTGGAATCAGATGGACGCTACCAAACCCGATGCCTACGCCCATCTCTTCATGCGCGTAGAAGCGTATACGCAAGCTGGCACGCTCGCGCTTTCGGACGTCACGGGCCCCGTACTGTGGAACCCACGCATGGAGATCATCGAACGCGATGCCAGCGGCCTTCCGCATACGCACGCGCATGCCGCCACGCAAACGCTGTTCGCCGCCAACGAGGAAGCGTCATTCGGCGATTGGATGCGCACAACATGGACGCAGGCCATCGCACGCGACATGAAGGAGCTCGCAGAGGCGCCCGAGGGCAACCGCGCCCTTGCCGCGTGCATGCAGCACGCGCGAAACTGGACGGCGCTCACGAAGGCAGCGGGCTATCCCACAAGCGTGGAAGAGCCACGCAACCTATTCGTTACGCCCGCCGCAGAATAGGCAAAGCCCCGTAGGACCCAAACCCAGGGCCTACGGGGCTTTCACGCACACGGGGGCTTCCGCCCGCTCGAGGGGCACGCATAACGCCACCTGAAGGGCTTCCCCCTGCACTATGTCACGCACATGCCACGTACCGTCTTCGCACGCATGCACGTCGTCAATCGCGCAAATCTTCGAAGGCGCATCCGCAAAGCCAATGCCACGAGCCTTCACGAGCGCTTCCTTGCGCACCCACAAGCGTAGCGCCTCATGCGGCCCATGGGCGCGAATGGCATCCAGCTCGCGCGCGGTGAAGGCATCGGAGGCAAGCTCTCCCGCAATCGAAGAGGCATCGCCTCGCTCAACGTCGACGCCCACCGGGAAGGGCGCAATGGCGAAGGCGCAATACGGCTGGGCCTTGGAGAGCGAGAAATGCAGGCGCGTTCCCTCAACCACAAGAGACGGCGGCCCGTGCCGCACAGACCCGCACCGAGGGCATGGCAGCTGGTCGATGGCCACCTGATTCGGCTGCACCCCCGCAAGGGCCGCCACATGCAGGCGTACGCCCGCATGGACGGCACGGTAGAACGACGCCAATCGCTCGAACTTGAACGACGCAGCGCGGTTGCGCTCCCGTTCGGTAAGCCATGCATCCCATTCTTCGCAGGACCCCGGGGTATTGCGCGTATCGACAACCCATACGATAGGGCCGTCAAGGCTCTGCAATACGGGCATTACGACTCTCGCTGCGCGCGCTTGCTCGTCTTCCCCACGAACGTCTCGGGGAACTCATCGACGATTTCGAATTCGTCGGGAATCTTGAAGCCGGCAATGCCCTTCTGACGCAGGAACTTCTTGAGCTTGAACGGACTCACGCTTCCCGGATCCACGTCTTCGCGCAGCACCACGAACGCCTTCACCTTCTCGCCCAGCACCTGGTCGCGCACGCCCACCACAGATGCGTCGTGAATGGCCTCGTGGGAAAGCAGCAGATTCTCGATCTCCTCGGGAGAGACCTTTTCGCCGCCGCGGTTAATCTGGTCCTTCTTGCGGCCAGTAACCGTAAGGTACCCGCGTTCGTCACGCGAGACGATATCGCCCGTGCAATAGAACCCGTCGAGCGTGAAATCGCGCTCGTTAACCTCGGGCGCGCAATAGTAGCCGCGAATGGTATACGGCCCGCGCGTGAGCAGATTGCCGGGAACGCCCGCGGGCAGGTCGACGCCATCGTCGTCAACGACGCGAACCTCATCGTCAGGCGAAATGCGCAAGCCCTGCGAAGAGACCACAAGGGACTCCGAATCGCTCAGGCGCGTGTAATTGACCAGCCCCTCGGCCATGCCGAAAACCTGCTGAAGCGTGCAACCCAATTCGGGTTTTACGCGTCGCGCCGCCTCTTGGCTAAGCTTCGCGCCGCCCACCTGAAGCACCTGCAACGAAGAAAGGTCCCACTCGTCGCGAACGGAGGAGTTGAGCCACAGCAGGGCCACCGGCGGAACGAGCGAAGAGCTCGTAACATGATGCTTCGAGATGAGCGGAAACGCCACATCGGGGCTACCGCTTGGCGCGAGCACCATCTTCGCGCCCGCATACACGCAGCCCAGGATGCCCGGGGAGCTCATGGTGTAGTTATGGGCGATGGGAAGTGCAATGAGGTGCACGCTTTCGGAAGAAAGCCCGCAAATGCGCGCCGATTCGCGGATGGTGTACAGGTAATCGTCATGCGTGCGGGGAATGAGCTTGGGCTTGCCCGTGGTGCCGCCCGAAAGCTGCAGGAAGGCAACGTCAGCAGGATTGCAACGCTCCTGATGGGAAAGCGGTTCGCCATACAGCTTGCCGAATTCGCGACAATCGTCTTGCGTATCGACGACCAGCGCATGCTCGACGCTTGGCACGCATGCGGCAATCTCGCGCGCCAGAGCGGCATGGTCGAACCCCTCGCATGAATCGATGGTGATATAGGCCTTCGCCTGCGCGAACGAGCAGAAGTACTCGATTTCCGTACGGCGATGCGCCTGCAAGGCGAATACGGGAATGGCCCCCAGCTCGAACAGGGCGAACACGACGTCGAAATACACGGCCACATTGGGAAGGTGAACGACTACGCGATCGCCCCTGCCAATGCCAAGGCGGGAAAGGCCACCAGCCAAACGCAGCACGCGTTCGCCCAGCTTGGCGTAGGTAATCTCCTCTTCCCCATCGACGACCGCAACGTTATCGGCAAACGAGCGAACCGAACCGAAAAACATATCGGCAATGGTTTCGCCCTTCCAATAGCCCCGTTCGCGGTAGCGCTCGGCGAATTCGGCCGGAAAGGGAACGACGCCTTCGAGCAGCACATGTTCGGGATGAGGGCCTACCACACACCCTCGAGCCGGCATAGGCTCTTCGCCGCCGTCATAAACGCCCCATTGCATTTGTTCGACCATGTTTCTCCCATCCCGAATGCCCTATGCAAAAACGGGAGACGAACCATGCGCCCTCCCGTTACCACATTCGATTATTTTAGCACGTCAACACTACTATTAGGCTTGTCTAACTTATGTGACTGTACCATGTAGCACCATCCTGGGCAATCCCCGCCTCCGCAAAAGCGAAGCGCGCACGCCACGCGCTCGACGAAAGGCGAAAACGCGTGAAAAACGCCACTCCATCCCGTTGGACATTCGAAGCAACCGTGAACCGTATTTGAACACCTAATGATATTCGCGACTCAGGCAATGCCATTTTTTGCCGAGGGGACTATAGTGACGTTCGTCAACAATACGAATACGCGCCCCGCTACAGGCGGGGCTTTTTACGCCCAAAAACAGGGTGAAAGGAAGTGAGCCGCGCAATGGCGCAACGCCGCGATAGAAGCATCGACATGCTCAATGGCCCCCTGCTGGGCAAAATCCTCCTCTTCGCGCTCCCCCTCATCATCACGAGCTGCCTGCAGCAGCTATTCAATTCCGTAGACTCGGCCATCGCAGGACAATTCGTTTCCAACGAAGCCCTTGCCGCCATCGGCGCTACGGCACCCATCGTGAACCTCGTCGTCAACGTATTCGTGGGCCTTTCCGTAGGCGCAAACGTTGCCGTCGCCGTGCGCATTGCAAACGGCAGCGAAGCCGAGATCAAGCAGGCAGTGCACACGTCGATGACCGTTTCGATCGTATGCGGCCTCGCCCTCATCGCCGTGGGCCTTGGCGCAACGGGCCCCCTGCTAAACGCCATCGCCACGCCCGAATCGGTCATGGGGCCGGCGGCCCAGTATCTGGGTATCTACTTCATTGGCACGCCGTTCATCATGCTCTACAACTTCGGATCGGCCGTGCTGCGCGGCAAAGGCGACACGCGCAGCCCGCTCTATGCGCTTGCCATTGCATGCGCCGTGAACGGTCTTCTCGACTTACTGTTCACCACCGTCGTGCCCCTGGGCGTCACAGGCGTTGCCCTGGCCACGGTCATTGCCTACGCCAGCGCCGCCGCCATCGTGCTTGCGGCCATGATGCGCGACAAGGGCGTAACCCACCTGAACCTCCGCCAGCTCCGCATCGCGCGCGGCCCCCTTTCCACGCTCCTGAAGATTGGCGTGCCCGCAGGTATCCAGGGTGCTGTATTTGCCATATCCAACCTGGTTATTCAGGCCGCCATCAATGGCTTCGGGTCGGAGGCCATGGCAGGCTCCACCGCATCCCTGAACATGGAAAGCTATTCCTATTTCGCCGTATCCGCCTTTGCGCAGACGGCCGTAACCTTCATGGGGCAGAACTTCGCAACGAAGCAGTACGGGCGCTGCCGCCGCATCTTCGCCATCTGCATGGGCGGATCCATCGTATTCACGGGCATCATGGGCGTGCTCTTCGCCGTGTTCATGCAGCCCCTCGAGGCGCTCTTCACCGCCGACGCGCTGGCCATGGCATTCGCGAGCATCCGCATGTGGCGCGTCGCCGTCATCGAGTTCATCCCCGCATTCTACGAGGTACCCGCCGGCGCCATGCGCGGCATGGGATCGTCGCTCATGCCAGCCATCATCACCGTCATCGGCACCTGCGCGCTACGTCTAGCCTGGGTGGGTACGGTATTCGCCGCAGACCCCACGTTCGAGACGCTCATGAACGTCTACCCCATTTCCTGGCTTGCAACGGGCATCGCCATGATGGGCGCCTACTTCATCTTCACCTACCGCGTACAGAAGGGCATCGTTGCCCAGCGTGCGGAACGAAAGCAGGCCAAGCGTGCTGCCAAGGTCACGCGCATCGAATCGGGGCAGAAGACGGGATACCGAGCCATCGCAAGTAAGCTCTCCTCCCACCTGCACCTCTCGCACACGCGCAAGGCCGCCTAGCCCCTCAGCGCATACGATACGCAACGGCCCGCGACTACCTGTCGCGGGCCGTTTTACATGCTATGACAACGCGCGTCACTGGACTGCGCCCCACCCTGCCGCTACTGCACGAGACCGGAATCTTCCGTCTTGCGCACGTACCAGCCAAGGAAACGCGCGAGCGGCTTGCGCAGCACGAGGCCCAGCAAGGCGGCGGGCACCAGGAAGAGGGCAAGCTGACCAAGCTGCACCCAGAAGTCATTCTGATACACGCCCATCATGGCGGCACGCATGGCGGCAATCATATGCGTAGCAGGCAGATAGGGGCTTACGGCCTGGAACGCATCGGGAAGCACCTGCAAGGGATAACTGCCATTGCCCGCCGTAACCTGCACAATGAGCAGCAGAACACCCATGGCCTTGCCCAAGTTGGCAAACGACACCACGAACGAATACAGCAGGAACGTGAACACCAGTCCGCCAAACCAGAAGCACAGCAGGTACAGCAACGGCTCGTTCACCTGCACGCCCAGGAAGAACATATTGCCCAAGGCCATTACCGTAGTCTGGGCAAGCGACGCAAGGGCGAAAATGCCGAAGCGACCCAGGAAGAGCTGACGCGGCTTGGGGTCGACGAGTTCGCGCTGGGCATCTTTGGAAACGAGAACGCGAATGGCCACGGTAAGCAAAAGCGAGCCAATCCACACCGCAAGCGTCGTATAGAGGGGCGCCATCTGCGATCCGAAGTTTTCAGCGGGGAAAATGGCATGCCTATCAAGCTGCACGGGCGCGGAAAGCGCCTCGGCGAGCGTACTCGGATCGGTTGAAAGCAATGCGGCAAGCTTGCCCGTGTCGCCCGAAGCGAGCGCCTCCTTCAGCTCGGACGAAAGCTGGGTCAGGCGATCGGCGGATGCCGTCATGTCCTGCGCGGCGGAATTGAGGTCGTCACGCACGGAAGAGAGCTTCTCGGAAATGGACCCAGCGTCACCCTGCAGGTCGTCGGCGGCAGATGAAAGCGTTGCGGCATTCACGGCAAGCGAATCGGCCAAGGAGGAGACGTTGCTCGCCAGATCGTCGAGCACGGGCTTTACCTCGGTGCTGTAATTCGTCTGCAGCTCGGAAATGCTCGCCTTCGCCTGGTCGACCAACTCCTTCGCCTGGGCATACTTGTCCTGTGCATCACCCGTACCGCTCTCGATCTCGTCGGCAGCGGCATCGAGCGTATCGGCAAGCGCGGTATCGGCCGCGATGGTGTTGTCCACCGATGCTATGGCAGCCTGAATGTACGGCTTGTACTGCTCGTCCACCTGGCCCTCCAGCGTCTCGAGGGACGATTTCAAATTCTCGAGGCTACTGATATGCGCCCGTTCGTCACTCGCCTCGCTACGGAGCTGGCTCACGCGATCGGAAACGAGCGTATTGGCATCGCTGAAGACGGTATCGAGCGAAGCGGATAGTTCGTCATACCCCTGGGCGGTATTGGCCAGCGCGGTTTCCAGCGCCGACGTAGACGTAGATAGCGCAGAAGACAGGCTGTCGAACGCGGCGTCTGCCCCCTGGGCATCGCTTTCGACGTCGGAAACGGCGTTCTGGGCGTCGTCGAGCAGCTGCGACGAGCTGGAAACGAGCGATTCGGCCGAGCCAACCAGGCCCGCATACGAGGAAAGCAGGCTCGACGTACGCGACATGGTGTCGCCCATGGTCTGAATATGGTCGGCAAGTTCGCCAATGCGTCCGTTGGCATCGCTGTCCTGCGCATATTCGTACAACGCCGAGGCGATGGAAAGCGCCGTGTCGGAAAGTGTCTGCGTGAAGGCCTCGTTCACCTGATAGGCAACCTGATCGGCACCCTGCCCCGTTACCTTGGGGGCAATGGCGTTCTTCTTCTCGTTCGTGTAATAAACGATTTCCGCATGCGAGGAGTCTTCCGAATAGAAGGTCATCATATCGCGGCTGAAGCTGGAGGGAATGACGATGGCGGCATAGTACTCGCCCGATTCAACGCCCTCGATAGCCTCGTCCTCGCTAACGAACTGCCATTCCAGCTGGTCGTTTGCGCGAAGCGTGGAAACGACACGGTCGCCGATGTTGATCTCGAGCGGAACGAGGTCGCTTTCGTACCCCTCGTCGCTGTTGGCAATGGCCACCTTCAAGTTGCCCGTATTGCCAAACACGTCCCAGCACGCCAGGATGTTGTACCAGCTGAAGATGGAGGGCAGAAACACCAAGCCCAACACGATGATCACGGTGACCACGTTACTGAAGACGCGCTTCAGATCGCCTACGAACAGGCGCCATACGTTCTTCATCGTGCACCACCCCCACGCAGCACGTCAATGGCACGCGCCAGAGGCGTACCGTGAACGCTCTGATGCTGGCTGTACACCTCGCGCAGCTGCTCGTCGGTAAGCCCGATGGCGCTCACGCGATGCTCGATATTGTCGCGAATATGCTCCACGACAACCAGGAAGATCATGATCAATATGAGCCACACGAGCCATGCCGTGAGCATCACGAGCTTGGCCGTGCCCGAAAACGCCAACAAGGGCGTTACCACCAAGGGCACGCCAAAGCCAAGAATCCACGCACCACGCATGAGGCGCGGATACCAAAACGCAAAGCGTTCCACAGAAACGAGCAGCTGCTCGCGGTAGTCTTCGCGATCGGCAAGCACGCTGATCACCTGAGCCAGGCGGAACCTTCGCGCCGGCAGCTCCGACTCCTCGCCATTCATGATGTCGCTCTCGCGAATCTGACGCGAGAACAGGCGATTGAGGTTCGTGAGGTACGGACGCACGATAAGGGCAAGCCCCGTGAAGACGACGAAGAACACAACGAGCATGCCCATGCAGAACGCCCAGTGATCGCCATAGAAGCCGGCTATGGTCTCGCGCATGGCGTTGATGCCATACGTAAACGGAAGCAGCGGGTAGATGGCTTGGAAGAACGAAGGCGTCATCTCGACGGGATACAGGCCCGTGGCGCCGGGAATCTGCGCAAATACCAAGATGATGCAGATGCCCTTGCCAATGTGCTGAAGCAGCACGGAGAGCGAATACTGAATGGCCAAATAGGACAGCGAGGCCACGACGGCGGTAAGCAAATACAAGGGCACGTTTACCGTTTGCACGCCCAGAAACATGTTGCCCACGCAGCACACGATCGCCTGCAGCATGACGAGCACCGATAGGAAGAGGCCGCGTCCAACATAGGCCTGGCGCAGGGTAAGCCCCTTGATGTCTCCCCTATCGA